>NZ_MUXF01000016.1:31272-189420 GCF_003063295.1 Arcobacter lacus
TTGAGTATAATCCAAATAAAAAAGGACTATTTTGATAAGACTTGGCTCAAATTCACCAACTCGTGCACTTATTTTAAAAAACTTTGGAATTGATTTTATTCAAAATGGTGGAGATTTTGATGAAGATAGTATAAAAACAACAAATCCAAAATCATTTTGTTATGAAGCAACTTTAGGAAAATTCAAAGAACTTTATAAAAAATATGGTGTTGAAGATATGGCACTTTTAGTTGCAGATAGTGTTGTTACTTGTGAAGGGAAACTTTTAAGAAAAGCAAAAGATTATGATGATGCTAAAGCTATGCTTGAACTTCAAAGTGAAAATAAAACTTCAGTTATTACTTGTATGATTTATAAATCAAAAGAGAAAGAATTTATTGATATTTCTATTACAACTTATCAATTTTCAGAATTTAAAAAAGAAGATATGAAAGAGTATTTAAACTCAGGTGAATGTTTTGGAAAAGCTGGAGCAATAATGGTTGAAGGATTTTGTAAACCTTATATAAAAAATGTTATTGGATATGAAAGTACAGCCATGGGACTTTGTGTAGAAAAGTTAAAAATGTTTTTATAATTTAAGAGGAAAATCCTCTTAAATTTTTTAGTTAAATGACGGTTTCTCAGTATCAAGAGTTGATTCTGGAAGTTGTGGATAAGAGATTGCTGGTTTTTTACCTTTTAATGTTTTCAAAAATGTTACAATTTTTGCTGCATCATTATCAGAAATATCAATACCTAATTGAACTGAACCCATCTCTTTAACTGCCTCATTAAGTGACCAAATTTGTCCATTATGGAAATATGGTGCTGTTTCTGTTATATTTCTTAAAGTTGGAGCTTTAACCATACCATTTGCATCACCTTTAAAATCTCCAACATTTGTAAATTTATATTTTGAAGCAACTTCAAATGGTTGCATTGTTCCACCTAAAGCTATACCATTATGGCAACTTGTACAACCTTTATCAATAAATAAATTTAATCCTTCTTTTTCTTCATTTGATAAAGCTTTTGTATTTCCATTTAAAAACTCATCAAATTTTGAAGGAGTAACTAAAGTTTTTTCAAAAGTTGCAATTGTTGATGTGATTTTCTCAAAATCAATTTTTACATCATTTCCATAAGCTTTTTTAAATTCAGCAACGTATTCTGGAATAGAGTTAATTCTTTGTTCAACAAGTGATGGAGGTGCAGCCATTTCTGGACCTGCTTGAATTGGACCTTGTGCTTGATCTGCTAAGTGTGGGCTTCTACCATCCCAAAATTGTGCTTTAAAAAATACAGAATTATAAACTGTTGGAGAGTTTAAATGATGTGGATTTGCTGTCCAACCATGACCTATTGCAACAGGAATTCCATCTGCTCCACCTAAACCTAAGTTATGACATGTATTACATGAAATAATTCCACTTTTTGAAAGTCTTGGATCAAAGTATAATTTTTTCCCTAAATCTACTTTTTCTTTTGTGATTGGATCTTTTGGATCATCAATTAATTTCATCAATTGTGCTTTTTGAGCAGGAATTGCTTCTAAGCCACTATCTTTCGCTTTTTGTACCAACGAAGTTGCAAATAATGTACTTGCACCTAATAATATTGATAAAGAGATTGCTAATTTCATAATAAATCCTCCTAAATGAAATGTAAGTTATTATAGGAGAATTTTTATTAAGTGAAAATAAATTTTTATAATAAATTTAGAATATTTTTATAATTTCTTCTTATAATATAAGATAAAAAATATCCTATTTAAACGAGTTGGAATCGCTGATTTATTTTATTTTTTGAACTAATTGTTCAGGAAGTAAACCTAGACTTTGTTCTACAAGTTTTGTATCACCATGTTCTATAAATTTATCATTGTATTCAAAAGAAGTTAGTTGAACATTATGTATTTTTTCATCATTTAGGAATTCTAAAATAGCACTTCCAACACCACATTGTTTTTGTGAATCACTGAAAATATACCAATCATTATATTTTTTAGAGAGTTCTAACAATAAATTTTTATCCAAAGGTTTTACAAATCTTAAATCTACAATTGTTATATCTTCATTATGCAAAGCTTCTGTATCGATTGCTCTTGATACTCCTGCTCCATAACCAATGAATAATTTACTTGATATTCCTGTTTTTAATATTTCAGCTTTTCCTAAAACAAAAGGAGTAGGGGCATAATTCAATTTTTTAAAAGCTCCTCTTGGATATCTAATAGCACAAGGATTATTTAAATTATATGCAAATTCTAAAGATTCTTCTAATGTTTCATTATCTCTTGGAGCAAATAAAACCATATTTGGAATAAATCTTAAAAATGAAATATCAAATGCACCTTGATGTGTTTCTCCATCATTTCCTACAATTCCTGCTCTGTCCATCGCAAAAACTACAGGTAAATTCATCAAACAAACATCATGAATAATTTGATCAAAACCTCTTTGTAAGAATGTAGAATAAATAGTAATAAATGGTTTAAATCCTTCTTTTGCCATTGCTGCCATTGATGTTATTGCGTGTTGTTCAGCAATTGCAACATCCCAAAATCTTTCAGGAAATTCATCCATAAGTTTATTTATTCCTGTACCACTTGGCATTGCAGCAGTTACTCCTACTACATTTTCATATTTACAGGCTAAGTTTAAAAGGGCATCTGAAAATACTGCAGTTGCAGATTTTGGAGCTTCTTTTTTTATAAATTCACCATCTTTAATATTAAATGGTCCCACTCCATGCCACTCTTCATGTTGACCTTCTGCTATTTTGTAACCTTTACCTTTTATTGTATGAGCATGTACAATTACTGGTTTTTGCATAGCTTTTGCTATTTGTAAAGTTTCAATAACTTCTTTTAAGTCATGTCCATCAATAGGACCAATATAGTCAATTCCCATCTCTTCAAATAAAATACCAGGAGTTATAAGTTTAAATGCCTCTTCAAATCTTTTTGCTAGATATGTTGTACCTTCTGGCATATTTTTTCTTATAAATTTATCAACTTTTGATTTAAAACTTTGATAATATTTTCCAGCTAAAATTTTAGATAAATATTTTGAAATAGCACCTATTGGTTTTGCAATACTCATTTCATTATCATTTAAGATAATTACTACAGGAAGTTTCAAATCTCCAAGTTCATTTAGTGCTTCATAAACCATTCCTGCACTCATAGAACCATCACCAATCATAACTATTGGAACTTTCTTTTCTTTTTTTAGTTTTATTGATTTTGCTGCACCAACTGCAAGTGAAATAGAAGTTGAACTATGTCCTGCTACAAAATAATCAGCAGGACTTTCTTTTGGTTTTGTAAAACCACTAAGTCCACCAAATTGTCTTATTGTTTCAAATTCATCCCAACGAGAAGTAAGAAGTTTATGAGGATAACATTGATGAGATACATCGAAAATAAAAGGATCACTATAAGCATCAAATACATAGTGCATTCCAAGTGTTAGCTCAACTGCACCAAGAGTAGATGAAAAATGTCCACCTTTTCTTGATACAACATCGATTATTCTTTCTCTGATTTGGGAAGAAAGTTCTTCTAACTCTTTTAGTGATTTATCTTTTATATCCATTTTAAACTCTATTATAAATTTTGTAATACTTCATCTAATAATTGAAATAATTTTGTATTTTGTTCAGGTTTCCCTATTGTAACTCTTATTGCATTTTGTTTATAACTTGTCAAATCTCTTACTATCATACCACGTTCTAATAGTTTTTGTGCTACTTCTTTTGACACATATTTATCACCAAATTTTATTGTAATAAAGTTTGTATATGAAGGTATATATTCAAAACCTTTTTTTGTTACATACTCTTCATATCTTTTCATCTCTTCAAAGTTTTTAGAAATACAATCATTTACAAACTCTTTATCTTTTAGTGCTTCTATTGCTGCTGCTAAACTCAAAGTTGTTATATTAAACGGAGCTCTTATTTTATATAGGTTTTGGATAATCTCATTTTGTGCAAATCCATAACCAACTCTCATTCCACCAAGAGAATAAGCTTTTGAAAATGTTCCAAGGTATATAGCATTTGGGAAAGTATCTATTAAATCTTTTGGACAAATTCTTTTTTTCTCATCTTTAAATGCTGCATATTCTTGGTAAGCACCATCAACTACAACCAAGGTATTTTTATCAATAGTTTTTAAAAACTCATAAACATCATTTTTATCTAAACATTCACCTAATGGATTATTTGGAATACACAAGAAGATTATATCTGCACCATGTTTTTTATATAGTTCTGAAAACTCTTCAAGGTTATGTTGTTCTGAGTTTGTTTTTATAATTTCTGCACCAACATGTTTTCCATAGATTTCATACATTGCAAAAGTTGTTTTTGCCATAAGTATTTTCGAATCTTTTTTACATTTTGCATGAATACAAAACTCTAGTATTTGGTCACTTCCTGAACCAATGATTATATTAGAGCTTTCTAAATTATATTTTTTAGCTAAAGCATCTTTTAATTCATACATAGAATCATCTGGATATAAACACATATTTTTAGCTAATTCTTGAATTTTTGCGATAACTTTTGGGCTTGTTCCATATGGATTTTCATTTGAAGCTAGTTTTATTACATCTTTTGAATCTATTCCATATTCTCTTACAACTAACTCAATTGGTTTTCCTGCTTCATATGTAGAAACATTTTTTAATACTTCATTAAATATCATTTTTTCCTCTTTTAAATATCTTTTATCTCTTTTACATAAGAACCTAAAATTTTTACACTAGGTTTATGTTTTTCTAAAACTTTTTTTACATTTTCATCATCTTTATGACCGTCAAAATCTATAAAAAATATAGAGTTCCCTTCAACTATATGCGATTTTATTTTTGTTAAATTTATGCCTGCGTTATTAAAATCATTTAAAAACTTTACTAATCCACCTTGTTCATCAGGAAGATTTACTAAAATAGAAGTTTTGTCATTTCCACTTGGTGCATTTTCAAAATCACTTAAAATAAAAAATCTTGTTTTATTATTATCTTTATCTTCTATATTTTCAAATAAAATAGGAAGATTATATAGTTTTGCAGCAACATGAGCACAAATTGCAGCACTATTTGCTTCATTGGCTGCTAATTTTGCTGCTTTAGTTGTTGATTCTACTGGAATTAACTCAACTTCATCAAGTCCAAAATTTGTTAAAAATTTTCTACATTGATCAAACGCGATATCTTTTGAATATATTTTTTTAATATCACTTATTTTATCACAAGTTGTTGCTAAAGTATGATGAATATTTAAAATAACTTCAGCAACAATTTTTGAGTCATAATTTGTAAATCCATTTATAGTATCATTTACAATTCCATTTGATGAATTTTCTATTGGAACAACACCAAATTTTATTTTTTTAGATTTTAACTCTTTAAAAATGCCTTTTATTGAACTAACTGAAACATAAGAACTCATAGCTCCAAATCTAGCTTCTGCTGCTTGATGAGTAAAACTTCCTTGAGGTCCAAGATAACCTATATTTTCTGGTAGTTCTATATTTCTTGATATTGCAAAAATCTCTAAAAATAGTGCTTCTATTGCACTTCTATTTAATAGTCCAGAATTTTCTTGATTAATTTTATCAAGTCTATCAATAATAGCTTTTTCTCTATCTGGTCTATATATCGCTCCACCGCTTTTGGCTTTTAAACTACCAACTTTATGGACAATTTTCATTCTTTCATTTAGTAAATCTAAAAGTTTATTATCAATATTATCAAGTTGGTTTCTTAACTCTAATAATCCATCTTCATTTGCCATAGATTTTGCCTTTATTTTATAAACTCTTCTTCTAAAGCAATTAAATCCTCAAAAGTTTCTCTTTTTCTAATTAATCTATCTTTTCCATCTTCAATAGCAATTTCAGCAACTTTTCCTCTTGTATTATAGTTGCTTGACATTGTAAATCCATAAGCTCCTGCACTATAAATTGCTACTAAATCATTATGTTCAGTTTTTGGTAATTTTATGTTTTTGGCAAAAAAATCTCCACTTTCACAAACAGGACCAACTAAATTACAATCACTAAAATCTTGATTGTCATTTAAAACTTCAATTTTATGATAAGCATTATACAAAGCTGGTCTAATCAAATCATTCATAGCTCCATCAACAATAACAAATCTTTTATTTCCATTTATTTTTTCATATAAAACTTTTGTTACAAATATCCCTGAGTTTCCTACTATAAATCTTCCTGGTTCACAAATAATAGTTATATCAAGACCAAACATAGTTTCTAAAATTGATTGAGCATACTCATAAGTATCAATTAATTTTTCGTCTTTATAAATGATTCCTAATCCACCACCAATATCTATAAAAGATAATTCAATTTTTATAGCTTTTAAGTTTCTTACTAAATCAGCAACAATTTTAACTGCTTCTTTTATTGGTTGAAGTTCAGTTAATTGAGAACCAATATGACAGTGAATTCCAACTGGATCTAAAAAATCACTATTTTTACATTGAATATACATTCTTTTTGCTGTATCTATATCAACTCCAAATTTATTTTCATGTAATCCAGTAGAGATATATGGATGAGTTTTTGGGTCAATATTTGGATTTACTCTTATAGAAATTCTTGCAATTTTATTTAACTCTTTTGCAATAATTTCAACTCTATCAAGTTCAGCAGAACTCTCCACATTTATCATTAAAATATCAAGTTCTAAGGCTTGTCTTATTTCATCATCAATTTTTCCAACACCTGAGAATATGATTTTGTATGATGGAATACCAACTTTTAAAGCTCGTTTTACTTCACCAATACTAACACAATCTGCCCCAGCTCCAAGATTTGCTAAATGTTTAATAACACTTAAATTTGAATTTGCTTTAACTGCGTAAGCAATAAGAGATTTTCTTGCTCTAAAGGCACTTTTTAATTCTTCATACTGGTTCGTAATATAGTTAAAATCATATACATAATATGGTGTTTGATATTTATTTGCTAATTCTTTAAAATTAATACTCATTTTTTTCCTAAACATAATTAAAATTTTAAATCTAAACTTTTATAAAAAAATTCAGAATTAAAACTTTCAAAATAGTCAAAGCTTACGCTTATTGACTATTTTTCTCCATTCCAAGCAATTTTTGGTTTTTCACCTGAAAAATCAACTGCTGGCATTCCCATAATATTGTATCCACTATCAACATAATGAATTTCACCAGTTACAGCACTACTTAAATCACTAAGTAAATACATTCCTGAATTTCCTACTTCATCTATAGAAACATTCTTTTTAAGTGGTGAATGAGCTTCATTCCATTTTAACATAAATCTAAAATCACCAATTCCAGCTGCTGCTAAAGTTTTGATTGGACCTGCACTAATTGCATTTACTCTAACACCATCTTTTCCTAAATCTTCTGCAAGATATTTTGTTGTCATCTCTAAAGCTGCTTTTGCAACTCCCATAAGATTATAATTTGGAATGTATTTTACTCCACCATAATAAGATAGAGTTAAAATAGATGAATTATTAGATAAAAGTGGTTTTAATTCTCTTGTAACTTCGATTAAAGAGTAAACAGAAACATCCATAGCTATATCAAATGCCTCTTTTGAAATATCATAGAATCTTCCACTTAAACCTTCTTTTGGAGCAAAAGCAATAGAATGAACGATAAAATCAATTTCTCCTAAATCTTTTTCTAAAGACTCTTTTAATGCTTTTATTTCTTCAGGTTTTGAAACATCACAAGGATAAACTAAATTTTCACTTCCAAATTCAGCAGCAATTGGTTCAACTCTTTTTTTTAGTGAATCATTTAAGTATGTAAAAGCTATTTTAGCTCCTTGTGCTGCGCAAGCTTTCGCTATTCCATAAGCAATTGACTTATCATTTGCAACACCTAAAATTACACCTTTTTTACCTTTCATTAACATCTTATAAATCCTTTGTATTTTCTAAAATTTCTATAAAATCTTCAACTTTCCATGAAGCAGTTCCAATTAAAGCACCATCAACATTTTCTATTTGGCAGATTTCTCTTACATTTTCTACTTTAACACTACCACCATATAAAAGTGGTTTATTAATTTTTTGTTTTATTGCATTGTGAACATTTTTTATATCATCTATTGTAGCAGTAACTCCTGTACCAATAGCCCAAACTGGTTCATAAGCAAGTATCAAATTAGAGTAATTTACATCAATTCCAATAAATTGTTCATAAATATATTCTAAAGTTTTTTCAATACCTTGTTTTTTTATCTCTAAAGGTTCACCTATGCAATAAATGATTTTATATCCTAAATTTTTGTAAAACTCATATTTTTTTGTAATTGTTTCTTGAGTTTCGCCTAAGATATGTCTTCTTTCACTATGACCTATTAAAATTGTTTTAATTTCAAATTCATTTAATTGAAAAGTTCCTATTTCTCCAGTAAATGAGCCACTTGTTGTTGGATAAGCATTTTGTACTCCAATGATAAGATTAGGAACAGTCTCAAAATGATCCAACGAAGTTGATGTTGGAAAAATATAAACTTCATTAGAAATTTTATTTTTTTTCAAAAAATTATTTACTTCATTTACAAATAAAGTAGTTGATTTTCTTGTATGATTAGTTTTGAAATTACTTGCAATTATAGGCATTAATCATTTTCCTCAATAACTAAAGCTTTAACTCCTGGTAAAACTTTTCCTTCTATTAATTCTAAAGAAGCTCCTCCTCCAGTACTAATAAATGTCATATCATCCTCATCACCAGTTACTCTAACTAAGTCAGCAGTATCACCTCCACCTACAACAGTTGTCGCATAAGAGTTTGCAACTGCGTGAGAAATTTTTGTACTACCTTTTGCAAATCTATCCATTTCATAAACACCCATTGGTCCATTCCATAAAATAGTATTTGCATCACTTAAAGCTTCACTAAATAAAAGTGCTGATGCTGGACCTATATCTAATCCCATCCAACCTTTTGGCATCTCTTGAATAGTTGAAATTTTTGCAATTGCTTCTGCATCAAATGCTTCAGCTGCTACAACATCAACAGGTAAATATAGTTTTACCCCTTTTGATTTTGCTTTTTCCATAATTTTTAAAGCTTCTGGCATTAAATCATCTTCTACTAAAGAGTTTCCAATTTCGTGTCCAAGTGCTTTTAAAAATGTAAATGCCATTCCTCCACCAATAATTATTTTATCAACTTTTGGAACAAGATTATAAAGTGCTTCAAGTTTACCAGACACCTTTGAACCTCCAACGATTGCAACAAAAGGTCTCTTAGGATTGTGAATTATATGGTGAAAGAATTTAATCTCTTTTGCCATTAAAAATCCAGCAGCTTTGTGTTCAATATCAAAATATTTAGAAATTCCTTCAACTGAAGCATGAGCTCTATGTGAAACACCAAAAGCATCATTTATATAAATTTCTGCCATTGAAGCTAATTTTTTGCTTAATTCTTCATCATTTTTTGTTTCACCAAGCTCAAATCTCATATTTTCAAGAAGTAAAATCTCTCCACTTTTAAGTTCTTTTGCTATTTTAAGTGTTTCTTCATCAACAACTCCTGGAGCCATTTTTATATCTTGTTTTAATAAAATATGAAGTCTTTTTGCTATTGGTAATAAAGAGTATTTTTCTTCAAAACCACCTTTTGGTCTTCCAAAATGAGACGATAAAATAACTGAACAATCATGATCAATACAATATCTAATTGTATTTAAAGCACTTCTAATTCTTCTGTCATCTGTAATATTGTTATACTCATCCATAGGAACGTTAAAATCACATCTAATAAAAACTTTTTTACCTGTAATCTCAATATTTTTAATCTCTTGTAATTGCATTTTTACCCTTGAAAGAATTATTTTGTAGCTACGTGAACACCCATGTCCACTAATCTTGTTGAATATCCCCATTCGTTGTCATACCAAGATAAAACTTTTACCATATTGCCTTCGATAACTTGGATTGTGTCTAAGGGAACAACTGTTGATAATGTTTCACCATTAAAATCAGAACTTACTCTATATTCTTCATCAATACCTAAAATGCCTTTTAAGTTTCCATTTGCAGATACTTTAAATGCTTCACAAACTTCTTCCAAAGTTACATTTTTTTTAAGTGTAACAGTTAAATCAACTAAAGAAACATTTGGAGTTGGAACTCTAATTGCTTGTCCATTTAGTTTACCTTTTAAATGAGGCATAACTTTTCCAATAGCTTTAGCTGCACCTGTACTTGAAGGAGTTAAGTTAGTTGCACCTGCTCTTCCTTTTCTTGGATCTTTTTTGTCTTTTGCATCTAAAATTGGTTGAGATGAAGTATATGAGTGAATTGTTGTCATTAAACCTTTTTCAATCCCAAACGCATCATCTAATACACGAGCTACTGGAGCTAGACCGTTTGTAGTACAAGAAGCATTTGATATGATTGGTTCTCCTGCATAACTATTTTCATTTGCACCAATTACAAATGTTGGAGTATCATCTTTTGCAGGTGCTGAAATAACAACTTTTTTTACACCATTATCTATATATGCTTGACAAGACTCTTGAGTTAAAAATGCACCAGTACACTCTAAAACAACATCCGCTCCATAAGCAGCAAAATTAATTTTTGCAGGATCTCTTTCACTTAATAATTTAGCTTTATCTTTACCAATATAAATATATCCATCTTCAACTTTTACATCAAGCTTTGGTCCGTGAACTGTATCATATTTTAAGTTATATTGGATCATATCTTCACTACCACTAGCATTTGCAGCTACTAACTCAACATCGTTTCGACTTGCAATTATTCTTGCTACACATCTTCCGATTCTTCCTAAACCATTTATTGCAACTTTAACAGCCATGTGTTCCCTTTAATCTAAATCTAAATGGTAGATATTTTATCCAAAAATTGCTATAATAATATTTAAGTATATTACAAAGGTTTTAAATAGGTGAAAATTGCAATTTTTGGTGGTAGTTTTGACCCAATTCATATAGCTCATAAAGCTATTGTGAAAAGAGCGTTAGAAGAGTTGGAAATTGATAAACTGATTATTGTTCCGACATACTTAAATCCTTTTAAAAGTAATTTTTATTTAGAACCTAAAGTTAGATTTGAACTTTTAAAGAAAGTTTTTGAAAAAGTTGAAAAAGTTGAAATTAGCGATTATGAAATAAACCAAGAAAAATTAAGTTACTCTTTTAATACAGTAAATTATCTAAAAGATTTATATAAAGCTTCTAAAATATATTTTATTTTAGGTCAAGATAATGTTGAAAATTTAGATAAATGGTATAAAATTGAAGAGTTAAAAAAAATGGTAGAATTTGTAATTGCAACAAGAAGTGGTTATAAATCTGATAAATTAAAAGATTTTAAAACCTTAAATATTGATATCGATGTTAGTTCTACATTATTAAGAACTCAAATTGATACAAAATATATCCCAAAAGAGATAAAAGAGGATATATTAAATTTAGATAAAGGTAAGCATTGAATACGAGATTAGAAGATATAAAAACAATATTAAGTGATAAAAAAGCTGAAAATATTGAAATTTTTGATTTAACATCAAAAAATTATTTGGTTGATTATGTTGTTATTGCAACAACTTTAAATTCAAAACATGCTTTTGCATTGTTGGATTATTTAAAAACAGGTTTAAAGCCAAAAGGCGAAGAGTTTTTAAGAGTTGATGAAGATGAAGATTGGACAATTATTGATTTGGGTGATATTTTTATTCACTTAATGAGTGAAAAATATAGAATAAAATACTCTTTAGAAGAATTTCTAGCAACTTTTGGAAAAGAAGAAAAATAAATAGAAAAAAGAGATTACATAATCTCTTTTGCTTCTATTCCTAATAATTTTAATCCTACATTTATACTTAAAGCAGCAATGCTTAAAACTTTTAAGTAAAGGTTTTGTTCATCACTTCCTATAATTTTATGTTCATTATAAAATTTATGAATAGATGAAGCTAAATTATATAGATATTCAGTAATTTTTTGCATATCTCTTTTTGAAAAAGCTTCAGATAAGATTGATTCTAAAAGTAAAGATTCATAAACTAAGTTTAAGCCATCTTGATTAAGTTTTTCAAAACTAATATCTTTTATATCATCAAAATTTACTCCAGCTTTTACAAAAACTTGATTTATTCTAGCATGAGCATAATTTATATAAAAAATTGGATTAGAGGAATCTTGATTTTTAAGTGTATCGATATCAAATTCTAAGTGTGTATCACTTTTTTTTGTCAAGAAAATAAATCTTAAAGCATCACTTCCAATTTCTTCTGTTATTTCTGACATCAAAATAACATTTCCTTTTCTTTTACTCATTTTATATGGTTCGCCACCTTTTAAAAGTTGAACCATTTGTGATAAAAGAACTTCTAATTTTGAAGAATCATTTCCTAAAAATTCAATAGCAGCTTTTACTCTTGTGATATATCCATGGTGATCTGCACCCCAAATGTTTATATATCTATCAAAATTTCTATCATATTTATTTTTATGATATATTATATCTCCAGCTAGATATGTTGGAATTCCATTGTCTCTTACAACAACTCTATCACTATCATCACCATATTGTGTTGATTTTAAGTAAGTTTTATCATCTTTATCATAAAGAGAACCATTTTCTTCTAAAACTCTTTTTGTTTCATCCCAAGAAGAGTATAAAGATTTTTCTGAAACAAAATTATCAAACTCTATTCCTAAATCTTTTAAATCCTTAACTATAAGATTCATAACAAAATCTTTTCCAAAAAGTGCTATATTTTTGAAATTATTTTCATCATAAATATAATCTTTTCCATATTTTTCTATTACTAAATTAGCAATATCTATTAAATAATCGCCTCTATAATAAACTTCAGGATAAGTTATATCTTCACCATAAATAAAATCTCTTGCCGCAAGATTTACAGAAAGTCCTAATAAATCCATTTGTGAACCAGCATCATTTATATAATATTCTGTTGTTATGTCATAGCCTAAATGTTTACCAACACGAGCTAGTGAGTCTCCAAAAATTGCACCTCTTGCATGTCCTATATGGAGTGGTCCAGTTGGATTTGCTGAAACATATTCAAGTAAAACTTTTTCACTTTTTTTATTTTGTTTAGCAAAATTCTTTTTATCTGAAAGTGAAATATCAACTAAAGATTGTAAAAATGAAGCAGATAATTTAAAATTGATAAATCCATTTACCGCCTCAACTTTTTCAAAAATTGTAGGATTTTGAAGTTGTCCAATTAAGTCCTGTGCAATAAGCATAGGAGATTTTTTTAACTCTTTTGCAAGTGAAAAAGCAACAGGAGTTGCATAATGACCTAAAGATACATCTTTAGGTTTTTCTAAAACAATATTTGTTTCTAATACTTTTTCTATAAATTCTTTTACTAAATTTTGCAATGTTTTCTCTTATGATTGTTTTGTTTGTGTAGATTCAGATGATTTTGTTGTTTGTTCTTTTTTTTCTATCTCATCGACTTTCTTTGCATCAGCAATTTCTTCTTCATCTTCTTTCATGGCTTTTTTAAAATTCTTAATTCCAGATCCTAAGCCTTTAGCAAGTTCAGGGATTTTTTTACCACCAAATAAGATTAAAACAATTAAAACAATTATTAATAATTCCATACCGCTAGGCATACTCATAATTAATCCTTTTTAGTATCTTATGACTGTTTTGTTTCTGTTTTAGAAGATGATTCACTTTTTTTTTCATCAGCTTCAACTTTTTTTATATCAGCAGTTTCTTCATCATCTTCTCTTACAGCTTTTTTGAAGTTTTTAATTCCAGAACCTAAGCCTTTAGCAAGTTCAGGGATTTTTTTACCACCAAATAATATTAAAATAATTAATACAATTACTAATAATTGCATACCGCTTGGCATATGCATTGTTTATCCTTTTTTTGATATTCCAAATATTATAACTATAAAATGCTTAAATATTTTTCTTTTAAATTATTTTAAAAAAAATTGAATTAACTTATATCCACTACCTGCAGCAACGATTGTTCCGATTAAATTTAATGAAATATTCAATATCGCAAGATAAAGTGATGTTCCAAACAATAAATAAGTCTCAATTGCAAAAGTAGAATAGGTAGTCAACGCACCTAAAAAACCTGTTGTTAAAAAAGCTTTTATATTTGTTGAAATAGTGTAATGAGAAAAATAAGCAAAAAGTATTCCAATAACAAATGAACCAATAAGATTTACTAATAAAATTCCTAAAGGAAATTCTATTGAAAAATATCTATTTGTAAAATGAACAGAATAAGCTCTTACTATTGCACCTAGAAATCCTCCTAGTCCAATCGCTAAAACTGTCTGCCAACTAAGAGACATACTTTCTATACTCTTCTTCAAATCGTTTTTTCATTAAAACTTCAGTATCTTCATACCAAGATGTATCTTTTGAAGCTTGTACTGGTTCAAGATATACAACTTTTACAATTCCTGGCGCTGCTTCAGCTTTTTGTGAATTTACAATATTTCTTGTATTAAACATAACTACTGGCTGAACCCTTAGATTATATTTATTTGCAACCATTTTTGCACCAGGCTTAAATTCTCCTATGAAAGTTCCATCGCTTCTTGTACCCTCTGGAAACATAGCTATTGGTCTTCCTTTTTCTAATCTATCTTTTGTTTCACTTAATAGATGAATAAGTCCAGCTTTATTTTCCCTATCAATACTTATCATTCTTGGTGCTTTTATTATATGACCGAAGAAAAATAAATCAGTTATCTCTTTTTTTGCAACCCAAGCAATATCCCTTGAATGAATATATTCCATTACGATAATATCGAGTAAAGATTGATGATTAATTATTATCATATCACAAGATTCGTCTAGTTTTCCTTCTGTTTCAAGAGTTATTCCCAAAACAAACATTTGGAAATTCATCCATATTTTTATAACTTTATGTGTATGATTTCTGAAAATATACATAAACATAACAGTAATAGCAACAGTAATTGAAAACTGTATAAATAAAACTATTCCTCTAATTCGTTTCAAAACTCTCTTCCTTTATCCAACCTATAAATCCATTATTTATACCTAAAACTTTAATAAAACCATTTTTTGTTTGTAAAACTTCAACTTTTTCTTCTTTATCTACTTTAAAGAAAATCGTTGAATTTTTTGTAGGTAAAATATATACAAACGAATCAGGTTTTACAATTCCTGTACTATTTGGTAAGTTATATAATATAGCAGTAATTAATGAAATAATAGTTAAAAATAGTATTATTTTATATCTTTTCCAAATAAAAATTAGCAATAAAATAACAAAAACAACTATTGCAGCTATTTTTTTATACTTTTCAAAAGTTGAATCATTAGGATTTAAATCAGTTTGTGTACTTACTAATTCATTTTGTAGAATCAATGGTATTTTTACATCTTTAAAGCTATTTGTTTTTGTATTATAGTATGTAAAAATTAGATTCTTTTGGTATATTGGAGTTACAAAGTAGTAAACTAAATTTTGAATATCTTCCCATTCTTTTAAATTTGATAAACCTTGCTCTTCTACATTTTTTAGTTTGAAATCTTCTAAATTAGAGTTAATTGCATCGATATCAATTATTGTGAGAGCAGATGTATTATTATATTGCTTTGTTTTGTATGCTTTTAATATTATATTATCAGCAATAATATTAGAGTATCTTTCATCACTTTTGCCAATCTCTGAATATCTAACTAAACTTGGACTAAGTTCTGATGAATCAACTAAAAGATTGTTATTCCACAAATTTACTTCAATATTTGGTAATTTAAAATTACCACTTTTTACTTTAAAAAAGTAACTATTTTCATAAGTGTCATTTGAAATCTTTTTCCAAGAATTATTTTCATTTAGTAATTCTATATTTGAAGAATCTGAAAAAGTTGTAGTTAAATTTGTAAAATTATCTGTAGTAATAAGTGCTTTTACTGTAACTTCAAATCTTTGATTTTTATAAACATTATCAGGGATTTCTTTGTAAGAAAGATATAGATTTTTTGCAGCATAAAGATTTAGTGATAAAAAGATGTTGATTAAGATTAGTAGAAAAATATTTTTTTTCATTTCTTTTTTTACAATAAAGAAAAATTCTTTATTGTAAAAAACCTTTCAGCATATTTACACCATCAATTGAACCTAAAATATCTTCGATAGCTCTTTCTGGGTGTGGCATTAAACCAAATACATTTTTATCTTTATTACAAATTCCTGCGATATTAGAAACAGAACCATTCATATTCACTACATTACCATTTTTATCACAATATTTTAAAAGAATTTGATTATTATCTTCTAACTCTTTTAATCCCTTTTCATCAATATAATAATTCCCATCATGGTGAGCAACAGGAATATTTAAAATATCGTCTTTTTTTGTTAAAGCTAAGAATTTATTATCATTATTTATAACTTTTATTGTATGAAATTTTGAAATAAAATGTAAAGAGTCATTTCTTTTCATAGCACCAGGTAATAAACCAGCTTCTAATAATATTTGAAATCCATTACAAATTCCTAAAACTTTTCCACCTTTTGCAGCATATTCTTTAACAGATTCCATAACATTTGCAAATCTTGCAATTGCTCCACTTCTTAAATAATCTCCATAAGAAAAACCACCAGGAATTACAACTAAGTCAGTGTCTGAAGGAATTTTATCATCTTTGTGCCATATGATTTCTACATCACATCCTAATTTTTCAAAAGCATATTTTGTATCATATTCACAGTTTGTTCCAGGAAATTGTAATACTGAAATTTTCATATTAACCTACTATTTCTATATTGTAATCTTCAATAACTGTATTTGCCAAAAGTTTTTCACACATTTTTTTTACTTCAACTTCTGCATCTTGTTTGTTTGAAGAATTTAATTCAATAATAATTTGTTTACCAATTCTAACATTTTTAACTATATCTTTAAAACCTAAAGTATCTAAAGCATGATGAGTTGCTTTCCCTTGATCATCAAGTACACCTTGTTTTAATCCTACATTTACAATTGCTTTCATTTATCACCTTACATTTAATATTTTTGGGATTATATCTAAAACTACTTTATAGCAGTTTATTTACTTAATCTATTTAATATAGTGCTATAACCATCTAATATTTTATTTTTTATGCTATCTGGTACAATAACTTCTAATTTTTCACCAGCTTTTAAATCTTTAGCTTTTTCTTTCCAATTTTCTGATTTTCCAAAATCTCTTAAAATTTGTTTATCCATAGAGATATAGTTTCCTGCATCAAAATCTTCTTTTGAAATAAATCTAGAACTTTCAGGAGTTAAAACTTCATCTCCTAAAACCCATTCACCTTTTGAGTTCACAAAAACTTCAAGTTTTGTATCAACTACAATAATTCCATTCTCTTGCGCAAATTTAGTAAAATCTTTAAATAATTTTTCTAAACTAGAAACAATCTCTGGGAAAGTTTCTCTTACTTTTTGAGAATTTAAAGGAATATCTTTTACACCTTTTGTTGTAGGAGTAAATAATGGTGTTTCAAATTTTGACCACTCTTTTAAATCAGAAGAAAGATTTAATCCATAAGGATCTTGTCCTTTTTGTGTTGCTTCAAATAAAGAACCAGTTAAATAATTTCTAAAAATTAATTCAAATTGAACTACTTCACCATCAATTTGTGCTTCTAATGGTTTACACAATTCCATCATTTGGCATCTTGGTGCGATACTTAATGATGAATCAACATTTTCAGATAAAATTGCAGTTCTAATTCCAGCTTTTTTTGCAAAATCCGCTCCAAAATTTGAAATCGCAGTTTGAGAAACACCTTTTCCTTTTATTTCTAAATTTAATGGAATATCAAATACAGAACATCTATCACTTCTTACAAGTAAAACTTTAGCTTCTTCACCTGGACAGCTATATAAATCCGCATTCTTCCCTATGTAAAAAAGGTTGTAACCTAAATTTTCTAATTCTGAAATACCTTTTAAAGTTGTAGTTTTCTTTGTTTTTGGCCAAAGATTAAGTTCTATAATTTTTTCTATTTTCATTCTTTCTCCAGTTATTTATTCATAATTACTAAACTTTTTAAAATCGCTAATGAAGTATTTAATTGATTGTCTTCTAATAAATCATCTTTCGAAATTGTTTTTTTAGTTTCATCTTTTATTGCTTTTTCTTCTTTTTTTATAGCATCTTTAGTTTCATCAACTTTTTGAAGTTCTCCTTCAAGATGTTTTTTCAAATCTGCTTCTTTTATTTTAAATGAATTATCATCATTTTGTGTAACTTTTCCTGCATATGCTGTTACATCAGGAGTTACTCCTTCAGCTTGAATAGTTCTTCCACTTGGTAAATAATATTTTGCAATAGTCAATTTAATATTTTCTGTTTTACTTTCATTTATTGGAAGAACAGCTTGAACTGAACCTTTACCAAATGTTTTTTCACCTACAATAACTGCTCGTTTGTGGTCTTGTAAAGAACCACTAACAATTTCTGAAGCTGAAGCTGAACCTTCATTTACCAATACAACTAAAGGTAGCTTTGTTTTTGTTCCAGAAGTTGTAGCTTCAAATTTTTCTTCATCTTCAGCACTTCTTCCTTTTTGAGAAACAATTACACCTTTATCAACAAATAAATTTACAACACCAATTGCTTGATTTAATAAACCACCTGGATTATTTCTTAGGTCTAAAATAAGTCCTTTTACATTTTTATTCTCTTTGATGATTTTTTCTAAGTCATTTGTAACTTTTTCATCAAAACTAGCAATTCTAAGATAAAGTAAATTTTCATTTTCTATTTTTTTAGCAAAAACTGATTGGATTTTTATAATATCTCTTTGCATTTTAAATTCTAATGGTTTTAGTTCACCTTTTCTTACAACAGCAATTGTTATGTTAGTTTTAGGTTCACCTCTCATTAAAGTTACTGCTTCATCTAAAGTCATACCAATAGTTGATGTTTCATTGATTTTTAAAATAATATCACCAGATTTAATACCAGCTTTAAATGCAGGAGTATCATCTATTGGAGAAATTACAGTTAAAGCACCATCTCTCATTCCAACAGTAATACCAAGTCCTCCAAACTCACCTTGAGTTTGAATACTCATCTCTTTTGAAGCTTTTTTATCAAGATAGCTTGAATGTGCATCAAGTTCTTGCATTAAGCCTTTTAAAGTTTTATCAACAATTTCTTGTAGTTTTATATCATCAACATAATATTTTTCAACAGTTCCTATAACTTTCGTCAATTTTGATAACGATTCAAATCTCGTTTGTTCAGTTTCTTCTACTTTTTCTTTTGCAAAAAGTGAGTGAGATAGAACTAATGCTACAGTTGTAGTTACTAGAAATAATTTATTCATTTTTTTATAGCCTTTAAAATTTATAGGGAAATATTATACAAAAAAGTTCATAAAAGAAAGTAAGATTTTATCAAAAATTTTGTACCATATCAATTAGTTTAAAAAAAGGTTTTTAAAATGAGTTTAAAAGAAGATGTTGGTTATATCAAAAATGAGTTGAGTAGCGAAGAAAAATTTATTGAAAATTTTGTAAAAGGCGAAAGATTTTTTAAAAAATATAAAACATTAATTATTGCAGCTGTAGTTATTTTAATTATTGGTTTAATTGGTTTTACAGTTAAAAAAAGTATTGATAATTCAAATAAACATGATGCAAATATTGCTTTAAGTCAATTTTTAGAAAATGGTGATGAAAAAGCACTTGAAACACTAAAAAATAAAAGTGAAAAACTTTACGAAATAGCATTATTTCTACAAGCTAAAAAAGACAATAAGGTAGCTTCAATAGAACTTCCTATGTTAAAAGAATTAGTAAAGTTTCAAACAGCAACAGCTTCAAATAATATCGAAGAATTAAACTCTTTAACAATGCAAAGTGATTTTCTATTAAAAGAGTTTGCTTTATTTAATAAGGCTTTAGTTTTGGTAAATGAAGGAAAATATGAAGAGGCAAAAAAAGAGCTAAGTCAAATCTCTCAAACTTCAAAAGCCTATGAGTTAGCAACTTTATTAAACCACTATTTATTAACAAAATAAGGAAAAAAATATGAAATATATCTTAGTTTCATTACTGTCAGTTTTTTTATTTACAGCTTGTTCAGGTAAAAAATATTTTGAGCCAGAAGATACAAGTAGTAATATAGAATTAAATGAAAAATCTATTCCTGCAACTATAAAAGCAATTAACAAAATAGGTGCTACTTTAGAAGATAACAAATTCATTACAAAAAATGGAATCTCGCAAAATGAACTTCCTGAAGGTTTTGAATTTTTAAATTTAACTGAAGATGGAAGAGTTATTGCCACAAATTACATTGATAAAATTTTAATTGGAAATCAAGAAAAGAAAGTAAATGAAGTTGTTGTAGCTGCAAGTTTAAGAAATGAAAAATTAGCACTTATTTATTCTGATAACTCAATGGAATTAATAGATATAAATACAAATAAAACTCTATTTAAAGAGTATTTACCAATTTCATTAGCAAATGATACAAGAATTGCAAATCCACTTTTTATGGGGAATTTAATTTTATTTCCTAGCTTAAATGGTAGAGTTATTATTGTATCTTCTGTAAATAATGAAGCTGTTAGAAATATTTCAGTTGATCCAGATAGTCAATTTAATAATATCATTTATTTAGGAGTAATTGAAAGTAATCAAACTTTAATAGTTGCTAGCCCAAATAGAGTTGTATCAATTTCTCCAAGAGATGTTATTTCAAAAGAGTATGACTTAAGAGATATTATTGTTAATAATAATGATGTTTATATAGCAACAATTGATGGTCAAATTATTAAATTAAATCCAACTTTAGATGAAGTAGCAAAGAAAAAGTATAAATATGCAAAAATTCATGCTTTAGCATTCTCTGACTCTTTATATGCGGTTGAATCTCAAGGTTATTTGATTAATATAGATGAAAACTTTGATAAAGACGTGATATATGATTTTAGTTTTGATAATGAAGAAAGAATGATTGCTATTGGAAATAAAATTTATTTTGGGTCTGATTATATAACTTTACCATAACTATAAGCCTTTTTAGGCTTATAGAAACTTCTTAAGAAAAATTTCTATTCGCTAAAAACTCCACAAAAACAGTCGCATAAGAGCCTTTTTGTAAAATAAAATCTAAACTACAAACTTTTTTTGAAGCATCATATTTACATGAAATATTTTTTGGGAAAACAATTGCTTCTCTTCTATATCCTTTTTCTTGAATATATGAATCATCATATTTTGATTCGATTTTTGAAGCTTCGCTCATTGCTTTAAATACATTTCTTCCTGGAAGTAATCCTGTTGGAATGATTTTTTCATCTTTAAAATCTTTAATGATTTTTTCAGTAATTGTTTTTGGAGTGAAAAATTTATTTTTTTCTAAATCTAAAAAAACATCTCCATCTAAAAGTTTAAATTCATCTTTAGATAGTGTTAATCTTTCAACTAACCAAGCATTAAAAAAACTACTTTGGTAAGCAGAAACTAACATCTTAGATAATTTTTTATCTTTTATTATCTCTTTACCATAAACAACATTTTTTGCTTTTTCAATATTATCTACAACTTCTTTTCCAAATCTTTGATAACCAAAATAGTTTGGCATTCCATTTTTAGATATTATTTTGATAATTTTTTGAATATGATTAATATCAGAAATTTCAACATCATAAAGATTTATTTTAAATCTATTTCCTTCTAAATCACCAATATTTAGTTTTTCATTATGTAAAAAAATTTCTAAAATCTCTATTTTTTTACTTCTGAAATTTTTTATCTCTTTTGAGTATTTTTTAGGAATAGTTATATATTGAGTAGTAGTTGCTCTTTTATCTTTTAATCCTGCATAACCAATTTCATTTGAATACACATTTAAAAATTTTGCAATCCTATCTATAAGTTCCCAAGTATCACAGTTTGTTTTTTTTATTTTTAAGACTAAGAAGTTACCAGATAAAGAGAATTTTATTGGCTGTTCTTCAACTATAAAATCCTCTTCATTCTGAATAAATTTAAAGTTTAGAGTTTTATCATTTGATGGATAAAATCTTTTTATCAACTTTTTGCTCTTTTTAGGTTTTCTTGTTCGTAAACAGTTCTACACTCTGTACAAAACTTAGCAAAAGGTTTTGCTTTTAATCTACCTAAAGGAATATTTATTCCGCACATATCACAAATTCCGTAAGTTCCGAGAGTAATTTTCTTTAAAGCATCTTCAATTTGTTTTAATTCATCCAATTGGTGATTTGTAATCATACCTTCAATAAATGAATCACTTACAAGTTCAGCATAATCTAAATCGTCATTTATGTCTTGCTCTTTTAATTGGTCAATATTTTCTCTACTGCTATTAACATGAGACAAAATATTCTCTTTTCTTTCAAGTAAAATAGCTCTTAACTCGTCAATCTGCGTTTTATTTGCCATATTCTCTCCTTAAATTTGCGCGATTATATCTTTTTTAATATATATAAATGGTTAAAGTAATATAAAAGGTAAATATTATAGGATTTCTTTGAATTTAACGCTTGCTTAACTTAAAGTTGGTACAATAATTTTTCGACAAAGGAGTTAACTATTTCGGCTTTATCAAAAATTTTTATATTATTTATTTTAACTTTTTTATCAATTTTTATTTATTGTATTTTTTTAAATAATAAAACTAGTTATTCATCAATCATTACAAAGATTACTAAAAATTCTAATTTGGCATATTCAAATAGTATTTTTGAATCAAGATTTAAAGAAAATCAAAATAATAATTCGAATTTAGTTTTGGTTCCATTACAAATAAGTTATTTGGATTTTGTATATGAAAAATAGTGTTTTTTTCAATTTCATTTTTTTGCTTTTAGTAAAACACAAATCAAAACATTTTGCTATTTTTTTAATATCAATTTTTATTGTGTTTTTAACTTCATCAATTTTATTCATCAAAAATAGTTTACAACAAGAGATTTCTGAAGCTTTAGAAAACCAAAGTGATTTTATAGTACAAAAAACTATAGCTAATAAAATAAAAGATATTGATATCTCTTTAATAGATAAATTTTATGAAATAAATGGAGTTTCAAAAGTAACTCAAAGAGTTTATGGACAATATTATTTTATGCCAGAAAATATCTACTTTACTATTATTGGAATTGATTTTTTTGAAGAAACTACAAATCAAGATTTAAAAGAACTTTTAAACTTTTTAAATATTTCAAAGTTTTTAGAAAAAGATTCTATGATTATTGGAAATGGTATTAAAAAAGTATTGGATAAATATGCTTATTTTGATTCTTATGATTTTAAACTTGAAAATGAAAATTCAAAAAATATCAAAATTTTTAAAGATTTACCAAAAGAAGCAAATTTAATAGCAAATGATCTGATAATTATGGATATAAATATCGCAAAAAGGATTTTAGATATTAAACCAGATTTTGCAACAGACATAGTTTTAGATGTTCCAAATCCACTTGAAAGACAAAATGTAAAAGAACAGATTCTTTTAAAAGAGTCAAACATAAGAATTTTACAAAAAGATGAACTAAAAAAAGAGTATGAAAATATGTTTAATTATAAAGGCGGAATTTTTTTGATTTTATTTATAGTTGTAATATTTACATTTATTTTAGTTTTATATCAAAGATATTCAATGATTAGTTCAAATGATAAAAGAGAAATAGGTATTTTAAAAGCAGTTGGTTGGAGTATAAAAGATATTATAAAACTTAAAATTATAGAAAATTTCATAGTTGCTTTTATGGCATTTATTATAGGAGTAATTTTTGCTTATATTTTTGTATTTATTTTACAAGCACCAGTATTAAAAAATATTTTTATAGGTTTTTCAAATATCAAAAATGATTTTATTTTAAATGAAAATATAAGAATTTCAAATCTTATTACATTATTTTTATTTTTTATGGTTCCATTTTTAAGTGCAGTTTTAATTCCTGTTTGGAAAATAGCAGTAATTGATGCTACAAAGAGTATGAAATGATAAAAATCAAAAACTTAAATAAAGTCTTCTATGAAAATACAAATAAAGAATTTTATGCTTTAAAAGATATAAATTTAAATATAAAAAAATCATCTTGTGTTGTTTTAAAAGGAGTTAGTGGGAGTGGAAAATCAACTTTATTATCTCTTATTGCAACTTTACAAAAACCATCTAGTGGTGAAATTGTCGTAGAAAATGAAAGTATTGCAAAACTTCCTGATTTTCATGCTTCGAATTTTAGAGCAAGAAAAATTGGATTTATTTTTCAATCATTTAACCTTTTTAATGAGTTAAGCGTTAAAGATAATATTAGTCTTCCTTTAATTCCTCTTGGATTTTCTCAAAAACAAATAGATGAAAAAGTAATAAACACTTTAAAACTTGCAAATATTTTACATAAAAAAGATGAATTAGTCTCAAATCTTTCAGGTGGAGAAAAACAAAGATGTGCAATTGCAAGAGCTTTAGTAAATAATTGTGAAATAATACTTTGTGATGAACCAACTGCAAACTTAGATTATGAAAACTCTAAAAATTTTATAGAGATTTTAAAAGAGTTAAAAGAACTAAAAAAAACAATTATTATTGCAACTCATGACCCAATTTTTGATAATCTTGATTTTGTAGATTCTGAAATTCTTATAAAAAATGGACAAATTTGTGAATAGTATATTTTTATCAAATGAGATAATCATTTTTTTATTTGTACAACTAACTCTTTTTATTCTTTTATTTGTAGCTTTTTATTTTTCGTTTTTTATTATAAAAAATTGGGATTTTAGTAAAACTTCAAATAAACAATACAAGCTAGAAAAAACTTCATATTTAGTCATTTTAATCATAACATTTACACTTATTGTAAAAATATTTTTATTTCCTTATTTTGCTTATACCTTAGACAATTTGTCAAATGTTGTTCCTGGCGCTATGTGTGCTGCTGGAATTGTTGGAGCAAATAAATATGGACAGATAAATTTATTTTTGAAAATTGTAATTTTATTTTTTATAGGAATTTGGCTTATCATCAACTCTTTTGATATAAAAGAAAAAACTTATCCATATACAAAGAAAAAATATTTTTTATATATTTTTATTTTTATTTTCTCTATTCTTGAACTAATTTTAGATTTTTTGTTTTTATCAAATATTCCTACAAAAGAGCCAGTTTTATGTTGTTCAGTGATTTTTGGAGTAAATGGTATCGGAAGTAAAATACCATTTGATTTATCAATAAATACTTTTTTAATGCTTTTTTATATGATATATTTGTTGATAATTTTTCTAAATCTTCAAAAAAAAGCATTTTTAAATTTGCTTACAAATTTTTTATTTTTATATATTGCATATTATGCAACTACTTACTTTTTTTCAACATATATTTATCAACTACCAACTCATCAATGCCCATTTTGTATGCTTCAAAAAGAGTACTTTTTTGTAGGTTATTTTATTTGGGGAAGTTTATTTTTAGGAACATTTTTTGGAGTAGCAAGTTTTGTTTTAAAATTAATTTTGAAAAAAGATTTTGATTTTATTTATAGATATTCAATTATTTTTAATACCTTATTTGTATTTTTGAATTCTTTTTATGTGATTAGATATTTTATTATAAATGGAGTCTTTTTATAAATCCGTAAAATTTTACGGATTTATAAATATAATTATTTATTTTCAGTTGTAGTTTCAGCAGCTTTTTCTTCAGTAGCTGGAGTAGCTTCTTCTGTTTGTGCTTTTTCTTCAGTAGCAGTAGCTTCTTTAACTTCAGTAGCTGGAGTTTCATTTTTTACTTCAGCAACTGGTGCTTCTTTAACTTCAGCAGCAGGAGTTTCAGTTTTTGTTTCAGTAGTTGCTGCAGGTTTTTTTTCTTCTGTACAACCTGTTAATAAAGCCATTAATACAGCTGTCCCTAATAATACTTTTTTCATCTTAGCGTCCTTTTAAATATATTTGTTAAAAACAAGTGGAATAGTACCAAAAAATTGTTAATAAATTGTGAATAAATTTGAATATTTTTAGTAAAAATTGAAAATAGGACAATTTTAATATAATTTTGATATTTTGCTATGAAATTGAATTGAAAAATATTTATAAAAAAGGCTTAAATTTAAAAGTGGAGGAGCTAGTCGGACTCGAACCAACGCATGTCGGATTTGCAATCCGAGGCATTACCAGCTTTGCTATAGCTCCATAATAAAAAATCAAATAAAATAAGAAGTTAGATGATTTTGAGGAGATGTGTATGGCAGAGAGCAAGGGATTCGAACCCTCGGAGGCGTGAACCTCGCCGGTTTTCAAAACCGGTACAATCGACCAACTCTGTCAACTCTCTACACATCAATGGTGCGAATGGTGAGAATCGAACTCACACTCCGAAACCGGAACGGGATTTTAAGTCCCGCGCGTCTACCTATTCCGCCACACTCGCATTTGGTAAGTCATTTTCAAGTCGTTAAACTCAAAATGGACTGGAAGTATATACATTTTTTTATTTTTTGTCAAGAGTATTTTTTAGAAATTTTAGAATTTATAAAATAGCTTGATTTTTTAATAAAAAACAAAAAGCAATAAATGTATAATCTAGCTATATTATTTAATGAAAATCAAAAGGATTATAAATTGAGAAGTGATGAAGTAAAAAAAGGGTTTGATAGAACACCTCACAGATCATTATTAAGAGCTACTGGATTAAAAGATGAAGATTTCGATAAACCATTCATTGGAGTTGCAAACTCATTTATTGAGTTAATTCCAGGACATTTTTTCTTAGATAAAGTATCTGCTATTATAAAAGAAGAAATAAAAGCTAATGGTTGTGTACCATTTGAATTTAATACTATTGGAGTTGATGATGGAATTGCGATGGGACATGATGGAATGTTATTTTCTTTACCATCAAGAGAGTTAATAGCAAACTCTATTGAAACAGTTATGAATGCACATAAACTAGATGCAATGATTGCTATTCCAAACTGTGATAAAATTGTACCAGGTATGATTATGGGTGCTTTAAGAGTAAATGTTCCAACAATCTTTGTTAGTGGAGGACCTATGGAAAAAGGTTACACTAAAGATGGAACTCCTATTGATTTAGCTACTGCATTTGAAGCTGTTGGAAAACATGAAGCTGGACAAATGAGTGATGAAGAATTAAAAGACATCGAATGTAATGCCTGTCCAAGTGGTGGTTCATGTTCAGGAATGTTCACTGCAAACTCTATGAATACACTTATGGAAGCTATGGGTATTGCACTTCCTGGAAATGGAACAATTTTAGCTTTAACGCCACAAAGAGAAGAGTTGTATAGAAAAGCAGCTAGAAGAATTTGTGAAATTGCACTTGATAAAGCATCAAGGGAAAAATATAAATTAAAAAATATTTTAAATGAAAATGCAGTTAAAAATGCTTTTGCTGTTGATATGGCAATGGGTGGAAGTTCGAATACAGTTTTACATATGTTAGCAATTGCAAAAGAAGCAAATGTTAATTTTAATCTTGAAGATATTAATAAAATTTCTAAAAGAGTTTCTCATATTGCAAAAATTTCTCCATCTTTATCGACTGTTCACATGGAAGATATCAACAAAGCTGGTGGAGTTAATGCTGTTATGAAAGAGATGACAAAAAGAGGTGATGATATTTTATTAAATAACCTTACAATCTCTGGTGAAACTTTATTAGAAAAAATCAAAGATGCGGTGATATTAGATACAAATATCATTCATACTATTGATAATCCTTATTCTCAAGTTGGTGGATTAGCAATTCTTTATGGTAACTTAGCTGAACAAGGTGCTGTTATTAAAACTGCTGGAATTACTGGTTCAAGAGTATTTACAGGAACTGCTGTTTGTTTTGATGGGCAACCAGAAGCTATCAAAGGAATTGTTTCTGGAAAAGTTAAAGCTGGAAATGTTGTAGTTATTAGATATGAAGGACCAAAAGGAGGTCCAGGGATGCAAGAGATGCTTGCACCTACAAGTCTAATTATGGGAATGGGATTAGGAAGTTCTGTTGCACTTATTACTGATGGAAGATTTAGTGGTGCAACTAGAGGTGCTTCAATTGGTCACGTAAGTCCTGAAGCAGCAGAAGGAGGAATGATTGGATTATTAAAAGATGGTGATGAAATTCATATCGATGTTGACCAATATATTTTGTCTGTAAACTTAAGTGATGAAGAAATTGCGAAAAGAAAAGCGGAATTTAAACCTCTTAAAAAACCTCTTAACTCTTCTTGGTTAGGACAATATAGAGCTCTTGTAACAAATGCAAGTAGCGGAGCAGTTTTAAAAACTGATTTATAGTTTAAATAGGCTATTTTGCCTATTTAAATTAATAATTTATTAACTATTTATTGAAAAATAGTTTACTTTTTTGCTTTAACATATCATAATAATTTAATTAAAAAGGATATAAAAGTGAAGAAAAAACTTTTACTTATTTCTACGTTAATAGCAACTCAACTCTTTGCAAAAACAATAGAGTTAGAGATGATGGAAAAAGATCCACAAAGAATTAGCCCAAATTCAACAAATGAAATTTTATCATTTAATAATAGTATAAAAGATTCTGTTCATTCTATAGTAAATATATCTGCAAAAAAAAGTGTCGATACTGATGTTGATAGCTTACCATTGCAAATGTTTAATGATCCATTTTTTAAAAGATTTTTTGGAGACCAGTTTGGAAATCAACTTAAACAAAATAGAGTACAAAGATCATTAGGATCAGGAGTAATCGTTTCAAAGAATGGATATATTGTTACAAATAACCATGTTATTGAAAATGCTGAAGAGATTACTGTAACTATTGGTGATGATACAACTGAATATAATGCAAAATTAATTGGAAAAGATGCAGATAGTGATATTGCAGTAATTAAAATAGATGTAAAAACTGATTTAACTCCAATTAAATTTGCACACTCAAACAGTGTAATGGTTGGAGATTTGATTTTTGCAATTGGAAATCCATTTGGTGTTGGAAGTACAGTTACTCAAGGAATTGTTTCAGCTTTAAATAAAAATAAAGTTGGAATAAATAAATATGAAAACTATATTCAAACAGATGCTTCTATAAATCCAGGAAACTCTGGTGGTGCATTAGTAGATAGTCGTGGCGCATTAATAGGTATTAACACTGCAATTATTTCTAAAAGTGGAGGAAATAATGGTATAGGATTTGCAATTCCAGTTGATATGGTAAAAGATGTAGTTGAAAAACTTGTAACTGATGGAAAAGTTGTAAGAGGATATTTAGGGGTTGTAATAGCTGATTTAGATAAAGAAACACAAAAAGTTTATAAAAGAAAAGAGGGTGCTTTAGTTTTAGACGTATCAAATGACACACCAGCTTCTAAATATGGATTAAAAAGAGGGGATTTAGTATATGCAATAAATGGTAAAGTTGTAAAAGATAGAACAAGTTTACAAAATAGCATTGCATCATTTAAACCAAAAGAAAAAGTTAAATTAGATGTTGAAAGAGATGGTAAAGATATAACTTTGAATATTGTTTTAGAAGATAGAGCAACTAATTTAGGACAAACTCCAACAGCAGAAAGTAATCTTTTCTTAGGTGGATTAAAGCTTAGTGCTATTGACACTGTTACTCAAAAGCAATATAGACTATCATCTGATACAATTGGTATATTAATTTCAGATGTTGAGCCAAAATCAAAAGCTGAAAAAGCTGGTTTTGAAGCTGGAGATGTTATTATTCAAATTGAAGATGTAGAGATTAAAAATTTTGCAAATTTAGAGAATGCAATAAAAAAATATGAAAATAAAAATAAAAGAGTTTATGTAAATAGATATGGTCAAACGATTTTATTTATAATTCAATAAAAAGGATTTCCCATTATTAAAGTACTCATGATAGAAGATGATTTAGAATTAGCTCAAATCATTACAGATTATTTAAAATCGTTTGATATAGAAATTACAAATACAGATAGTCCATATAACGGACTATCAATGCTCAATGTTCATAAAGATTATCAGTTGATAATTTTAGATTTAACACTTCCTGAAATTGACGGATTAGAGTTGATTCCAAAAATTAGAGAAAAATCAAATATTCCAATTATTATCAGTTCTGCACGAGATGATATTTTAGATAAAGTTATGGGATTAGAAAGAGGAGCAGATGATTATCTTCCAAAACCATATAATCCAAGAGAACTTCAAGCTAGAATAAAAACAATTTTAAAAAGAGTTGATTTAAAAACTGAACCTAAAAAAGCTGAACAAAGTTCTTTATTTGAAATAAGAGAAGCAGATATGCAGATACTTTTTAAAGGTGTTCATTTAACACTTACTTTAGCGGAGTATGATATTTTAAAACTTTTAATTCAAAGAAATCATGGAGTTGTAGCAAGAGAAGATTTTATATATGCAAGTGATAATATAGAAGATGATTCATCTTTAAAAAATATTGATGTAATTATCTCAAGAATTAGAACAAAACTAGCAAAAATTGATGATAGTAATACTTATATAAAATCAGTAAGAGGTATTGGATATCAACTTATATGATAAAAAATATCTCTATTTCTACTTTTGTAAATATAATATTTGCGTTAGCTTTTTTATCTATATTTGTAACTTTTACAATATTTGTGAATTATGATAAACAAAAACATGAATTAACTTTACAAAATAGATATGAGTTAATTGCTGAAAATATTTTAATAACATTTCAAAATAATCCAACGGTTGAAGTACTTTTATCTTTATACAAAAAATTTCAAGTTTCTCCCATTGAAGATAAAGATGAAAAGCTTGAGATTATAAAAAATGCTCAAGAATTAACTATAACTCAAAATTATTTAGGAACTTATAGAGTTTATAAATATGATGATATTTATTATATTTATGTACAACAGTATGGTTATAATGTTATGCTAAAAGATTCTGCAAATCATCGTTATAATATGGCATTTATTGTTTTAGGATTTATAGTTTCTATTTTTACTTTTTTAATTTTATATGAAATATTAATGAAAAAGTTAAAACCATTAAAGATGTTAAATAAACAAATTATTGAATTTTCGCAAGGAAATAAAGATATAAAATTAAATTACACAAGTACTGATGAGGTAGGAACAATAGCAAGAAATTTTAATGAAGCAATAAATATTATAAATAATCAGTCAAAATCAAAAGATTTATTTATGAGAAATATGATGCATGAGCTAAAAACTCCTATCACAAAAGCGATGTTTATTGCAGAAACTTTAGAAGATGATAAAACAAGAGAAAATCTTCAAAGAGCTTTTAAAAGAATGGACGATATTATCAAAGAACTTGCAACAGTTGAAAAGTTGACTTCTCAAAATACCATGATATATAAAGAGAAAACAAAATTCTCAAATATTTATAAAAAAACTCTAGAAATTATGATGATAAATCCTCAAAATATTGATGCAAATGTAGATGATTTTGACTTTGAAGTTGATACTTACATGATGTCAATAGTTTTAAAAAATCTAATTGACAATGCTATCAAATTTTCGTTAGATAAAAAAGCAACAATAAATGCAAATAAAAATTTTATAGAAATTATCTCTTTAGGTAAACCTTTAAAAAATGATTTATCACACTATACTGAAGCTTTTTGTCAAGAAGAGAAAAGAAGTGAAGGTTTTGGATTGGGGCTTTATATTGTAAAAACTATTGTAAATTTGCATAAATATAAGTTAGAATATAAATATGAAGATGGAAAAAACTATTTTATTATAAAGATGGCAAAATAATTAAATTTTGCACTCTTTCATAATCTCAAACCAATTTTTATTAAAATGTTTTTTGATATATTTTTCTTTATGTGGAATAGTACAATTAGAACAATCATGGTGTATAAAATTCTCAGATTCAAATTTTGAACCATTTTTTGAATCAATACTACAATATGAATATAATATTTTATTGTCTTGCTTTTTTAAGCCTTTGTCATTAAATCTAAAATGTGGACAAGCACATAAATAGCAATTTAAATTTTCTATATTGTGACATTTTTTATTTTCTTTATAAAGAAGACAAAAATTTGGTTCATTAATCACCATATTTTCAAATTTAAAATAATCTATTATTTCATCAATATTATAATCTTTCAGTTTTGTTATAATTTTTTGATGTTCTTTTCCTTGATTTAAAAACCACTCTTCATAAGTCATTGTATTTCCTATATTTTCTTCTCAAATAGTTTACAATTAATATTTTTAAGAGTACAATAAAAACTTATTTTAAGGAGCAAAAATGCTTAAAAATATATTTCTTTTAGCAACAATTTTTATTCTTTCTGGTTGTATTCCAAAAACAACACCTTCAATTATTGAAGAAAGATTTTCAAATCAAAAAGAGATATCAACATTTGATAGTTGTACAAATTTTTCATATATTTCACAAATTGATGATATAAAATATGGAAAACTTTTTGTTGAACATATAAATTTAAATAGTGATTGCAAATGGAATGGCTTAGCAAGAGGTTATTTTGTATCTCTTTTTATGGATACTATAAAAGCTAAATCATATAAATTAGTTGAAAGATTAGATTTTTCTAATATAGAAGTAAATACTTATTTGGTTGATGATATGTATTATGTAAATATCGTAAATCAATATAAAGTTTTTGAAGATATTTTTATAATAGATTATAAAGGATTTTATACAACAAATCTAATAAAAAAATATGACAGCAACTACACAAATATTTATTTAGAAAAACCAAGATTGGATACAAATTATTCAAATAGTTTAGTAAGAATGAATTTTATAAATTCATATTTCTCAAAAGAGAGAGAATCTTTTGCGAATTAATCTTTTAATTATTATTTATTGCCTTATTGTTGTAATGTCAGTTATGTATGCAACACAACCATTGCAACCACTTTTGGCAAAAGAGTTTAATATTACAGTTATTCAAGCTTCTTGGTTTACAGCAGTTATTTTACTTTTTATGGCAATTTCTCCTATTATTTATGGATACACTTTAGAAAAAATGTGTGCAAAAAAGATGTTGATAAATGCTTCTTTTATTTTACTGATAACAAATATTTGTTTGGGATTATCTACAAATTATGAAATGTTTTTATTTTTTAGAGTTTGTGAAGCTTTAGTTGTACCTGCTATTTTAACTTCTTTGATGAGTATTTTGGCAAATATTGATAAAGAAAATGTAAAATTTAATATGTCAATATATGTTGCAGCAACTGTTTTTGGTGGACTTGTTGGAAGAATATTTTCTGGATTTATTGCTACAACATTTTCTTATGAATATGTATTTTATTCTCTTTCTTTAGCAATTTTAGTATCTATTACTTTGATAAAAAAGTTGGACTACAATGGTGATGCAACTATTATAAAACCAAAGATAAATGATGTAATAAATATTTTACAAGATAAAAGGTTTGTTATAATTTATTTCGTAATGTTTTGTATTTTTTTTGTTTTTGCTGGTGTTTTAAATGTATTACCATTTAGAGTAAAAGACATCTCTGAACATTTTTCAGAATTTCAAATATCATTGTTATATTTAGGTTATGGAATGGGTATTTTGGTATCTTTAACTTCAAAAAAGATTATAAAATTTTTTAAAAATGAAATAAATACTATTTTAGTTGCATGTGGTTTTTTTATATTTGTAACAATATTTCTAACAAATAATGACATTATATATTTATTTTTACTTCTATTTTTATTTTGTATTGGAATGTTTACAGCTCATACTGTAAGTACACAACTTGCGAATTCTATGAAATCTTCTCAAAAATCTTTAACATCTGGAATGTATTTAACTTTTTACTATTTAGGTGGAGCAATGGGTTCTTTTTTACCTACAATTATTTATAAAAACTTTGGTTGGGATTTTATGATATATCTATTTGCGCTTATTTTAGTCGTAGTAGAAATAGTTGTTTTTATCAATAAAAAATTGTTTTGATATAATCTATAAAATAGAAAGGAATTTCAATGGAAAAGTTAAGTTTAAAATCATCTTTTGTTTTAGGTTTTTTTATTTTTATTGGTTTAGGAACTTTGGGATATTTTATTTCGAGTAGTTTTTTAAAATCAAAAGAGTTAGAAAGAACAGTTATTGTAAAAGGTTTGTCAGAAAAAGAGGTACAAGCAAATATTGTATTATGGCCTATAAAATTTTCTGCAACAGCATCAACTTTAGATGAATTATCAAAAAAAGTTGAAAGTGATACAAATAAAGTTTTAGAGTTTTTAAATAAATATGGAGTAAAAAAAGAAGATATTACAGTTAATTCTCCATCAATCATAGATAAAAATGCAAATGAATTTACAGAAAGAGACTATACTTTGAGATATTTAGCAAATAGAACTATAAATATATATTCTCAAGATATTGAAAAAATAAGAGATGTAAGTGGAAAACTATTTGAATTATCACAAAATGGAATTTTATTCAGAGTAGATGATTGGGATTCAAAAATAGAGTATCTATATACAAAATTAAATGAAATAAAACCAGCTATGATTGAAGAAGCAACGGCAAATGCTAGAGAAGTTGCACAAAAATTTGCTCAAGATTCAAATAGTAAATTAGGTAAAATCAAAAAAGCAACTCAAGGACAATTTGAAATAACTAGTAGAGATAAAAATAGCGAACACATAAAAAATATTAGAATTGTATCAACAGTTGAGTATTATTTAAATGATTAAGAGATAGTTTAATACTATCTCTTAAAATTATAAGTTTTCTTTTGCGTAGTCTAAAGCTTTAGTTTTAGCTTCTTCGATTTTAGAAGTATCTTTTCCACCTGCTTGTGCAAAGTCAGGTCTTCCACCTCCACCTCCACCAACGATTGGAGCAATATTTTTTATCCAATCACCAGCTTTGATGTTTGTATTTTTACTTCCAGCTACAATCAAAACTTTATCATCTTTTGCTTGTAATAAGAAAATTGCAACTTTTTCGTTTGCATTTTTTGTATCATCAACAATTTTCTTTAAATCACCATTTTCTACTACTGAAACTATAACTTTTGTATCATTTATAATAGTTTCTTCAATAGGAGAAGAAGTTTTACTTTGAGAAGTTTCTATCTCTTTTTTCAAATCTTTGATTTGCTCTTTTAGTTTTTTTATACCTAAAATTACATCACTGTTTTTAACTTCTGCTTGAATTTCATTCATTTTTGAAATTATATCTTTAGTATATTTTATTGCAGCAGTTCCACAAACAGCTTCTATTCTTCTTACTCCCGCACTAACACCTGATTCTTTTACTATATAAAAACTTCCAATATCAGCTGTATTTCTTACGTGAGTTCCACCACAAAATTCAACAGAAACATCTTCAAAACTTACAACTCTTACAACATCACCATATTTTTCACCAAACATAGCAATAGCACCTTTTTTCTTTGCTTGTTCAATAGGAAGTTCTTCAACATTTCCTGAAATTCCTCTTGCTATCATAGAGTTAACTAAGTCTTCAACTTCATCAATTTGTTCTTTTGTCATAGCTTTTGGATAAGTAAAGTCAAATCTTAGTCTTGAAGCATCATTTAAAGAACCAGCTTGAGAAACAGTATCTCCTAAAACTATTTTTAGAGCACTTTGAAGTAGATGTGTAGCACTATGGTGTTTTGCAACTTCATTTCTATTTACAACGATGGCATCAACACTCTCACCTTGTTTTAAAGATGAATTAACAACTTTTACTTTTGAAAGATTTAGTCCATGAAATTTTGTAGTTTCTTCAACAATAGCAATATGTTTATTATCTTCTAAAGCTCCAATATCTCCATTTTGTCCACCACTTGTAGCATAAAATGGAGTTTTATCTAACATTACCCATCCAGTTGAATCTTTTTCTAAAATTTTCACTTCTTTAAAATGTTCATCTAAAAGAGCAATAATTTTTGATTTGTAAGTTGTATTGTTATATCCAACAAATTCATTTGAACCGAATTTTTCTAATAATTGTTTAAAATCACCTTCGTTTGAAGTATCACCACTTCCTTTCCAAGCTGCTTTTGCCATAGCTTTTTGGTTATTCATTAATTCATCAAATTTAGCTAAATCAACTTTTAAATCTCTATCTCTTAACATATCTTCTGTTAAGTCTAAAGGGAAACCATAAGTGTCATATAATTTAAATGCAGTAACACCAGAAAAAATATCTTTTGTTTTTTCTAGTTCTTCATTAAATAAAGACATCCCTAAATCAATAGTTTTAAAGAATCTATCTTCTTCTAAAGTTAATTGTTCTTCAATGAAATTTTTATTTTCAACAAGTTCTGTATAGTGTCCACCCATTATTTCTATTAAAGTGTCAAGAAGTTTCGCCATAAATGGTTTTCTAAATCCTATTAAATAACCATGTCTAACTGCACGTCTTAATATTCTTCTTAAAACGTAAGGTCTTCCTTCATTTCCAAATAATATTCCTTGTGAAAGCATAAAAGAACAAGCTCTTAAATGGTCAGCAATTACTCTATATGAACCAATATTTTCTGAAGTTGCATTTTTAGAAGAAATTTCTTCGATTTTTTTAATTATTGGTTTGAAATTAGACGAATCAAAGTTATTAAATACACCTTCTTTAATTGCAATTACTCTTTCAAGACCCATTCCTGTGTCGATAGATGGTTTTGGAAGAGGATTTAGTTTTCCATCAGCTGTTCTTTCGTATTGCATAAATACTAAGTTCCAGATTTCTAAAAATCTATCTCCATCTCCTCCCATATAATCTTCTTTACCATTGAAGTTTTCTTCTCCTTGGTCATAAAAAATTTCACTACAAGGTCCACAAGCACCTGTATCTCCCATTGACCAAAAATTATCTTTATCTCCAAACCTCATAATTCTTGACGGATTTATGTACTTTGACCAAATATCAAAAGCTTCATCATCATTGTTATGAACTGTAACCCATAATTTGTCTATAGGAAGTGCTAAATTAACTGTAACAAATTCCCACGCATAAGCAATAGCATCTTCTTTAAAATAATCTCCAAAAGAGAAGTTCCCTAACATCTCAAATAAAGTGTGATGACGTGCAGTGTAACCCACATTTTCAAGGTCATTATGTTTTCCACCAGCTCTTACACATAATTGGCATGATGTAGCTCTTGGATTTTCAGGTCTTGGAACAACTCCAGTAAATATATCTTTAAATTGTACCATACCAGCATTTGTAAACATTAATGTAGGGTCATCAGGAATTAAAGGCATAGATGAAACAATTTCATGTCCTTTGCTTCTAAAAAACTCTAAATATTCTTTTCTAATATCCATTAAATTATCCGTTATTTATATAAAATTTCTTTATTTTATCCAAAAGTTTATTTAGCCTTGATTAGTAGAAGTTTATAAAATATAAAACTAGATTTAAGTTTTTAAAAGTTATAATTTTTCACGTTTTAAAAAACTATGAAATAAAATAAATGATAAATAAAATTTAATAAAAGGATAAAATATGGGAAAATATATTGAATTAACAGCTTCAAATTTTGATGAAGTAACAAGCAAAGGTGTATCTATGGTAGATTTCTGGGCTCCTTGGTGTGGACCTTGTAGAATGATTGCTCCTGTTATTGAAGAATTAGCAAGCGATTTTGAAGGAAAAGCAAATATTTGCAAAGTAAATACAGATGAAGAACAAGATTTAGCTGTAAAATTTGGTATTAGATCAATTCCTACTGTTATCTATATCAAAGATGGTAAAGTTGTAGACCAAACAGTTGGTGCTTCTTCAAAACAAGCATTTACTGATAAAATTAATTCTCTTTTATAATTAAATAAAAGATTAAAATTTAGAAGGAAGATGTTTTTACATCTTCCTTTTTTTATTTAAAATATTTAGTATTTAAGATAGATATAAATTATTAAATGATAAAATTTTTCCATAATATTTGTTTTATATAATCTATAACTTACAAATATTTTAGTATCATAATATTTTTATAAATATATGAGATGAATTAAAATTAAATTAAGGATTTCAATATGTTAGATTTAGCAATTATAGGTGGAGGACCAGCTGGTTTAACTGCTGGATTGTATGCTACTAGAGGTGGTTTAAAAAATGTTACTATGTTTGAAATGGGAATGCCTGGAGGACAAATAACAAGTTCTTCTGAAATTGAAAATTATCCTGGACAAATTGAAATTGTTTCTGGAATGGATTTAATGATGAAATGGCCAGAACAGTGTCAAAGATTTGGACTTAAACATGAAATGGCTCAAGTTGAAAATGTTTCAAAAAATGGTGATATTTTTAAAATAGTAACATCAGATAAAAAAGAGTATGAAGCAAAATCAGTTTTAATGGCAACTGGTTCTGTTCCAAGACGTGCAGGATTTAAAGGCGAAGATGAATTCTTTGGAAAAGGGATTTCTACTTGTGCAACTTGTGATGGATTTTTCTACAAAGGAAAAGAAGTAGCTGTTGTTGGTGGTGGAGACTCTGCTATTGAGGAAGCTATATATTTAGCAAAATTATGTAAAAAAGTATATTTAGTTCATAGAAGAGATACTTATAGAGCAGCGCCTAGTACAGTTGAACACATGAAACACACAGAAAATATTGAAGAAGTTACAAATGTTAGCGTTGAAGAAGTATTTGGTGATGCAAGTGGAGTTACAGGATTAAAAGTAAAATGTAATAAAACTGGTGAAATCAGAGATTTACCAACTCCAGGTGTATTTATTTTTGTAGGAAGAGATGTTTTAAATGCGCCTTTAAAACAAGCAGATGGTTCTTTTTTATGTGATGTGAGAGAAAGTGGTGAAGTTGTGGTTGATTTAAAAATGAGAACATCAGTTGCAGGACTTTATGCAGCAGGTGATATCAGAATTGATGCAGCAAAACAGGTTGTTTGTGCAGCAGGTGATGGTGCAACAGCAGCGGTTAATATTATTGAGTATTTAGGATAAGGGAATAATTTAAATGGTTAAAATAGGTATTTTAGGAAGTACTGGTAGAGTTGGTTCGCTATTAATTGATGATTTACAAAATGATAAAGATGCTAAATTATCAGTAGTTCATGTTACTAGAAAGTTATTAAAAACTTTGCCACAAGAAACAGTCGTTACAAATGATATAAAAGTTTTATTTGATTCTTGTGATGTAATTATTGATTTTAGTAAACCTTCTGCAACTGAGGCACTTTTAACTGAAGTTGTTGAAAATGGTGCAAAAAAACCGTTAGTGATTGCAACAACTGGATTAAATAAACATCAGCAAAATTTATTAGTTGAAGCTAGTAAACTGGTACCTATTTTATATGCAACAAATATGAGTTTAGGAGTTGCAGTTTTAAATAAACTTGTAGCTTTAGCTTCTAAAACATTAAGAGATTTCGATATTGAAATTGTAGAACAACATCATAAACATAAAATTGATGCACCTTCTGGAACTGCTTTAACATTAGCTGAACATGCTGCAAATGCAAGAGATTTGAACTTAGATGATGTAAGAGTTTCAGGACGAGATGGAAATGTTGGACCTAGAACTAAAGATGAGATTGCTGTTATGGCATTAAGAGGTGGAGATATAGTAGGACGACATACAGTTGGGTTATATAATGATGGAGAATTCTTAGAATTAAATCATACAGCAACTGCAAGAAATACTTTTTCTAGAGGTGCAATTAAAGTTGCAAAATGGATTGTAGGAAAAGATGCAAAACTATATTCAATCAATGATGCTTTAGGTCTATAAGGAAAATAATATGTGTGCAATAGTTGGAATTTTTGGGAATGATAATGCAGCGAGATTAGCCTCGGTTGCTCTATTTGCGATGCAACATAGAGGTCAAGAAGCAACAGGTATTTCTTCATCATGTGATGGAAAAATTTATACAAAAAAAGATAGAGGTTTAGTTTCAGAAGTTTTTACTGATGCCGCACTAAAATATCTAAAAGGAAATATGGCAATTGGGCATAATAGATATTCAACAGCTGGTGGAGATTCTATTTTAGATGCACAACCTGTTTATGCAAAATATAAACTTGGTGAAATATCAATTGTTCATAATGGAAACTTAATAAATAAAGATGAAGTTAGACAAGATTTAATTGATAAAGGTGCAATTTTTCAAACAGGAATGGATACTGAAAATTTGATTCATCTAATTGCAAAAAATACAAAAGATAGATTAAGAGATAGAATTAAAGAAGCATTAGAAAAAACTATTGGTGCATATTGTTTTATAGTGCAAAGTAGAAGTAAACAATTTGTTATTAGAGATAGATACGGAATTAGACCGTTATCTATTGGGAAATTAAAAAGTGGTGGATATATAGTTGCTAGTGAAACTTGTGCTTTTGACTTAGTTGGTGCTGAGTTTATACGAGATGTAAGACCTGGTGAAATGCTTATTTTAGCTGAAGGTTGTGAGCCAGAATCTATTCAATTATTTGAACCAGAATTTAGACCATGTGCTTTTGAATACGTATATTTTGCTAGACCAGATTCTGTTATTGATGGTAAAAATGTATATACATCTAGAGAAAATATGGGCAAAGTTTTAGCTATGAATGATAAAAATAAAAATATCAAAATAGATATGGTTGTTCCTGTTCCAGATTCTGGAGTTCCTGCAGCTCTAGGCTACGCAACACAAAGTGGAATTCCTTTTAAATATGGAATCATTAGAAATCACTATGTTGGAAGAACTTTTATTGAGCCAACTCAAGAGATGAGAGATTTAAAAGTAAGAATGAAACTTAGTCCTATGAGATCTTTAATTGAAGGAAAATCTTTACTTGTTATTGATGATTCAATTGTAAGAGGAACAACTTCAAAAAGAATAGTAAAATTACTAAAAGAAGCAGGGGCTAAAGAAGTTCATTTCAGAGTTGCTAGCCCAGAAATAAAATTTCCATGTTTCTATGGAATTGATACTCCAAATAAAGAAGAATTAATTTCAAATAATATGAGTAAAGAAGAAGTTTGTAAATATATAGAAGCTGATAGTTTAGAATATTTATCGATTGATGATTTAGTAAATGCAATCGGAAATGATAGAAATTATGCACTTGAAAGTTTTGATGGAGATTACTTCGTAAAAGCGTAATGAGTGAATTAAAAAATGTATTAACTATCGGAAGATACTTAAAAAATAAATTTGGTGAAAAAGTTTACAAAATTCCTATTTCAATATCTGGATTTACTTGTCCAAATATTGATGGAACAGTAGCTCGTGGTGGTTGCTCTTTTTGTGAAAATGATTCTTTTAGCCCAAATTTACAAGAAAAAAGAACAAAATTTAAACTTAATCCTAAAATTAATGAGAATCCATATTTAGAAAATCAATTAAAACAGCTAGAAATGCAGTTTTTTGCTACAAAAAAAAGACTTGAAAATAAATTTGGTGTAAAAAAATTTATAGTTTATTTCCAATCTTTTACAAATACTTATGCTCCATTTGATACTTTAAAAGCTTTATATGAAAAAGCTTTGAGTTTTGATAATGTTATTGGTTTGAGTATTGGAACAAGAACAGATTGTATGACAGATGAAATTTTAGATTTTTTAGTAGAAAAGTCTAAAAATAAAGAGATTTGGATTGAGTATGGAATTCAGTCATTTTTTGATGAAACACTTGTAAAAATAAATCGTGGTGATAGTGTTTCTAATATGAAATATTGGATAAAAAGAACAAAAGATAGAGGATTGAAAGTTTGTGGACATTTGATTTATGGTTTGCCAAATGAAACACAAGAGATGATGCTTGAAACTTTTAAACAAACTTTAGAGTTAGAAGTTGATTCTATAAAATTCCACCCTTTATATGTAGTGAAAAATACACTTTTAACAAATGATTTTAAAAAAGGAAGATTTACTCCAATTTCTGAAGAACTATATATTGATACAGTTGTAAAATCTATTATAAATCTGCCTTCAAATATATCAGTTCAAAGAATAACTGCTGGAATAGATGATAGTAGTTTATTGTCACCACAATGGTGTAAAGATAAACATCAACAAATGAAAAATATTAGATTAGCTTTAGAAAAAGAGGGATGGAACTATTAAATAGTACCTTTTGGTACTATTTCATTTTTAAAAGGTAGTCAACTACATTTTCAATAAATGCATCATGTTTTTTATCTTTTCTATATGCAATATAAAGTTTTCTTAACATTTTTTGATTACCAATTCTTGATTCATATAAAGCACCAGCTTTTAATAGTGATTCAATTGCATTTCTTGAAACAATAGAAACAGTTGGAGTTAAATTTTTATCTGAGTGTAAAACAGTCTGAACTATTGTTGTTGCTGATGTAACTTCACTAGTTACATTAAATGTATCACAGTCAGGATAATTTGCTTTTTCAAGATTTTCTTTAAATAATAATCTTGTATTTGATTCAGGATTTCTACAAACCCATTTATAAGATAATAAATCTTCAGCTTTAGCTTTTAATGGAAGTTTTTGATTAGAAAATATTACAATTTCATCTTCCATCCATTCTCTATAGATGATTTCTTCATTTGGAATGTAATTTTCAACCAAAGCTATATCTATTTTTTTATCGAGTAAATCTTGAATAGCTTCATGAGAAACTGAAACATTTATAGATACATCATTATGAATATTTTCTTTTAAATTATTTAAAAATCTAGGAAGTATATAATTCCCGATTATAAAAGAAGCACCAAATACAAATGTTACATTTTTATTCATTATTTTTAATAGTTCTTTTTCAGCATTTGCGACACATTTTTCAATTTTAAGAGCAATTCCGTGAAGTATTTGCCCCTCTTTAGTTAATTTTATACCATTCTTTTTTCTGTCAACAATTTGAACATCTAAATAATCTTCAATAAATTTCATTTGTTGTGTTACTGCTGGTTGAGAAATTCCTAGCTTAGCAGAAGCTTTCGAAAAAGATTTTTCTCTAACAACAGTTAAAAAAGTTTCTAATTTTGCAAAATCAGTGAGCATTACAATCTCCAATAAATAAATTGAAAGAATAATAACATTTATTTATATATAGAATAATTAAGAGAAATAATGAATTTATATTATATATGGTATAATAAATAACAATTGGAGAGAAAATGTCTGAAAATTTATTATTATCATTAAATGATTCACAAAAAATTGCTGCTCAACATATCGATGGTCCATTACTTATTTTAGCTGGTGCCGGAAGTGGGAAGACAAAAACTATCACAACAAGACTTGCTTTTTTAATATCTATTGGTATAGATCCAAGTTCAATTTTAACTTTAACTTTTACAAATAAAGCAGCAACTGAGATGAGAGAACGAGCATTTTCCTTATTTGATTCATCTAAGATATTTACTCCACCTTTACTTTGTACTTTTCATAAATTTGGTTTACTATTTCTAAAATTTCATATGAGTGAATTGGAAAGAAAAAACAATTTTATTATAATTGATACAGATGATAAAAAAAGAATTTTAAAGTCAATTAATAAAGAGATTCCTTCTGCTCTTTTAGCTTCGGAAGTTTCAAAATATAAAAATTCAATATTAGCTCCAAGTGAAGTTAAAGCAACAGCACAGTTAAAACTTTATCAAGAAATAGCACAAATATATGAAGATTATGAAAACTATTTAGAAAAAAACAATTTAGTAGATTTTGATGATTTACTTCTTCTTCCTTATAAAATATTGAAAAACAATGAGAATTTAGCAAAACAAATTAGTCAAAAATACCAGTATATTATGGTAGATGAATATCAAGATACAAATGAGTTACAATATAGACTTTTAAGACTTTTATGTTCAAGCCATAATAATCTTTGTGTGGTTGGTGATGATGATCAATCTATTTATGGATGGCGTGGTGCGACTATAAAAAACATATTGAATTTTTCTGATCATTTTGAAAATAGTTTAGTTATAAAATTAGAAGATAATTATCGTTCAACAGATACTATTTTAAATCATGCAAATCAATTAATAGAGCATAATAGAGATAGATTAGGAAAAAAATTAATAGGAACTAGAACAAAAGGTGATTCTATAAGAATTTATGAATCAAATGATGAAAATGACGAAACAAGAAAAATTGTAGAAGATGTAAAAAAACTTATAGATAGTGGAGAAAATCCTAAAAATATAGCAATTTTATTTAGAGTAAATGCACTATCACGTTCTTTAGAAGAAGGATTTAACAAAGCAGGATTACACTATAAACTTGTTGGTGGAATGAAGTTTTACGAAAGAAGTGAAATTAAAGATTTAATTGCATACTTTAGAATTTTAACAAATCTAAATGATAATTTTTCTATAAAAAGAATCATAAATAAACCAAAAAGAGGTATAGGAAAAACAACAATTGAAAAACTTGAAGAAAAATCTATTGAAACTGGTAAATCTATTTTTGATTTGATTCAAGATCTTGATGCTGAAGGTATTAGTTTAATTGTTGGTAAAAAGAATGCAAGAACACTAAAAGTATTTGAAGCTTCTATTTTAGATTTAAGAGAATCCCTAACTCAATCAAAAATGAGATTTTTAGATAACTTTGAGGAGACTTTTGATTATAGAGCTTCATATGATAATCTTCCTGATGGTTTTGAAAGACAAGCAAATATTGATGAGTTCTATGGATATATAAGAGATTATTTTATTCAAAATCCTCATTTAGATTTAAAAGATTTTTTAAATGAGATTGCACTTGAAAATGAAAATGATGATTATAGTGGTGAAGCTGTCTCAATGATGAGTGTACACGCATCAAAAGGTTTAGAGTTTAAACATCTATTTATTATTGGTTTAGAGGAAGGTTTTTTCCCAATTACTGGTGATGGAAGTGATTTAGAAGAAGAAAGAAGATTAGGTTATGTTGCAATTACAAGGGCAAAAGATAATCTTACTTTATCTTTTGTTCATTCAAGATTTTATAAAGGAAAAAGAACAGTTCTTTCAAAAAGTAGATTTTTAAGTGAATCTGGACTTATAAAAGGAAGTTTAACTATTCAAAAACAAGCAGATTTTAAAAAAGGTGATATCGTTTCTCACAAAATCTTTGGAATGGGAAGAGTAGAAAAAGTAACGAGTGCTGGTAAAGATTATAAATTAACTATTAACTTTGGTGGAACAAAAAGAGATATATTATCTTCATTTGTGGAAAAAGCTTAAATAGGATAAGCTTTTGCAAGTAAGATTTTATGAAAAAGAACAATTAAATAAATTGTTAGTAGTGAATAAACCTATATTCATGAGTTCAAATTTTTATTTGAACAGAATAAAAAGAAAATATAAAAATAAAAAAGCTGGATTTAGTGGAACACTAGATCCTTTTGCAAAAGGTTGTTTGATTGTTGCTTTTGGACAATATGCAAAGCTTTTTAAATATTTATCAAAAACTCCAAAAACATATAAAGCAGTAATTTGGCTTGGAGTAAAATCAAAATCTTTAGATATAGAAGAAATTGAAAGTATAGATTTAATAGACAAATTAGATAAAAGCCATATTATAAAAGAGTTAAATTTACTAAAAAGCGAAATAGAATATATTCCTCCAAAATTTAGTGCAAAAAAAATTGATGGAAAAAGAGCTTATGAATTAGCAAGAAATGGAGTTGAAGTTGAACTGAATAAAACAAAAATGACGATTTTTGATACGAAATTTGTTTTATATAATCATCCATTTATAACTTTTGAAGTAACTGTTAGTGAAGGAACTTATGTTAGATCTTTTGCACAAATACTTTTAGAAAAATTAAATAGTTTTGGAACTTTATCTTATCTTGAACGATTAAATGAAGGTGAATTTTTTTATGAAAATGAAAAAGAGTTAAATCCATTAGATTTTATAAAATTACCTGTAAATAAATATTTGGGCACAGCTGAATGGCTAGAAAAAGGTAAAAAGATAGGAATTGAGTATGTTGATAAGAAAGATAATGGGAAATATCTTATAATAACTGAAGAGTTTTTTTCTATTATTGAAATAGTAGATAATGATGTAAAATATCTAATAAATAAAGTACCAAAATATGGAATATAAAATGACTGAAAAATCTTATGCAAAAGTAAATATTTTTTTAAAAATAGCAAATAAAAGAGATAATTACCATGAACTTGTATCAAGATTTGTACGAGTTCATAGTCTTTATGACAAAATCTCTTTTATTAAATCTAAAAGGAAAGCTTTTGAAATTATAGGAAATTTTGGTTGCAAAATGGAAACAAATACTATTTTTAAAGCATATGAACTTATTAAAAGCTATAAAGGTGTTGAAGATTTTTTTCAAGAGTATAGCGTTGAAGTAGAAAAAAATATTCCAGAGTTTGCAGGACTTGGTGGTGGAAGTTCAAATGCAGCTACATTTTTGATTATGACAAATAAATATTGTAAACTAAACTTATCAAAAGATGAATTATGCAAAATTGCAGTTAAAATTGGTGCTGATGTTCCATTTTTTGTATATGAATATGACAGTGCGAATGTTACAGGCATCGGAGAAATTGTTGAGAAATTTGATGAAGAAATTTTAAATATAGAAACTATTACTCCTGATATTAAATGTAATACTGGTGAAATTTTCAAAATTTTTAGAGAAAAGTTTTATAAAGAGATATCAAAAGAAGAAGCCAATAAATTGCTTAGTATGAAATCTTTTGATATACTAAAACAATTTGGTATAAAAGATGCAAATGATTTATATGAAAGTGCATTGAGTTTATATTCGCAATTAGGCGATTATGAAAAAAAAGATTGGTATTTTAGTGGTAGTGGAAGTTCATTTTTTAGGATAAATAATGGCAAATAAAAAAGATACAAAAAAGAATTTAGTTTTTAAAAACAAAAAAGCATTTCATGACTTTACTATCTTAGAAACTTTAGAAGCTGGAATTGTCTTAGAAGGTAGTGAAGTAAAAGCAATAAGAGAGGGTAGAGTTAATCTAAAAGATTCTTTTGTTCGTATAATTAAAGGTGAAGTATTTTTACTTAATGCTCATATCTCTCATTTAAGTACAACTCACTCAACTTATAGACCAGATGAAAGAAGATCTAGAAAACTTTTACTTCATTCAAAACAAATAGACAAAATGTACTCTAAAGTTACGAAAGATGGGATAACATTAGTTGCATTAAAATTATATTTTAATGATAAAAATATGATTAAAGTTGAAGTTGCAACAGCACAAGGTAAAAAATTACATGATAAAAGAGAAGATTTAAAAGCAAAAACTATGAAACGTGAAACTGAACAAGTTTTAAAATCTTTTAAATAGGATATTTTTTATCTCTTTTATAAGTTTAAATTATAATTAGAATAATAACTCATTTGTTAATTAATTGTTAATTTTTTTGTTAATTTTAAGTTTCTCTTAGCTATGATTTTGTTCAATGAGTGACTTTTTGTGACTTGTATATAAAATTAGTAGGAGGAGATTGATGCAAAACGGTGCACAAATTGAGTATGATTACTCAGTTGCAAAAGCCTTTACATTTGCAACAATATTGTTTGGTATCATAGGTATGACAATTGGTGTTGTACTTGCGTTTCAATTAGCTTTCCCAGAGCTAAATCATTTAGCAGGGGAGTATGGTACATTTAGTAGATTAAGACCTTTACACACTAATGGTGTTGCTTTTGGTTTTGCTTTAAGTGGTATTTTCGCAACTTGGTATTACGTATCTCAAAGGGTATTTAAAGTTTCATTAAAAGAATCACCTTTTTTAATGGCTATTGCAAAATTACACTTTTTGTTATATTTCATTACTATTCTTTTAGCTGTTGTTACTTTGTTTATGGGAATTACAACATCAAAAGAATATGCTGAATTAGAGTGGCCACTTGACATTTTAGTTGTTGTTTGGTGGGTTTTATGGGGTATCTCAATTTTTGGAATTATTGGAATTAGAAGAGAAAGAACTCTATATATTTCAGTTTGGTATTATATTTCTACATTTATTGCAGTTGCAATGTTGTATTTATTCAATAATATGGAAGTTCCAACTTATTTAGTTTCTGGATATGGTTCATGGATTCACTCTGTATCTATGTATTCTGGTACAAATGATGCACTAGTACAATGGTGGTATGGACATAATGCTGTTGCATTCGTATTTACTACACCAATTATTGCTATGATTTATTATTTTTTACCAAAAGAATCTGGACAAAATGTTTATTCTTATAAATTATCTATCTTAGCATTCTGGGGATTATTATTTGTTTACTTATGGGCTGGTGGACACCACCTTATTTATTCAACTGTTCCAGATTGGATGCAAACTATGGGTTCTGTTATGTCAGTTGTTTTAATTTTACCATCATGGGGATCTGCAATTAATATGCTTTTAACAATGAAAGGTGAATGGCAACAATTACAAACAAATACATTAATTAAATTTATGGTATTAGCTTCAACTTTCTATATGTTATCTACTATTGAAGGTCCAATTCAATCAATCAAATCGGTAAATGCAATTGCACACTTTACAGATTGGATTCCTGGTCACGTTCATGATGGTGTTTTAGGATGGGTTGTATTTATGATTATGGCAGCTTTATATCACATGGTTCCAAGAATGTATAAAAAAGAGTTATATTCTAAATCTTTAATGGATACACAATTCTGGTTACAAACTACTGGTATCGTTTTATACTTTACTTCTATGTGGATTGCAGGTATTACACAAGGTATGATGTGGAGAGCTTATGATGAATATGGTTCATTAGTATATTCATTTATTGATACAGTAAATGTATTACATCCATATTATACAATTAGAGCAGTTGGTGGGTTATTATACCTAATTGGATTCTTTATATTTACATATAACATTTATAAAACAATTAAATGTGGTAGAGTGCTTGATAAAGAGCCAGTAAATGCAACTCCAGTAGCTGCGTAAGAAAAGGAGAGATTATGTTTCATTGGTTTGAACAAAGACCGTTTTTCTTTGCGGTACTAGTATTTTTATTTGTTGCATTTGCAGGAATTATAGAAGTAATTCCAGACTTTGCAAAACAAAGTAGACCAACAGTTGGTACAAAACCATATTCAGTATTAGAATTAGCTGGAAGAAATGTTTATATTAAAGATTCGTGTAATGCGTGTCACTCTCAGTTAATTAGACCATTTAAATCTGAAACAGATAGATATGGTATGTATTCATTATCAGGTGAATATGCATATGATAGACCATTCTTATGGGGTTCAAAAAGAACTGGTCCAGATCTAATGAGAGTTGGAAATTATAGAACTACTGATTGGCATGAAAATCATATGTGGCAACCTTCATCTGTTGTTCCTGGAAGTATTATGCCAGCGTATAAACATCAATTTTCAAATATTGCTGATGTAGAAACTGCTTATGCAGAAGCTTTAACAGTTAAAAAAGTATTTAATACTCCTTATGACCAAGAAGGTATGCCTAAACTTGGAACTTGGGAAGAAGCAAAAGCTGCTGCTTTAGAAGAAGCAAAAGCAATTGCAGAAAATATGAAAAATGAAGATGTTAAAAAAGCTGTTGCAAACGGTGAAGTTCCTGAAATAGTTGCATTAATTGCATATTTAAATTCTTTAAAATAAGAGGTCTCTGATGGAATATGAAACACTTTTAACAGTACAAGGCTACGCTAAATTCTTTTTAGTTTTAGCTGTATTCATTATATTTTACTCATATGCTTATTCTATTTATAAAAGGGATAAAACAGGGGAAAGGGATTTTGAAAAATACTCAAAGCTTGTACATGATGATTCAAGTGTTTCAACTCCTCTTGAAGAAAGAAAAAAAAATAATGATATAGATAATAAGGAGAAATAAGATGAAATCTATGGTTATAGGTGGAATAATTCTTATCATCGCTCTAATGGCAGGAACTTACTTTGTAGCGGGTGATGCTTTTAACAGTGATGATTATATTAATAGCCTAACAATGTTAGGTGCAGTAGCAATTATTACAATCAGCGTATTTGTTGTATTAAAATATGTTAATCAAATGAAAAATGATACTGCAAGTGGGGAATTAACTGAAGAAAAATGGGATGGTATCGGTGAATATAAAAATCCTATTCCAACAGGATGGGGATTAGCATTTATAGGTGCAATTTTATGGATGTTCTGGTATTTTACTGTAGGTTATCCAATTACTGGATTCTCTCAAATTGGTCAATGGAATGAAGAGACTAATGAGTATAATGCTAAATTTGAACAAAAATGGGTAAATCCATCTGAAGAGACTTTAAAAGCTATGGGACAATCAGTATTCTTAGTTCAATGTGCTCCTTGTCACGGTGTTGATGCAGAAGGTATTGAAGGGAAAGCTCATAATTTAACAAAAAGAATATCTAAAGAACAAATTGTTTATACTATTAAAAATGGTGCAAATAATTTAACAACAGATTTCCCTGCAGGAATGCCACCAATGATGTTAACAGAAGATGCTGATATTGATACAGTTGCTACATACGTTGCAAGTGGATTCAAAGGTGAACAACCAGCTGCTTATGCTGTTTGTGCAACTTGTCATGGTGAAGATGGAACTGGTATGCCTTTTGTTGGTCCAAATATTAAAGCTTATGATGATGCATTAGTTATGGCTGTATTAAAAGAAGGTAAAAAAGGTCTAATTGGTACAATGCCAAGCTTTAATGAAAGACTTAACGAAACTCAAGAGAGAGCATTGGCTTCATATTTAAGAAGTTTAGGAGAGTAATATGGCTGGAAATACACAAATGAACGAAAATGAAAGAGGTATTTTTAAATTAAATGGAATTTCAGGTATGTTAGTAGCTGTTGTTCTATTATTAACAATCCTTGCTGTTTTAGTAGTAAATGCAGTATTAGTTCAACAAAGAGAAGCTACAAACTACTATAAAATAAACCAAGATTTAAATGGTTTAAAAGCAAATAGTGCAGATAATCATACACAGTACCAACTTGTTGGTAATGAGAAATAAGGAGTAAAATATGGAAAAAATTATTGGTATTTTACTTGTAGTTGCAGCTATAATGACTATATATTTTGGTTATTTTGATGCAGCAAAAGTATATGTTGGTTAAATGAAAAAAGTTAAATTTTTTAAAGTAGGAGTGATTTTTTCACTTTTACTTTTTTTCTATACAAGCTTAAATGCTCAAAATTACATCTTGAATGATGATAAATTAATTGATGATAGAGCAAAAGAAAAAATCAATCAAATTGGTGATGAAGTTAAGTCTAAATTAGGTGTTAATATATATATTTATGCAAAATCTACTTTAGGCTTAGATGATAATATTAAAATAAAAGATAAAATTGAAATAATAAAATCAAATGAAAATAAGATTTTAGAAAATTTGCAAAATCCATATATTTTAATGACTATTTATGTTGAAGAAAATATCGTAAATTTAATTTTTACAGAAGATTTAAAAAATACAATTGATAAAAATGATATTTTAGATGGCTATGTTGTTCCTCTTCTTGCATCAAAAGATAAAAATACTCTTTATGCAAAAGTTAGTGCAGCAACTTTGAATGGCTATGCAGCTATTGCTGATACTTTAGCAGATTCTAAAAATATAAAATTAGAAAGTAGTATAGGAAATTCTGGTAAAGTTTCTGGTACAATTTGGAGGGTATTTATGTATACTCTTGTTGTTGTTGCACTATTGACTTATACTTATGCTGTTTTAAGAAAGAGAAAATAAATTATGAAAAGAAATTATTGGCCACTGTTTTTTGTAGGAATTTTTAGTTTTGTATTTTCAATGATTGTTTGGACAATTAACAAAGCTGTAAGTGTCCCTACAATTGAAGATAGAAGTTTTATGAAAAAATATCAAGATGTCGATGAACATTTTAATGTAATGATGGAATCAAATCAAAAATTTCTATCAAAATATGATTTTGAAATGTATTTAAATGGTAAGAAATTTGATTTAACTACAGAAGATATAAAATATTCTCAAAGAGTAATTGAAAAATATTCAGAAAATAAAAACCTTTTAAAAATAGGTGAAAACAATCTAAAGATTGTAGTAGTAGACAAAATAACAAAAGAAAAAAAAGATATGAAAATTGATTTAATAGTTTCAAAAACTATGACTAATGATAGTGATATACCTATTAAAAATGATAATTTTACAAATTTAAATAATACTTTTTCTTCAAATTTTGATATAAAAGAGGCAAATAATTGGATTATAACAGGTAGTTTCAATGTTGATGAAACAATAGGTTATATTTATATTAAAACAAATGCTATCTAAAAAAAAACTTTTAGTTTTTCCAACTTCAAGAGCAATCAGAGATTATATCTCTAAACAAAAGAGTGATAATACTCTTTTGCCTTTTATTCTAACTATAGATGAATTTTTAAAAAAATCAATATCATTACCAGATTTAAAATATTGTGAAGAAGAACATAGAATTCTTTTTTTAAATGAAGCAATAAAAAATGTTGATATAAAGAAACTAGGAATTTCAAATAATTTTACAAAATTTTTGAAGCAAAGTGATTATATATATAGATTTTTTTTGGAATTAGCAAGTGAGAAAGTTGAAATTGAAGAGATACAAAATGTTGATACATATGACTTTTATTTAGAGCATTTAGAAATTCTAAAAGTTATTAAAAAAAAATATATAGAAATTTTAGAAAAAAACTCTTATGTTGATAAAATAAATTTTGATAAATCTTACTCAATAAATAAAAACTTTTTAGATAAATTTCAAGATGTTGAGCTCTATTTTGAAGGATATTTTACGAAAGTAGAGTTTGAAATTGTAGAAAAAATATCCCAAAAAATAGATACAAAAATTATATTTTATTCAAATTATTACAATCAAAAATCATTAGAAGTTTTTAAAAATCTTAATATTAATCTAAAAATTGATCACAAATATAAAATTGATTTAACAAATAAAATTATTTTAGATGAAGAAGAGATAAAAAGCTTATTAGAAAGTTATGAAATAAAAGGATTTTCATCAAGGTTAAATCAAATAGCATATATAAAATCTTCTATAGAAAAATCTGTGTTAAATGGAGTGAATCCTACAAATATAGCTTTAGTTTTACCGGATGAGAGTTTTGCAGATACTCTTCAACTATTTGATGATGAAAGATATTTTAATTACGCTATGGGGAAAAGCATAAAAAATAAAGAACTTTACCAAATAGCAAATGCAATTTATTTATATCTTAGTGAAGATGAAGAAAAAAATATTTCAAATCTAACTTATTTAAAAGTTGATAAAGAAGTCATAGATAAAAACATAAAACCTTTTTGGAATAAAATTACAAATAAAGAGTTACTTTTATTTATTACAGATTTCATAAAAGAAAAAGAAAAAAATGTAGAGTTACTTGAAAAGTATGATGAACTTCTTTACAAACTAAATATTGTACTTTTTTCAAATGAAAATCAAATTTTATTAAAAGATGTATATAAAATATTTTTACAAAAATTATCAACAATTACTTTAGATGATATAAATTCTGGAAGAATTACAGTTTTAGGATTACTTGAAACAAGAGCTATTTCTTTTGATACCGTGATAATTTGTGATTTTAATGAGTCATTTATTCCAAAGATTTCAGTTAAAGATAAGTTTTTATCAACAAAATTAAAACAATTAGCAAATCTTCCAACTCAATTTGATAGGGAATCTTTACAAAAATATTATTACAAACGATTGATAAGTTCTTCAAAAAATGTTTTTATATCTTATGTGAACTCTGAAACAAACCAAATTTCAAGATTTGCAAATGAACTTTTTGAAAAGAATATTATAACAGATACAAATGACAACTTCTACAAACATATTTTATATGTTAATCATAAAATTTCTCATTTTGAGGAAGAGATATTAGAGCAAATTGATTTAACAAAATTTATTTGGTCTGCTACATCATTTAAAACTTTTTTACAATGTAGAAGAAAGTTTTATTTGCAAAATATATTAAAAATCAGGGAACATTCAATCTCTTTAAAACCAAAAGGGTATGAGTTAGGTGATATTATTCACTCTATTTTAGAAGATTATTATACTATTGATAAAAATTCAAATGAACTAAGTTTTGAAAAAATTGAAGAACTTTTTTATAAATATAAAAGTTCAAATCCTTTTTTGATTTTAGATTTGGAAATTTGGAAGAAAAAACTTTATGAATTTTATTTATATGATAAACAAAGATTACAAAATAGGGTAATTGTTAATTTAGAAAAGAATTTTGAATGTGAATTTAATGGCATAAAAATAAGAGGAATTATTGATAGAATTGATAAAATTGAAGATAATTATGAGTTGATTGATTATAAAACATCTTCAAGTTTAAGTGTTGATACTTTAAAAAATTATGAAAAAAGTTCAGATTTCCAACTAGAATTTTATTATATTGCAATGAATCAACTTTTTAAGACAACTAACATAAAAGCATATTATTATGATTTAAATACTCCTTCTCTTATCCCAGAAATTTCAATAAATGAGAAATTAGAGCTACTAAGTCAAAAATTTGATGAATTAAAAGAGCTTTCAAAAGAAAAAATATCTTTTTTTAAGTGCGAAGATAAAGCAAATTGTTTATACTGTTCTTATAAAATCATTTGTAATAGGGAATAAATACACACAAGTTCTATTTATTAGAACTTGTTGCTATTAATACATCTTCAATAATTTTTGTTATATCGCCATCTAAAATAGCATCAACATTTGAATAACCAATATTACTTCTACTATCTTTTACTTGTTGATAAGGTTGAAGTACATAAGATCTAATTTGATGACCCCAACCATTTTCACTTTTTTCTATACCATCTTTACTTGCTCGTTGTTTTTCAAGTTCAAATTCATATAATCTAGATTTTAACATTTTAAAAGCACTATCTTTATTTTTATGTTGACTTCTATCATTTTGACATTGAACTACAATTCCTGTTGGAATATGTGTAATTCTAATAGCTGATTCAGTTTTATTTACGTGTTGTCCACCAGCTCCACTTGCTCTGTATGTATCAATTCTAATATCTTTATCTTCAATTACAATATTGATATTATCATCAATTTCTGGACTTACCATAACTGATGAAAAAGATGTGTGTCTTTTAGCATTTGAGTCAAATGGAGAAATACGTACAAGTCTGTGAATACCATTTTCTGCTTTCATATATCCATAAGCATTTTCACCTTTGATGATAAAAGAAACATCTTTTATTCCTGCTTCATCACCATTTTGATAATCAAGAAGTTCAACTTTAAAATCATTTCTTTCTGCCCATCTAAGATACATTCTATATAAAATGCTTGCCCAGTCTTGTGATTCAGTTCCACCAGCTCCTGGATGAATAGAAACTATTGCATTTGAAGCGTCATCTGGATTTGAAAGCATTACAGATATTTCAGTTGATTTGATTAAATTTTCTAAATCACTAGCTTCTTCATAAAGCATCTCTAAAGTTTCTTCATCTTTTTCTGCTGTTGCCATTTCATAAAGTTCATTTGTTCCAGTTAATGAGTCAAATGCTTTATTAAATTTATTTAGTTTTCCTAAAATTCTATTTTTTTCTATTCCTATTTTTGTAGCATTTTCAACATCATTCCAAAAATCTTGAGATGCTTCCTCATTTTTTATTTCAGCTAATCTATTATTTAAAATATCAGGTTTTAGAATACCTTTTATATTATTTAATTTTGTATTTAGAAGTTTTAATAATTCTGAATATTCGTATGCGTCCATTTATTTTTTAATCCTTTAAAAAGTGTTTATAAAAGTTGTGTTTTGAAAGAGAGTTGAAAAAGGGCTATTAGCCCTTTATTCATTTTTTAGAAGGATTATTTAAATCTTTTAAGTAAGCGTAAATACCTTTAATTGTTTTGCTATTTAAGTTACTTGTATGAATTGCTGCATTTAAAGAACTTTCTTTTCCATTTCTACCTAATTCATAATCTTTTAAAGAACTTTGCATATCTTCAACAGATAAAGAATTTAAAGCTACACCACCTTTTTTAACTTCACCTTTTGCTCCATGACAAGTTTGGCATTGATTAACATAAATTTTTTGAGCATCAACTTTTGCTTCTTGAACCTCTTTTTCAATTTTTGCTTTTTCTTCAGCTTGTTTTTTTTGCTCTAATTTTGCAAGGATATTTGCTTCCATTTGAGCTTGATTCCCTACAAATTGAGTTGTTCCAAACTGTTGAGTTGTTGGAGTTTTTAGAATATAAATAAAATTCATACCATTTGCAGTTTGAGAAATTTTAATATCATCAACTGCCCAACCTTGTTTTTTCATATCATTTACAGAGAACTTTCCAGCACATGCACCACCATCAAGGGCAATATTTTCAATAGTACTCATAGAAGAATGATTTTCTTTAAAGCACATAGTTGTATCAGCTAAAATAGAAGTCGTTCCTAATAGTAAAATAGAAGAAAGAATAGCTTTTTTCAAGATAAAATCCTTTTTTTTAAATTGCAAGATTTTATCATAATAAGATTAAATTTTTATAAGAAATTAAACTTCATACATCAAACAACTATCTGTTTTTAGATATATTAGATATGATTTTACATTAGCAGTTTGGAATATATCTTTTATTGCTTTTTTATAATATAAAACTTGACTTTTGTGTTCTTCTAACTCTTCTTTTGTAGTTTTATAATCTATAATGTAGTAACTATCATCCTTATAAAGAAGCAAATCTATAATTTTTATTTCTTCTTTATAGATTAGAGCTTGTTCACTAATGAACGAAGAATTTATTATTATGGAATTAAATAATTCATTATTTAATAAAAAATTTAATCGTCGTTCAATATCCACAAAATCTTCATCATTTAAGTAGTTTGAAAATCTTGTTTTTGATAAGTTTACAAAATATTTTAAATTTTCTTTAGAAAAATCATTCATCATTTCCAAACAATAGTGAGTTGCTAAACCAAAATATTTTGCATGAAGATGATTTACTTCTATCTCTTTTTCTTTTACTATTTGTTTTTCTTGAGTTCCTAAATTTAATGGAGTATATGAAATTATATTTTTTCCTTCGTCTATTTTTACTAAATTTGAACTCTCAATTATTTTTCCAATTTTGCAAACATTCATATTTAATATATCAAAAACGCTTGATTTCTCTTTTTTTAAAATAATCATATTATTTTTTGCTCTTGTCATTGCAACATATAAAATATTTATTTCATCTTCTAAGCTTAGTTTTTTTTCTTTTTCTATAGCTTTTTCATACTCTTTATTGAAGTTTTCATAACCTTTTATTTTATAGAAAATATTTTTTAATTCTAAGTTTTCATAATCAAAAAGAAGTGAAGATTTATCAACATTTTTTCTTTTTATTCTATCAAGAAGTATTACAGTGTGAAACTCTAAACCTTTTGATTTAAAAATAGTTAATATCTGAAGCCCTTTAGATTCACTATTTTCCATAATAGCTTCGAGTTTATCGATTTCATAAACAAAATCAACTATGTTATTAAAATTTGAACTTACTTCAATAAGTTTAATTATATTTTCATCTATAATTTTTAGTTTTTTTGATAACTCTTTTATTAGTTCTTGAACAGAAATTTCATCTAAATTAATTTCCAAATCTAAAGTTGTTAAAAGTTTATTTCCAATAATAGCATTTAGATTTTCTTTATAAATTTCTTCTTTAAAATAGGTATATTTTATGGCATTTATAACTGCTTTTACATTTTGTTGATTTATGAGTTTTGAAGTCATTTCTGTTGAAATTTTCATATTTGGAAATTTTTGTTTTAAATAATAATATAAAGATAAAACATCATCATTTGTATAAGTTAAAATTGAAATATCATTAAAATTTACGCCATTTTTCAATAACTCTTCAATTTTTTTTGCAACATTTACAAACTTTTCATCTTCTTCAAAAGCAGTGTCAACAACAACTTCTACATAACCATTTGTTCTTACTGATTCTTGTTTAAAATACTCATAATTTGGCAAATTTAAAAAAAGCTCATTTACAAAATTTATTACATTTTCACATGAACGATAATTTGTATTTAAAACTTCAACTTCCAAAATCTTATTTGTATTTGCTACATAATCAAAAAGTTCTCTTTTCCCACCACGAAATCTATAAATTGATTGTTTTGTATCTCCCACATAAAAAAATGTTTTGAATTTTGTAACATCGCCTGATAAAATTTCATCAATTAATGGTTCTAAAATTTTGTATTGTAAAAGTGAAGTATCTTGAAATTCATCTATTAAAATATGAGAATAGTTTGAATCAAGTCTAAAATATAAAAAATCTTTATCTATTTTTGTAGATAACAAGTCATAAACTAAATTTGAAATATCATTAAATTCTAAATAGTTTTTATTTTTATTAAACTCAAATTTAAAATTTTTAAATTTTAAATATACTTCAAATATCTTGTTCAAGCTAAAACCAGCTCTTATTTTATAGTAAATTGATAACTCATCTTTTAACTTAAAAAAATCATTTTTATTTGATTCATTTGCACATTTTTTAAAATATGAATAATCTTCAAAATTCTCTTTTTCAAGCCAAGTTCTTCCAAATAAATCCTCAAAAGTCTCAAAATCAACTGCATTTTTTGCACTATTACTTGCATTTGCACAAGATAAAATTGATTCTTTTATCTTAAATGCCTCTTTTAAAATATTCTCTTTTTGTAGTTCAATCAAACTTGCATCGATATTTATAACTTCTATATCTTCATTTTTTTCTAAAATAGTTTTAAACAATTCAAAAATAGAGTTGAATTTCTTTTTTTCATAAAATGATAAATCTATCAAAGTTTGAAAATCTTTTTCATTAAGTGATTTTAAAAATTCATAACTAAGTTTTTCAATATCATCATTTTTTATTTCAAAATCATCACCTATTCCGATATATCCGCAAAATTCTCTTAAAATTTTATTTACAAATTTATCTATTGTAAAAATAGATAAGTTTGCATTTGAAAATTGTTTGATTAAGATATTTTTTTTACCAAGAATTTCTTCTTTACTTAAATTTACTTCATTTTCTATTGCATTTAAATATGCTTCATCATCTCCTAAAGTAAGAAGAGTTTTATAGATTCTTTCGCTCATTTCATTTGCAGCTTTATTTGTAAATGTTAGAGTTAAAATCTCATTTGGTTTTGCACCAAGAAGAAGTAAACAAATATATCGAACTGTTAGTGCGAAAGTTTTACCACTTCCTGCACTTGCTTTTAATGCTAAGTAATTTTTCATGGACTAATAATACTAAAGTAATACTTTTTTGTTAATAAGATTGTTTTAGCTATAATCTTAACTTTAAAAATCTCAAGGATATTTAATGGCACAAACAAATCCAAAAGTTCAAACTCTAATAGATGCTATTCCATATTTTAAAAAATTCTATGGAAAAACGATAGTTATAAAATATGGTGGATCTGCACAAACAAGTGATGATTTAAAAGAAAAATTTGCTCAAGATATAGTTTTATTAACTCTTTTAGGAATAAAACCTGTTGTTGTTCACGGTGGAGGAGCAAGAATTACAGAACTTTTAAATAAACTTGAAATTCCATCATCTTTTGTTGATGGATATAGAGTTACTTGTAAAGAGAGTATGAGAGTTGTTGAAATGGTTTTAAGTGGAGAAATTAATAAAAATATTGCTTCTTTATTAAATTTTCATGGTGCAAAAGCCATTGGAATTTCAGGGAAAGATTCTGGAATTATAAAAGCAGTTCCAAAAGATGGTGGAAAGTTTGGTTATACAGGAGATATAACTTCTGTAAATGGAGAACTTATAAATAATCTAATAAAAGAGGGATTTATTCCTGTAATTGCACCAATAGCAAATGGAGATGAAGCAAATCATCCAGGATTTAATATAAACGCTGATGTTGCAGCTTGTGAAATTGCAATGGCATTAAAAGCTCAAAAAGTTATATTTTTAACTGATACAATTGGTGTTTTAAATAAAAATGGTGAATTGATTCAAACTTTAGATAAAGCAAATGTTGAAATGTTTAAAAAAGATGGAACAATTGCTGGTGGAATGATACCAAAAGTTGATTCTTGTATTGAAGCTATTCATAATGGTGTAAATAAAGCACATATTATTGATGGTAGAGTTGAGCATTCAATTTTATTAGAGTTATTTACAAGTGATGGAATTGGAACACAATTTATCAGAGTTGATAATCCAAATAATGGTGTTGATATCGAAAAATTATTAAATAAACAAGATTAAAAGAGAAAAGGAAAGTAAGTGAATTTTATAGAAACAAGAGGAAATGACGGAATAAAACCTGTAGAAGTTCCATTTAGTGAAGCTATTTTAAATCCAAGTACATCTTTTGGAGGGCTTTATGTACCTAAGCATTTACCAAAATTAGAAGATAATTTTATTCAAAATCATGTAAATAAAAGCTACAAAGAGCTAGCTTATGATATTTTGAAAGCTTTTGAAATTGATATTGATGAAAATGAAATCAAAAAAGCTTTAGATTTATATGATAATTTTGATGATGCTTCAAATCCTTGTCCAGTTGTAAAGGTAAAAGAAGATTTATTTGTTCATGAACAATATCATGGACCAACACGAGCATTTAAAGATATGGCATTACAACCTTTTGGTTCAATTTTAAGCTCAATTGCAAAAAAAAGAGATGAAAAGTACCTTATTCTTGCTGCAACTTCAGGAGATACAGGACCAGCAGCATTAAATACATTTAAAAATAAAGAGAATATTCAAGTAGTTTGCCTTTATCCAGATGGTGGAACAAGTGATGTTCAAAGACTTCAAATGGTTTGTGAAGATGGGAAAAACTTAAAAGTATTAGGAATCAAAGGAAACTTTGATGATGCTCAAAATGCCCTTAAAAATTTACTTGCTTCAAAAACTTTTAAAGAGGAATTAGAAAAAGATAATATTAAATTAAGTGCTGCAAATTCAGTAAACTTTGGAAGAATTATATTTCAAATAATTTATCACTTCTGGTCATATATTCAACTATTGAAACAAAATGAAATTACATTTGGTGAAAAAATTTATTTAGTTGTTCCAAGTGGAAATTTCGGAAATGTTTTAGGAGCTTTTTATGCTCAAGAAATGGGACTTCCTATAGAAAAACTTTTAGTAGCATCAAATGAAAATAATATCTTAACAGAGTGGATAAATACAGGAATTTATGATATTAGAAATAAAGAACTAAAACTTACAAAATCTCCAGCAATGGATATTTTGAAATCTTCAAATATTGAAAGAGTAATTTATTCACTTTTTGGAGCAAATAGAACAAAAGAGTTAATGGAAGAGTTAAATAAAAATAATATATTTGAAATGAGTAAAAAAGAAACAGAACAACTACAAAAATATTTTTCTGCTATTTACTCAAATGACACTTTTGGAGCTAAAACAATTAAAGAGTTTTTAGATATTGGATACTTAATGGATCCTCATACTGCAACTTGTATAAAAGCATATAATGAGTTGAAAGAAAAACCTTTAAAAACTGTTATTTATTCAACTGCTGAATGGACAAAATTTTCTCCAACTGTATTAAATTCTTTAAATGAAAACTCTATAAAATATGCTGACAAAGAAGCTTTAGAAGAAATTTCATCAAAATATAGTGCAATCTTACCTGAAAGTATTAAAGAATTATTTAATGCAAAAATCAACCACTCTTTAGTAATAAATAAAGAAGATATTGAAACTGAAATCGTAAAATTTATTAGAGAATTATAATTTTCTCTAATAAAAATTTTATATAAATATTTTATACTAAAATAATTAAAAATTACAAAACTAATCCTCTAAATAATTTGATATGTATCAATATATTTTAAGAAAAATTATTATAAAATCAAGCCTAATTCTAAATTTTATATAAAGGAAGCCAAATATGTCTAATAAAACAAATAGACGAGATTTTATTGGTTATTCATTTGCTGCAGTTGCTGCGGTAGGTGGTGCTGCGTCTCTTGTTGGAATGAAACAAGTATGGGATCCACTTCCAAGTGTTCTTGCAGGTGGATTTACAGAAATAGATTTATCTTCAGTAAAAGCGGGTGAACCAGAAACTTTTACATGGAGAGGAAAACCTATTTTTGTTTTGAAAAAAACAACTGAGATGGAAAATAGTGATAGAGATTTAGTTATCGGTGAAGATAGATATACTGTTGCTATTGGTCTTTGTACACACTTAGGTTGTATTCCTGCATGGAAAAAAGATAAGTGGAAATGTGCATGTCATGGTGGGGAATTTAACCCTAGTGCAAAAAATGTTTTTGGACCACCACCAAGACCGCTAGATTTACCTCCATTTGAAGTAAAAGGAACTACAATCGTTTTAGGTAACGAAGGTCCTGAATACAAAAAAATCGCTGATACATTAAAAGCATAAGGAGTGATGAATGGCAAAATTTGAAAAAGCTAACTCTGTTGGAGAATGGTTAGACCAAAGACTAAATCTAACTACATTCAATAAAGTTATGATGACTGAATATTGGATTCCTAAAGATATAAATTTCTTATGGGCAATGGGTGTATTATTAGCTACTACTTTTGGTATTTTAGTAATTTCTGGACTGTTTTTAATGATGTATTACAAACCTGATGTTGCATTAGCATTTGATTCAGTTAACTATACAATTATGCAAGAAGTTGCATTTGGTTGGTTATTTAGACATATGCATGGTGTTGCAGCTTCTGTTGTATTCTTAATTATTTATATTCACATGTTTACAGGAATTTATTATGGTTCTTATAAACAAGGTAGAGAAATGATTTGGATTTCAGGTATGTTATTATTTATGACATTCTCTGCTGCTGGATTCTCTGGATATATGTTACCATGGGGACAAATGTCTTATTGGGCTGCAATGGTTATTACTAACTTATTTGGTGGAGTTCCTGTTATTGGTCCTGAATTAGTTGTATGGATTAGAGGTGACTTTAACGTTGCTGATGCTACATTAACAAGATTCTTTATGTTACACGTATTCTTATTACCAATTACTATTATGGGTATTATTGGACTACACTTTTATACATTAAGAATTCCTCACGTTAATAACCAATCTTCTGATGAATTTGATTTTGATGCTGAAGCTGAAAAATATTTAAGTGGAAACAAAAAAGAATCAAAAGTTATTCCTTTCTGGCCAATATTTATCTCTAAAGATTTAGCGGTTCTTGGAATATTCTTGATTTTCTATTTCTACTTAGTATTCTTCCATTATAATTTTGCAATGGATCCAGTAAACTTTGACCCGGCAAATTCAATGGTTACGCCTGCTCACATTTATCCAGAGTGGTATTTCTTATGGTCATATGAAGTATTAAGAGGTTTCTTCTTTGATATTGCTGGAATTAAAGCTTTTGATATTGGATTAATGGCTTTTGCTTTCGCTAATGGTATTTTCTTAGTATTACCTTGGTTAGATAGAGATCCAAAAATTTTACCAGCACACAGAAGACCAGCATTCTTTATTTGGTTCTGGATATTAATGGTAGATTTAATTGTTTTAACTGTTTATGGTAAATTACCTCCAACAGGAGCAAATGCATGGGTTGGATTCTTTGCAGCTGTAATATTTATTTTATTATTCATTGTACTTCCAATAATTACAAAAATTGATGCAAAAAGAAGGGGAACACTATGAGAGAATTTAAAATTTTAGCAGTAGTAATAGTTTTAACACTAATTACTTACTGGGGAGTTGAACCATTTGCTCATTCGCAAATGCATCCACATGTGTCTCCTGCAAATTTTAATTTTGCTGAAGCTGATAAAGAATCAGCAAAAGAAGGTGTTGAAAAAGCTGAAAAAGCTTTAGCTGAAGCTGAAAAAGCTGGAAATGAAAAAGCTATTCATACAGCAAAAACTGATTTAGATGCTAAAACAACTTTTGAAAAAGACATTAATGAATTTTGGGCTTCTAACGAAGAATCAATTAAAGCAGTTGGTGATGTAGCAAATGGTGAAACTTTAGTTACAACAAACTGTACAGCTTGTCATAGTATTGAATCAAAAGGTTTTCCAAAAGTTATGGATAATGCTACTGCAGCATCAGCTTATGGTGTTACTCCTCCTGATTTAAGTGCAGTAGGAAAACTTTATTCTAAAGAGTATTTAGTTGGATTTGTAAAAAACCCAGTTAAAGCTTCAAAAGTTGAACACAAATTTGTTGATGGAAAAGTTCATCCAATGCCAGGATATGATTGGATGTCAGCACAAGAAATTGCTGATATAGTTGCGTACTTACAATCAATTGCTCCAAAAGAGATGACTAACAAAGAAGTTTTCCATGATGCTTGTCAAAGATGTCACTCTATTAAATATGCTGATATGAAAGGTGGTTCAATGACTGCATTTACTCCAAATGCAGATATTAAAACTTATATGGGTAAATTACCTCCAGATTTATCTCAATATATCAGAAGTAGAGGTCATGAGTATTTAGATACATTTATTAATGATCCTCAAAAACAACTTGAAGGTACATCTATGCCAAGAGTTGGATTAACTGAAGAGTCACAAAAACAAGTAATTTCTTATTTAGAAGAAGTTGGAGATTCTAAAAAATTACAAAGAGAAGAATTAGGACCTAAGTTCTTAATCTATCTAGTAGTTTTTGCAATATTTGCATTCTTATGGAAAGCAAGTAAATGGAGAGATGTTCACTAAGAACATCTTTTCAAAATAAAAAAGGTATAGATTTTAAAATCTATACCTTTTTTTATTTATTAAAGAATAATTTTTGAGCTAGCAGAAATAATTGCTGTTTCAGAACGAAGTATTAAGTTTGAATCAAATCCAACAATAAAATTTTTATTGAATTTATCTCTTTCATTTTTAGAAAACCCACCTTCACAGCCAATAACTAAAGTTTTTATATTCTCTTTTTTTTCATCAATTGAAGTAGTTGAAAAATCAAGAAAATAAACTTCATCATTTTTTTCCATAAATTCATCTAAATTTTTACAAATTTCTAATTTAATAATACTTGAACGACCACACTGAGAAGAAGAATTGATAAGTATTTTTTCTAGTTTTTCTATATTTATTTTGAAGTTCTTTTGTGAAAAATCACTATATATAAAAGTGATTTTTTCAATTCCAATTTCATTTAAAGATGTTATATACTTTTCGATAGTTTTTGGATCAACAATACACCAACCAAGGTGTAGTTTTTTTTCATTTTCTAAAACTTTTTCTTCTTTTGAAAGTAAGTTTAAAAGAGCTTTTTTCTTATCAATAAAAGAAATTTTATATAAATAAATATATTTATCTTTTAAATTTCTAAAATAAATTTCATCATCAATCTTATGACGTCTAGCTTTTATTAAATAATTGTAAACTTCATCTTTTATTTCTAAAGATTCATTTCCACAAAATTCATCATAAGTAAATTGCATTAAAATACCTTAGAAATTGCATAAACAAAAATCAAAACTGAAATTTCAATAATATAGATCTTTTTTGCATATTTATAAAAATCATTTTGAAGTTCGATTTGTTCACTTTTTATAACTCTCATTTTTTTATATCTTTTTATTTCAATTACAAGTAAAAATATTGAAGCTGGAATCATCAAAGCTATTGTAATACTAAAGTGTTGAGCATAAAAAGCTACAATTGTTCCTGTATAAATAACAATTGCGTTTGTTAAATGATATAAAGGTGTCATAAATTTAAGTCTTTTAGCTAAGCTAATAAAGTTTTTCTGACTTAAAACAGAGTATAAATTAAATAACATTATACATAAGAAAAAATATATTGTGTAAACATGAGTTTGAATTGCATCTTGCATTAGTTCCATTAATCGTTTATCTCACTTTTAAAAAATTTTGGTATTATAGCCAACTTGTCATAAGTTTTAAATTTTAAATTTTAATATGATTTTAGTGTAATCAAAGGATTTATATATAATATGAATAAAGTATCAACAAAAAAAGCAATATGTATTTTAAGTGGAGGAATGGATTCTACTTTAAGTTCATACATTGCAAAAAAAGATGGTTTTGAAATAATTGCTGTACATTTTAATTATGGACAAAGAACTCAAAATAGAGAATTAAAAGCATTTAGAGATATTTGTAATGAACTAGATATAAAAAGTAAATATGAAATTGATATTCCATTTTTTACTCAAATTGGAGCAAATGCCTTAACAGATATGAGTATTGATGTTCCAACTAGTGGTTTAGAAGCTGGTGTTCCTATAACTTATGTTCCATTTAGAAATGGTATTTTTTTAGCAATTACTGCAGCAATTGCTGAAAAAGAAGGAGCAACTGCTATGTATATTGGTGTTGTACAAGAGGATAGTTCTGGTTATCCAGATTGTACAGAAGAATTTATTCAAGATATGAAAAAAGCAATAAATCAAGGAACTAAAGAAGATACAAAAATAGAGATAATTACGCCTTTAGTTCATCTGTCAAAAGCTCAAATTGTTCAAGAAGCTATAAAACTAAATGTTCCACTTGAACTTACTTGGTCTTGTTACAAAGAGGAAGAAGAAGCTTGTGGAGTTTGTGATTCTTGTAGATTAAGATTAAATGGATTTGAACAAGCTGGAAAAAAAGATCCAATAAAATATAAGGAATTTCAATGAAATGGGAAATTTCAAAAGAGTTTGACTTTTGTTATGGACATAGAGTTTGGTCTCAAACTTTAAATATTGATTTTTCTTTAGATGCTTGTTTGAAATGTAGGCATCTTCACGGTCATCAAGGAAAAGTCATTGTATATTTAGAATCAAATGAATTAAATAATTCAATGGTTACAGATTTTAAACACTTAAATTGGTTTAAAGCTTTTTTAGATGATGTACTTGACCATAAATTTATTTTAGATATTAATGATCCATTGTTTTCTACTTTGGTTCCAAATATAAAAAAAGAAGACTTAATAAAATTTGATGAAGGTTATTTCTCAATAAATTTAACAAATTTCAAAAACGAAGAATTAGAATTGTATGAAAGTTATGTAGTGGTTGATTTTGTACCTACAAGTGAAAATTTATCAGCATGGTTTTTAAAAATCGTACAAGAAAAAATGAATGGATTAAATATAAAAGTATCAAAAATTGAATTTTTAGAAACTCCAAAAAGTAAAAGTACTTTTTATGCTTGAAATAAATGAGATATTTGGACCAACAATTCAAGGAGAAGGAAAACTTGTTGGAACACCTTCTATTTTTATAAGATTTGGAAAATGCAATTTTAGTTGTACTGGTTTTGGTGTCGTTTATGAAACTCCAAGTGGTATAAAAAAGTGTGCTTGCGATTCTTATTATGCTGTAGATAAAGAGTTTAAAGATACTTGGATGAAATATCAAAGTTATAATGATATTGTGGCTGAAGTTGATAATTTAATTTCAACATATAATTATAATTACAAAATTGATATTGTAATAACTGGAGGAGAACCTCTTTTATATTGGAATAAAAAAGAGTTTCAAAAATTATTAAAACACTACATAGAAAATGGGCATAAAGTTACTATTGAGACAAATGCTTCTTTAAATATAAATTTTGAATTTGATTACCAAAAAGAAATTTTATTTTCAATGAGTGTCAAATTAAGTAATTCTTTGGAACCTTTAAATAAAAGAATAAATAAAAATACTTTAGTAAAGATTTTAGAAAATACAAAAGATTCTTATATGAAATTTGTAATTGGAAAAGATTTTTTGAATAAATCAAAAGCTGAAATTATTGAAATATTAAAAGATATTCCAAAATGTGAAGTTTATTTAATGCCATTAGGTGATACAGCTGATGAAATAAATAAAAATTGTGAAGATGTTATAAATATGGCAATAGAAAATGGTTTTAAATATTGTGATAGGTTACACATTAGAGTTTGGAATAATAAAAGAGGAGTTTAAACTCTAATAAAAATATTGATATAATAAGTACGAAATGTAAAAAATAAAAGGATTAAGATGAAATTTACTGGTTCAAATGTATTAGTTACAGGTGCAAGCAGAGGAATTGGAGCTGAAATTGCAAAGACACTTGCAAGTTTCGGATTAAAAGTTTGGATAAATTATAGAAGTGGTGCACAAGCTGCTGAAGCAATAAAAGAAGAGATTGAAAAAGCTGGTGGAAAAGCTGCAATAATTAAAGCTGATGTTACAAATGAAGAAGAGTTTGTAAATGCTATTAAAACAATTATTGATGCTGATGGAGAATTAGCATATTTAGTAAATAATGCAGGAATTACAAAAGATAAATTAGCTTTAAGAATGAGTGTACAAGATTTTACTGATGTTATAAATGCAAATTTAACTTCGGCTTTTATTGGATGTAAAGAAGCTTTAAAAGTTATGGGTAAAAAAAGATTTGGTTCTGTTGTAAATATCTCTTCAATTGTTGGAGAAATGGGAAATCCTGGTCAAACAAATTATTCAGCATCAAAAGGTGGATTAAATGCAATGACTAAATCTTTTGCAAAAGAAGCAGCGTCTAGAGGTATTAGATATAATGCAGTAACTCCTGGATTTATTCAAACTGATATGACACATGAATTAAAAGAGGAAGTAAAAGCTGAATATGAAAAAAATATTCCACTTTCAAGATTTGGTCAACCAAGTGAAATTGCCGATGCAGTAGCATTTTTATTAAGTGATCATTCTTCTTATATTACAGGGGAAATTTTAAAAGTAAATGGTGGATTATACGTTTAATTACTATAATCAAAAAAATATAATTTTATAGTTTAAAAGAGTTTTTAAAAACTTTTTTGCTATAATACAGCGATAATTTTATAAAAGGAAATAAATATGGCATTATTAGATGATGTAAAAGCGGTAGTTGTAGAGCAATTAGATTGTGATCCAGCTGAAGTAAAAGAAGATTCAAAATTCATTGAAGATTTAGGTGCTGATTCACTAGATGTAGTTGAACTAGTAATGGCTTTAGAAGAAAAATTCGACATCGAAATCCCTGATGAAGATGCTGAAAAAATCTTAACTGTTGCAGATGCTATAAAATACATCGAAAATAACGCGTAATTTTAACGCTTTTAAATAGAAGATTTGATCTTCTATTTACATATTTAAAATATTGAGTTTTTATTATTTAAAAATTGAATAATTCGAATAATTAATTTACATTGGAGCATATTTAGATGAGAAGAGTTGTTATTACAGGTTTGGGTACTATAAATTCAACAGGACACAACGTAAAAGATTCTTTTGAAGCAGTTACAAATGGTGTTTGTGGTATTGATACAATAACATTATTTGACGCGAGTGAATTTCCTGTACAAATAGCAGGTGAAGTTAAAAATTTTGACCCTGAAACTGTAATGGATAAAAAAGAAGTAAAAAAAGCTGATAGGTTTATTCAATTAGGAATTAAAGCTGCATTAGAAGCGATGATTGATTCTGGTTACGTAACACAAGAAGATAAAAAAGTTGATTCTTCTATTGCAGATAGATTTGGAATTATTTCAGGTTCAGGAATTGGTGGATTATCTACAATCGAAAAAAATTCTGTGACTTGTGAAAATAAAGGGCCTAGAAAAATTTCACCATTTTTTATTCCATCTTCTTTAGCAAATATGCTAAGTGGTTTTATCTCAATTGAGCATAATTTAAAAGGACCATCTTTAGGACATGTTACAGCTTGTGCTGCTTCTACTCATGCTTTAAATGATGCAGTTAAAACAATTGCACTAGGTGGTGCAGATAGAATTTTAGTTGTTGGAGCTGAGTCTGCTGTTTGTGGAGCAGGTGTTGGTGGATTTGCTGCAATGAAAGCATTATCAACAAGAAATGATAATCCTAAAAAATCATCAAGACCATTTGATATTGATAGAGATGGTTTTGTTATGGGTGAAGGTGCAGGAGCATTAGTTGTAGAAACTTTAGAATCTGCATTAGCTAGAAATGCAAAAATTTATTGTGAAATTATAGGTTTTGGAGAGTCAGGTGATGCTAATCATATAACTTCTCCTGTAATTGATGGACCTTTAAGAGCAATGAAAGCTGCTTTTGAAATGGCTAAAAATATAACAGGAGAATATCCAAAAATTGATTATATCAATGTGCATGGTACTTCAACACCAGTTGGTGATAAAAATGAAACATCAGCAATAAAAGAATTATTTGGTGGAAAAGAAAAATGTCCTCCAGTTTCTTCAACAAAAGGTCAAATTGGTCATTGTTTAGGAGCTGCTGGTGCTATTGAAGCAGTTTTTGCAATTAAAGCATTAGATGAAGGAATTATTCCTCCTACGATAAATGTTGAAAATCAAGATCCTGAATGCGATTTAGACGTAGTTCCAAATGTTGCAAGAAAATTAGAGTTAACTACTGTTATGAGTAATAACTTTGGTTTTGGTGGAACAAATGGTTCCGTAATTTTTAAAAAATATACAAAATAATTTATAAACCTAACCATTAAAGAGCTAATTTATTTAGCTCTTTTTTTAAGGAAAAACTTTGGCGACTTACTTAGAATTTGAAGAAAAAATCAAAAAAATAGAAGAGGATATCATTGTAGCAAAAACAAAAGCTGATGAACCTGCTGTGGATATCTTAGAAAAAAAATTAGAAAAAGAAGTTGAAAAAACTTTTAAAAATTTAAATGACTATCAAAAATTACAATTAGCAAGACATCCTGATAGACCTTATGCTCTTGATTATATCTCAGGACTTTTAAAAAATGCCTATGAAGTTCATGGAGATAGACATTATGTTGATGACCATGCAATAGTATGTTATTTTGGTTTTATTGATAATCAAAAAGTGTTAGTAATTGGTGAACAAAAAGGAAGAGGAACAAAAGAGAAGCTTCAAAGAAATTTTGGTATGCCAAGTCCTGAAGGATATAGAAAAGCTTTAAGAGCAGCTAAGATGGCTGATAAGTTTCAAATTCCAATTCTTATGTTAGTTGACACTCCGGGTGCATATCCTGGAATTGGAGCTGAAGAGAGAAATCAATCTGAAGCTATAGCAAAAAATCTATTTGAATTTGCAGATTTAACAACACCAACTATTTCTGTTGTTATTGGAGAAGGTGGTTCAGGTGGAGCTTTGGCTATCTCGGTTGCTGATAGATTAGCAATGATGAGATATTCAGTTTATGCAGTTATTTCTCCTGAAGGCTGTAGTGCAATTTTATGGAATGATCCAACAAAAGTTGAAACAGCAGCAAATGCCTTAAAAATAACAGCTGAAAACTTAAAAGAATTAAATTTAATAGATGATGTTATAAATGAGCCTTTAATTGGTGCTCATAGACAAAAAGAACAAGCAATTTTTGCTTTAAAAGAGTATTTTATAAAATCTCTAGCTGAGTTAAAAAAACTAACTCCTCAAGAGCGATTAGATAAAAAATATCAAAAACTTATGAACTTAGGTTCATTTACAAAATAGACAAAAAAGATTAAATATCTTCTTTGTCTCTTACTAATCTTCCAACTGATTCTCCACCAATCATATGAAAATGTAAATGATGCACTTCTTGCCCGCCATGATTTCCTATATTTGTAATTAATCTATAACCACTTTCATCAATATTAAGTTTTGTAGCTACTTTTTGAATAAATTCACTCATTGAAGACATGATATTTGTAGGTGTTACTTGAAACGAATCATAGTGTTCTTTTGGAATGATTAGGACATGAACTTTTCTTGTTGGATTTATGTCATTAAAAGCTAAAAAATTTTCATCTTCTAATATAGTTTGATTTGGAATTTCACCTTTTACAATTTTGCAAAATATACACATATTTTTTCCTTAAAAATTGGATTAAAAGCGATTATAACCAAACTCTAATAAAATCTTATGTATAATCGCAAGCTTATAGTATTCGATAAAATTTTTATAAAAGTCAGGAGAAAAAGTGACTCAGTGGATTGAAAAAATTAACAATGCGAAATCACTTGAAGAGTTAGAAAATTTAAGAATTGACACTTTGGGGAAAAAAGGTGTATTAACTTTAGAATTTGCTAAAATGAAAAGTGTTCCAAATGAAGATAAAAAAGCTTTTGCAGAAAATTTAAATATACAAAAAACTTTAATAACGCAAGCTTTAGATACAAAAAAATTAGTTTTAGAAAAAGATGCTTTAAATGAAAAATTAGAAGCTGAAAAAATAGATGTAACAAAATTTAACAATGAATTATCTTGTGGTGCGACTCATCCAGTTGTTGAAACAATGAATAAAATTATTACATATTTTCAAAATTTAAATTTTGCAGTAGAAGAAGGACCTCTTGTTGAAGATGATTTTCATAATTTTGAAGCCTTAAATTTACCAAAATATCATCCAGCACGTGAAATGGCAGACACTTTTTATAATAAAGATTTTACACTTTTAAGAACTCATACTTCTCCTGTTCAAATTAGAACTATGCTTAGTCAAAAATCTCCTATTAGAATGATTGCTCCAGGAACAGTTTTTAGAAGAGATTTTGATATTACGCATACACCAATGTTTCACCAAATTGAAGCTTTAGTTGTTGATGAAGCAGATAAAGTATCTTTTGCTAATTTAAAACATGTTTTAGTTGAGTTTTTACAACATATGTTTGGTGAAGTTGAAGTTAGATTTAGACCATCGTTTTTCCCATTTACAGAACCGTCAGCAGAAGTTGATATCTCTTGTGTTTTCTGTAAAGGTGATGGGTGTAGAGTTTGTTCACAAACTGGTTGGCTTGAAGTTTTAGGCTGTGGTGTTGTAGATGAAAATGTATTTAAAGCAGTTGGTTATGAAAATAAATCTGGATATGCTTTTGGATTAGGTATTGAAAGATTTGCAATGCTTATTCATAATATTGGAGATTTAAGATCACTGTTTGAAAGTGACACAAGATTATTAGGACAGTTCAAATGATTATTACAAGAAGTTGGTTAGAAGAGTTTATTAATATTTCAAATATTTCTACAAAAGATATTTGTAAAACGCTAAATGCAATAGGTCTTGAAGTTGATAGTCTTGAAAGCTTTGATATTGCATCAAAAGTTGTAGTAGGAAAAGTTTTAGAAAAAGAAAAACACCCAGATGCTGATAAATTAAATGTTTGTCAAGTTGATTTAGGTGATAAAACAGTTCAAATAGTTTGTGGAGCTCCTAATGTTGATGCTGGACAATTTGTAGCAGTTGCTACTATTGGCTGTGATTTAGGAAATGATTTTATAATAAAAGAAGCAAAATTAAGAGGTGTTGAATCAAATGGTATGATTTGCTCTTCTACAGAACTTGGACTTCCAAAATTAAATGATGGAATTATGGTTTTAGATAATTCTATTGGAGAATTAGTTTTAGGAAAAGAGTTAAAAGATTATAAAAAATTATGTGATGATGTTATAGAAATTGGTTTAACTCCAAATAGAGGTGATTGTTTAAGTATTTATGGAATTGCTAGAGAATTAAGTGCTTTTTATGATATAGATTTAATAGAGCAGGATAAGCAAATAAGTTATAGTGAATTCAGTATAGGACAACTCTTAGAAATAAATTCTGATAGTCATATTGATGCTGATTTATCTTATAAAGCTATTGATTTTACTAATTTTAAATTATCATTAATAAATAGGTTAAGAACAGCAATTATTGGAAAATATGAAAATAGTAATGATATAAAAAATATATTAACTTATACTACTCATGCAATAGGTGTGATATTAAATGCTTATACAAAAGAAAAAGCAATCAAAAATGGTGAACTATATATTTTAGATGTTAAAAAAGATGAAAATGGTTTTGATGCAGTTTATGGAAATGAAAAATTAAGTACTATTTGTGTAGAACATAAAGAAATAGATGTTTCTAATATTAGTGATTTTATAGTTGAAGCTTCATATATAAATCCAGATTTAATATCAAAAAGAGTGTATGAAAAAAAGATAAAAACAGGTGAAATTTATTACAAAGCAACAAGAGGAAGTGAACCTGATATAGAATTTGGAATGAATTATTTTTCATCATATATTTCTAAATTAGGTGCTTTAATTTATAAAGGAAATGAAAATTTCATTGAAGATAAAGAAAAAGCATCAATTGATGTAAATATAAATAAAGTAAATTCTATTATTGGACAAGTAATAGATAAATTTGAAATTGAAAGAATTTTAGTATCTTTAGGATTTGAAGTAAAAGAGTCTATTGATGATATTTTAATAGTTAAAATTCCTCATTTTAGACATGACATAAAAAATATTGCTGATGTTACAGAAGAAATTGTAAGAATAATTGGGATTGATAATATCATTTCAAAACCTTTAGAGATTGATGAAGTAAATAGAGTAAATAAAACTTCAAAAGATTTAATCAAAAAAAATAAACTTAGATTTAAAGCTATTGAAAATGGTTTTTTTGAAACTTTAACTTATGTTTTTGCCTCTAAAGAAGATCTTCAAAAATATGGATTCAAAACAGTAAAAGATGATTTAGAACTGATAAATCCTATTGTAAAAGAGTTAAATACATATAGAACAACAATACTTTTAAATCTTGTTGAAGCTTGTTCAAATAACTTTAAAACAGGTTCTCGTTCTACAGCTTTTTTTGAAATTGGAACTATATTTGATGAAAATAGAAATGAAAGTAAAAAAATTGCTTTCATTCAAACTGGAGCAATGGAACTTGAAGATATTTCAAATGCTGGAAAACCAAAAAATATTGATTTTTTTGCTTTTGCTAAAAAAATACTAAATACTATTGGAAAATTTGATTTAGAACCAATGAGCGAAATTTCAAATTCATTTATTCATCCATATCAAAATGCGAATGTTTTTATTGATGGAAAAAATGTAGGGTATATTTGTAAATTACATCCAAGTGTTTGTTTAGATTTTGATTTAAATGATACATTTGTTGCTGAAATTGATTTTGAAGCTGTAAAAGATGAACTTTTAAAAACTTCTTCTTATTCAAAATTTCAGTCGTCTAAAAAAGACTTAAGTATTATTGCACCAAAATCTCTAGAATATAAAGAGATAAAAAAAGCAATAAATTCTTTAAATAATCCAAATATCAAACAATATAACTTAATTGATATTTATAGTGATGAAAAGTTAGGTGAAAATGAAAGTTTAACAATTAGATTTGTTTTACAAAGTGATGAAAAAACTTTAGAAGAAGATGATATTAATTCAATAATAAACTCTATCTTAGAAGTTTTAAAACAAAAATTATCTATTGGATTAAGGTAAAAGGATAAAAAAGTGGAAAAATTTAACATCAAAAAATTGACAAAGCCATTCAATATTGAAATAGATTCAATAGCAAGTGACAAATCAATATCACACAGATGTGCTATGTTTTCACTTTTTTCAAATCAAACTTCATATATAAAAAATTATTTAACAGCAGAAGATACTTTAAATACTTTAAGCATTGTTGAGCAACTTGGAGCAAAAATCAAAAGAGATGGAAGTTATGTTGAGATAACTCCCACTTCAACTTTAACTGAACCATCTGATGTTCTTGATTGTGGAAATTCTGGAACAGCAATGAGACTATTTTGTGGTCTATTAGCAAGTGTTGATGGAAGTTTTATTTTAACTGGTGATAAGTATCTAAGAAATAGACCAATGAAAAGGGTTGCAGATCCTTTAAGAAGTATTGGTGCACTTATTGATGGAAGAGAAAATGGAAATAAAGCACCACTTTTTATAAGAGGTGTAAAAGAGCTTAAACCATTTACTTATCATTCTCCTGTTGATTCAGCACAAGTTAAATCAGCTATGATTTTAGCAGCTTTAAGAGCAAATGGAATTTCAAAATACAAAGAAAATGAATTAACAAGAGATCATACAGAACGAATGTTAAATGGAATGGGTGCAACTTTAGAGTATGATAATGATGGTTTTATAAATATTCATCCTTTAAATGGTCATTTAAAACCTTTAAATATTACAGTTCCAACTGACCCTAGTTCAGCATTTTTCTTTGCAGTTGCAGCAGCTATTACTCCAAAATCAAGAGTTTTAATTAAAAATGTAACATTAAATCCAACAAGAGTTGAAGCATATCAAGTTTTAAAAAGAATGGGTGCAATTGTAAATTTTATTGAAAAAGAGAATGTTTATGAACCAATTGGTGATATCGAAGTAATTAACAACGAACTAAATGGTGTTGATGTAAGTGAAAATATCTCTTGGTTGATTGATGAATTACCAGCTCTTTCAATTGCTATGAGTTTAGCAAAAGGCAAATCAAAAGTTTCAAATGCAAAAGAGTTAAGAGTAAAAGAAAGCGATAGAATCTCAAGTGTAGTAAATAATTTAAAGCTTTGTAAAGTTGATTTTACAGAATTTGAAGATGGTTATGAAATAGTTGGTGGTTCTTTACAAAAAGCAGTTATAGATTCACATGGAGACCATAGAATTGCTATGAGTTTTGCAATTGCTGGATTAAACTGTGATATGGATATTGAAGATATTCAATGTATAGAAACATCTTTCCCAAATTTTAAAGAGATTTTGGACTCATTATATTAAAAACAATTCGTTGTTTTTTTTAGAGAAAGAAATGACTAAATAAAAGTTCCTAAAAATTGGAACAATTTTAAGGGTAAGTGATGGAAGTAAAATTAGCATCTAATTATGGGTTTTGTTTTGGCGTTAAAAGAGCAATAAAAATAGCAGAAGAACACCAAAATTCAAGTACAATGGGACCTTTGATTCATAATCAAGATGAAATAAATAGATTAAAAAATTCATTTAATGTTGGTTTATATTCAAATTTAAGTGATGTAAAACAAAATGATACAGTAATTATTAGAACTCATGGAATACCAAAAAATGATTTAAAAAATTTAAAGGCATTGGATGCAAAAATAATAAATGCAACTTGTCCTTTTGTTACAACTCCTCAACAAATAGTAAAAAAAATGTCAAGTGAAGGATATTCTATTCTTATCTTTGGTGATGCAGAACACCCTGAAGTAAAAGGTGTACAATCATATGGTGAAGATCAAGAGGATGTTCATATTGTATTGGAAGTAGCAGATTTAGACAAGATTACTTTTAAAAATAATAAAATTGCTACAGTTGCTCAAACAACAAGAAAAAAAGAAAAATATCTTGAAATTGTAAATGCATTAATTTTAAAAAACAAAGAAGTTAGAGTTTTTAATACAATTTGTGATGCAACTTTCGAAAATCAAGACTCTGCAAGAGAGCTTTCAAAAGAAGCAGATGTTATGATTGTAATTGGTGGAAAAAATTCATCAAACACAAAACAGCTTCATTCAATTTGTTTAGAAAATTGTTCAGATTCTTATCTAATTGAAAATGAAAATGAGTTAAAAGACGCTTGGTTTTTTAATAAAAAGTTATGTGGAGTAACAGCAGGTGCGAGTACACCAGACTGGATTATAAAACAGGTTATAGATAAAATCAAATCAGTCAACTAAGAGATTTAAGTCAAATTTTTGTATAATCGTCCCATTTAATAAAACTGGTAAATACGAAGGAATAATATGGGTATCGAAGATATAGATTTAGGTGAAGACTTTGATTTTGAGCAAATGCTTAATGAGTCTTTTGAGAATGCGGAAAATAATTCTGTAGTTGATGGTGTAATAGTTGAAATTTCTAACGATAGAGTTTTAGTTGATGTTGGTCAAAAAATTGAAGGACAATTATCAGTTTCTGAAATTACAATTGGCGGTCAAGTAAAATATAATGTTGGTGATGTAATTCCTGTTATGTTAATGGGAAATAAAGGTGAAAGACCTAATATTTCACATAAAAAAGTTCTTCAAAAAGAAAAATTTGACAATTTTGTAAAAACTCACGGTGAAGATTTTGAAGATGTTACAATCGAAGGTAAAATAGTTTCAGTTAAACAAAAGGGTGGTTTTGTAATTGAAGACGCTGCTGGTTGTGAATATTTTATGCCAATGGCACAATCTTATTTAAAAACTCAAGGTGCTATTGGAAAAACTGTAAAAGCTAAAGTTATAAAAGTTAACAAAGCTCAAAATTCAATTATTGTTTCAAGAAAAAAATTAATTGAAGAATCAAAAAGTGTAAAAGACAATAAAGTTGCAGAAATTTTAGAGAAAAAAGAAGCAATTAATGGAATTATTAAAAAAATAACTTCTTATGGAATGTTTGTTGATTTAGGTGGAATTGATGGTTTAGTAAACTACAATGAAATCTCTTATAAAGGTCCAGTTAATCCTGCAAATTATTATAATGAAGGTGATGAAGTTTCAGTTGTAGTATTAGCTTATGATAAAGCAAAACAACATTTAAGTTTATCAATTAAAGCAGCTCTTTCAAATCCATGGAAAGAGATAAAAGATCAATTAGAAGTTGGAGATACAATTACTGTTACAGTTTCTAATTTTGAATCTTATGGAGCATTTGTTGATTTAGGAAATGATATTGAAGGATTATTACATATTTCTGAAATTTCGTGGAATAAAAACTTAAAAAATCCAAAAGAACTTTTAACTATTGGTGATGAAATCAATGTTGAAGTTATTGAATTAAATGTTGAACAAAAAAGATTAAGAGTATCTTTAAAAAATCTTCAAGAAAAACCATTTACTAAATTTATAAATGAACATAAAGTTGGAGATGTTATTAAAGGTAAAATTGCAACTTTAACTGACTTTGGAGCTTTTGTAAATATTGGTGATGTTGATGGATTATTACACAACGAAGAAGCTTCATGGGAACCAAATGCAAAATGTAAATCATTATTTAAAAAAGGTGATGAAGTTGAAGTAAGAATTATAAAAATTGATAAAGAAAAAGAAAATATTTCTCTTTCAATCAAAGATATTTCTGATTCTCCAGCAAAAAGATTTCAAGATGCTTATAAATTAGGTGATATTGTAAAAGGTCCAGTTAAAGATATAAAAGATTTTGGTATTTTTATAAAATTAGAAAATAATCTTGATGGATTAATTAGAAATGAAGATTTTGGGCCATTAAAAGTTGATGAAGTAAAAAATGGTGATGAAATTGAAGCTGTAATTATAAATATTGATACTAAAAAGAATAGAGTGAGATTATCTGTAAGAAGATTAGAACAACAACAAGAAAGAGAAGTTTTAAAATCTGTAAATGATGATACATCTATGACTTTAGGTGATATTATAAAAGATCAAATAAAGTAGGGATTATTTAAAATGAGTAAACATACAATTGTAGTTTGTGACCATATACATGAAGCTGGTTTAGAGATTTTAAAAAATACTGACGATGTAAATTATGTATATGCAGCAGATATTGATAAAACAGAATTATTAAATGTTATAAAAGATGCTCACGTAGCAATTACAAGATCTTCAACTGATGTTGATGAAAAGTTTTTAAATGCCGCTGTTAATCTAAAAGCTCTAATTAGAGCTGGAGTAGGTTATGATAATGTTGATATTGATGGTTGTAGTAAAAGAGGAATAATTGCTATGAATGTTCCAACTGCAAACACAATAGCGGCAGTTGAATTAACAATGACGCATATGTTATCTTGTATGAGAAAATTTCCTTATGCTCATAATCAATTAAAAAATGATAGAGTTTGGAAAAGAGAAGACTGGTATGGAAATGAACTTTATGGTAAAAAATTAGGTGTTATTGGTTTTGGTAACATCGGTCATAGAGTTGCATTAAGAGCTAAATCATTTGAAATGGAAGTAATTACTTACGATCCATATATTCCTTCAACTAAAGCAACTGATTTAGGTATCAAATATACAACAAATTTTGAAGATATTTTAGCTTGTGATATTATTACAATTCATACACCAAAAAATAAAGAAACTATCGATATGATAAGTTTTGATGAAATCAAAAAAATGAAAGATGGTGTTGTTTTAATTAATTGTGCAAGAGGTGGATTATATAATGAAGAAGCATTATATGAAAACCTAAAATCAGGAAAAATTGCAATGGCTGGAATTGATGTATTTAAAAAAGAGCCTGCAACTTCAAATCCTTTATTAGATTTACCAAATATAACTGTAACAGCTCACTTAGGAGCAAATACAAAAGAATCTCAAAAAGAAATTGCTATTCAAGCAGCAAATAATGCTATTGAAAGTGCACGAGGAATTGCTTATCCAAATGCTTTAAATTTACCAATTGATGAGAGTAAAATACCACCTTTTGTTAAACCATATATTGAACTTACTCAAAAAATGGCATTTTTATTAGCTCAAATTAGTAAAAGTGAAATTAGATCAATAAATGTTTCAGCTGAAGGTGAATTAGCTGATTATTTAGACTCTTTACAAACTTTTGCAACTTTAGGCATTTTAGCAGTTAGTTGTGGAAGTGAAGTAAACTATGTAAATGCAAATTTTATAGCAAAAGAAAAAGGTATAGATTTATCAGTTTCTGCTTTAGCAAATCATAGTGGTTATAAAAATAAAGTAACAATAAAAATAACTACAGTAAATGGTATCAAAACTATATCTGGAACAGTTTTTGCAGATGATGTTCAAAGAGTAATTGAACTTGATGGTTTTGCAATTGATGTTGATCCAAAAGGTAAAATGATTATTATGAAAAATAAAGATATTCCAGGTGTTATTGGTACAGTTGGAAAACTTTTAGGTGATAACAAAATTAATATTGCTGATTTTAGATTATCAAGAGGGAAAGATGGTATAGCTTTAGCTATTGCTTTAATTGATGAAAAAGTAACTTCAGAAATAATAAAAAATCTTGACAACTTAGAAGCTACAGTAGCAGTAGCTTATGCAGAAATTTAAGGAGAGAAATATATGGCAATAGGAATGAGCGAATTAAAGAAGGGATTAAAAATCGAAGTTGATGGAGTTCCTTATAAAATTACAGAATACCAACACGTAAAACCAGGTAAAGGTGCAGCATTTGTTAGATGTAAAATAAAATCATTTTTAAATGGAAAAGTTATTGAAAAAACTTTCCATGCAGGTGATAAATGTGAAGTTCCAAACTTACAACAAAAACAAATGCAATTTTTATATGATGATGGTGAATTATTACAATTCATGGATACATCAACGTATGAACAAGAAGGATTAACTTACGAGCAAGTTGGTGATGCATTTGATTGGATTATTGATGGAATGCAAGTAGATATGATGTATTTTAACGGAAAAGCAATTACTGTTGAACCACCAATGGTTGTTGAACTTAAAATAATTGATACTCCACCAAACTTTAAAGGTGATTCTCAAGGTGGAAGAAAACCAGCTACTTTAGAATCAGGTGCTGTTGTACAAATTCCTTTCCATATCTTAGAAGGTGATGTAATCAGAGTTGACACTAGAACAGGTGAATACTTAGAAAAAGTAAAATAGTAGCAAAGCTACTATTTTCTTTTTAGAAAAACTATCTTATCTTTTCCAATAAAATTTTCATGAATTATTTCAAAATCTAAATCAATTTCATTTAAAGCATTTTGTCCTTTTCTTATTTTTGGACTTATTATTAAAATAAAAAAATCGATTCTTTCTTTTAATTTATCAAGTAGATTATATACGCCTTCTATCATAATAAATTTATAATCAAGTAATTTATATAAATCATCACTTATCAAGACTTTTCTATTTGGAATTTTAAACAAAGGGATATTAGTATCAAATACTTTATTTTTACTATATATAAATATATCAGGATTTTTTCCTTGAATATATCGAGTATCAAGTGTTGGTTTATCAATTCTTACGCTATTTCCACCAATAACAAGTAAATCAATCTTATCTCTTAATGTATGAACATATGCTAAAGCTCTATTTGAAGATATTTTTCCATCAATACTTCCATTTAATGTTTGTGCCATTTTAAAAAAAATACAAGATTTATTTTGCCAAGAGATAAATGGTAAAATTAGATTTAAACCATCCTTTTCTAATATGCCTAATGTAACATCAATATTTTCATTTTTAAGCGTTTCTAAGCCTCCTGTTGCTTGTTTATTAGGATCTTTTACGCTAATAATTACTCTTTTGGGTTTTAACTCTTTTAAAAGGTTTGCACAAGAAGGAGTTTTGCCTATATGATTGCAAGGTTCAAGTGTTACATATATTTCACAATCATTAAAAAAACCATTATGATTTTGTAATAAATATTGGTGAATATCAAAAGATGAATTTTTTGTTTTTAAAATACTATTTGGATTATCTTTTAAATAAGCAGTTTTAAGAGCATTTACTTCAGCATGAGGCATACCAGCTTCTTTATGTGCTTCAACAGCTAGTAATCTTTGATTTTTTACAATAACACAGCCAACAGCAGGATTAGGATAAGTTAAAAGTTGATGTTTCCAAGCTTCATCAATGGCAAGTCTCATATAAAAATTATCATCAATTTTCATAATTTGACTCTATTTTTACCATTCAAAATAAGTTGCAGCACTTAAGATATTATCATAAGTTAATTCTTCGTTCCCAAATTCAGTTTTAATTACAATTTTTTCTTCATCTGCGCAAACCAGCTCTCCTTTGAAAACTTCTGTTGCAAAATTTTTTACTTTTACTTTTTCTCCAATTGAAGCATGAAAATGATCAACTTTTTTCAATTTTCTTTCAATTCCAGGAGAACTAACTTCTAAAAGATATTCACCATTCATAGGTTCTTCAACATCTAAAATTGGAGATAACATTCTTGAAATTTCTGCACATTTATCAAGATTAACTCCACCTTCGCAAGTTATGCTAACTCTAAAAATATTTTTGTCATGTTCTCTTAGAGTTGATATGTCATATAGCTTAGCACCAAGACTTTCAACTGTTAATTTTATTGATTCTTCTAAACTCATTCTTCACTACTTTTTGTTTTTCTAATTTGTGCAAATAAATCTTCAATATGTTTTGACTTTTCTAAACTAGTATCATTTACAAAAGTAAAATTAGGACATTTATACCAACTTGTACTTGCTAATACATCGCTTTTTATTCTACCATTTGCTCTATTTAATAAAGAAATAATAGCTTTTATTTCATCTTTATCAAAATCACTACCATCAAAATACACTATTGCATCATATTTACCATTTTTGCAGTTTACACCTGTAATAGGTAAAGAATTAATTCTTTCATCATCTAAATTAGATAATGCTTGAGGAATTAATTCCATTAAAAGTGATTCTGTTCTTTGAAGATTTATACTTTTCATCTTAATCGTCTACTGATACTTTCTCTTCAATTTGAATAAATGTTTCAATAAAATCTCCAACTTTAATATCATTAAATTTATCAAACATAATTCCACATTCATAACCATTAGCAACTTCTTTAACGTCATCTTTAAATCTTTTTAAAGATGAAATTTTACCAGTATATGTAACAACACCATCTCTAATAATTCTTGCATGACCACCTCTGATTACTTTACCATCAGTTACTAAACATCCTGCAACTGTTCCAACTTTTGGAACAACGAAAGTATCTCTAACTTCAGCTTGACCAGTATTTTCTTCTCTTATTACTGCACTCATCATTCCAGAAAGTGCATCTTTAACATCATCAATTAAATCATAAATAATTGAGTAAGTATTGATTGTAACTCCATCAGCTTTTGCTTTTGCTTTTACTGAACCAGTTGGTCTTACATTAAATCCTAAAATAATACAATCACCACTAGCTCCTGCTAGTACTAAATCAGATTCAGTTATTCCACCAACAGCTGCATGAACAACTTTTACTTTAACTTCATCATTTGCTATTTTTTCTAAAGAACCTTTAATTGCTTCTAATGAACCACCAACATCAGCTTTGATAATTACTGGTAATTGTTTGATTTTTCCTTCGGCAATTAATCCACTCATCTCTTCTAAAGAAACTTTTGTAGATTTTGATAACTCTTTTGCACGTGCATGTTCAGCTCTTGTTGTTGCGATTTCTCTTACTTCTTTTTCTGTATCCATAGCAACTAAAACAGAACCAGTAGTTGGAACTTCATTTAATCCTAAAACAGTACCTGTTTGACTTAATCCAAGTTCTTTAACAGGTTTTCCACTATCGTCAGTAATTGCTTTTACTCTACCAAAAGTAGTATCACAAACTATATTATCACCAATTCTTAAAGTTCCATTTTGAACAATAACATTAGCTACTGGTCCTCTACCTTTTTCTAAGCTAGCTTCTATAACAGTTGCTTTTGCTTTTGCAGTAGGATCAGCTTTTAATTCTAAAATTTCTGCTTGTAATAAAATATTTTCAAGTAAATCTTCAATTCCATCACCAGTTCTAGCAGAAACTCCAATAAATTCTATATCTCCACCCCAATCAATAGGAGTAAGACCTTTTTCTGCCATTTGAGCTTTTACCATATCTGGATTTGCTGTTTCTTTATCCATTTTATTCATAGCAACGATAATTGGGCAACCACTTGCTTTTGCATGAGAAATAACTTCTTCTGTTTGCATTTTAACACCATCATCAGCTGCAACAACGATAATAATAATATCTGTTACGTTAGCTCCTCTTGCTCTCATAGCTGAGAAAGCTGCGTGACCTGGAGTATCAACAAATGTAATTTCTTGACCATTTTTAGTAACTGTATAAGATGTAATATGTTGTGTAATTCCACCAGCTTCACCAGCAGCAACTTTTGAACTTCTAATTTTATCTAAAAGTGAAGTTTTACCGTGGTCAACGTGTCCCATAATTGTAACAACTGGAGGTCTTGTTACAAATGATGATGTATCAATATCTTCTTCATCATTATAAGTTTCAACATAATTTACATCTTCTAAAGCATCTTTAACTGTTACTTCAATTCCAAACTCTTCACCAAGAATTTCTAATTCATCTTGTTTTAAAAAGTCATTTTTTGTAACCATCATTCCTAAACTAAATAAAACTGTAATAACTTCTGCTGGAGATTTACCACAAGCCTCTGCAAATTCATAAACTCTGATATCTTCAGGAATTGTAACTGATGTGATTTCAGCTTTTTCTTGAGTTCTAACGATTCTTTTTTTTCTTTTTCCTCTTTTTAAACCTTGAGGAACATTTCCAAATGCAGCTGGTTTTGAACTTCTTGATTGGTTTACAGGATTTTGAGGTTTTGGTTCATCGAATATTTTATAAGAATCGCTTAAATCCATATCTAATAAAACAATTTCTTCACCTAAAAGTGAATCTTCACTGCTTGAAAATTCATCTGAATATTCTCTATCAACATCAAGTTTTTTACCATGATCTTGTGTTTTTATAAGAGTTTTTTTCTTCTCTTTTTTAACTTTTTGTTTTCTTATATCATCATTTTCTTTATTTTTTGGTTCATTATATGATTTTTCTTCATCATCTGTTCCACCAAGTATTTCACTTAATGATTTCATTTGTTTTTTAGCTTGATTTTCTGTTATAGCTTGTTGCTCTTCTAGTTCTTCTTCTTTTGGTCTTTTTTTCTTAATAATAACTAGACCTTTTCTTTTTGGAACAATTTTATTTGGATTTTCTATATTTTCAGATTCTTCTTCAGATTTTTGAGGAGTTTTTGAAATTGGCTTTGAAATCACCACTTTTTTTACTTCTGGTTTTTTAATTTCATTTTCAATTTTTGGAATAGATTCTATATTCTCTTCTTGCGTTTTAACTTCAACTTCTACTTTTTTTTCTTCTTCTTTTTTTATTACTTTTTTTACTTTTGCAGGTTTGTTAACTAGCTTTTTGCTTTTTCCTGTCATCATATAATTTGTGATCTCTTCTGCATCTTCATAAGAAACTGCTGTTTGAGGAGATTTAAGTTCTATTCCTAAATCTTTAGCTTTTGCAATAACATCTTGGCTACTTGCACCTGCTTCTTCTGCAATTTCATAAACTCTTACTGTATCTGACATCTGTTAGAATCTCCTTAAGTTGTATAACATACTCATCTTTATTTTTACACTCTTTACAAAGAGGTTTTTCATATTTTTTATAATCTTTTTCATTTATAGTTTGAAATTTCAAAATACAAGCTTCACAGATATAAAAACTTCTTCCTAAATTGTCATAAGAGGACAATTTTTTATCTTTACATTTAAGTCTCAATAACTCTTTTTGCTCAAACTTCCCTTTACAGAAAATACAAGTTCTTAAGATTTTTTTTAAATTAGCCAAGCATTATATCCAAAGTATACTTAATTGCAAAAAATATCAAAGTTCTATTTTCACACCAGTATTATCAAAATCAACGACAAAAACTCTAAAATGTGGGAATTTACTTTTTAAAGCTTTTTCAAGATTTCTACTGTCATCAGTGTATGCCATTGAAAATAAAGTTGAACCTGAACCTGATAATGTACTCATTAAAGCGCCTTCTTTTAAAGCAGTTTTTTGTACATCAAAAAGTTCTGGCATTTGTTTCATCCTATATTTTTGATGAACTTGATCATTAGAAGCATGCTTTAACATTTCCCAATTTTCACTCATAAAAGCAGCTGTTAAAAGTGAAGAGTGAGAAATATTAAAAATAGTATCTTCTTTTGAATATTTAAATGGTAAAGCTTTTCTTGACATGGCAGTTGAAATAGCTCTATTTGGTACAACAATAACAGCTTTTAAACTTTTTGGAATAGCTTTATTTATATATTTTACTTCATTTTCTTGAACACAAGCAACGTTAAATCCACCCATAACTGCTGGAGTTATATTATCTGGATGACTTTCATAAGCAAGTGCTAAATTCAATAATTTATCTCTTTCTAATTTTATTCCTTCTATTGCATAAGCACTTGCAATTGCTGAAACAATAACAGCAGAAGAACTTCCTAAACCTCTTGATAAAGGAATTTCATTTTGAAATTCAAATCTAAAAAATCTTTTTTTATGAGATAAATTTTGATAAAAATCATTAAAAATAGAGATAAACATATTATTATCTTTAAGTGCTGGATTGTTTGCACCTTCACCTTTTAATGATACACTATGAAACTTTGAAGGTCTAATAATTACTTGATTTTTTAATGATACTGCAAGACCTAAACAATCAAATCCTGGTCCTAAATTTGCACTCGTAGCTGGAACGCTTACTTTCATAATGGAGTTTTCCTTTAAACAGCTGGTAAATTATAAATTGGCAGCGTTTCTTTATTAAAATTATATTTTTCTATACACATAGGTAATTTAAAGTCGCAGATTATACAATCTTTTTCTAAAAAATCTACTTTAAGGTTATTTGTTTCATTTATAAAGTATTTTTGACCTAAAGCTTTTATTGGTGAATTATTATTGAATTCAAATCCACTTATTGAGTTAAATTCTATATTTTTTGTAAGGCAAACGGTTTTTAAAAATATATAAGCTACTTTAATAGCCATAAAAGAACCAGGTGTGTTAACATAGATTATTTTTTCTATTTGGTATTCATTTAAAAGTTTTTGAAAAAGAGTCGGTAAAACATCACTTGTTTTACCATCTAATTTATACTCTTTGATTAGTTTTTTATTTTCATAAATTCCTATTAATAAAGGATTTGAAATAGTTATAACTAAAATTTCTATCAATTTTATAAACTTTCAACTTTTGAATAAGCCATTTCAAATACACTAGCTTCACTACTAGCTTCTTCTAAATCAATTATTTCATAGTTTGCTTCATCTTCATAAAGTTTTTTAGTTAATAAATGGTTTAAATGATGGCTTCCAGCAACCGCATCATATTCACCAACTAAAGTATATTCTAAAAGTGCCATATCACCAATTGCATCTAAGATTTTATGTCTAACAAATTCATCATCAAATCTTAAACCTTCTGGATTTAAAACTTTTGTTTTATCAAGTACAATAGCATTTTCCATAGAACCACCTTGTGCTAATCCTATACTTCTTAAATATTGTACTTCATGTAAAAATCCAAAAGTTCTTGCACGACTAATATTATTTTTATATTCTTCAATTGAGTAGTCAAAATGGAACTTTTGTTTTCCAATAGCAGGATGTTCAAAATTTATTTCAAAATCATAAACTATTCTATCTGATGGTTTTAAAGTTACTCTTTTTCCATCTTCTGTTGTGATTTCAATCTCTTTTTTGATTTTTATAGCTTTTTTACTTTTTTCTAACTCTTTTATTCCAGCTTCTTCAATAAGCATACAATAACCAGCAGAACTTCCATCAAGTACAGGAACTTCATCATTGTCTAATACTATTCGTAAATTATCTATACCATAAGCATAAATAGCTGATAAAAGATGTTCTATTGTAGAAATAACTACTCCATCTTTTCCAATAACTGTTGCCATTTTTGTATCAACAACAAACTCTTTTTTTACTGGAATTGTAACACCAGCATCACTTCTATAAAAGATGATTCCCATATCACTATCTAATGGTTCTAGTCTCATTTTAACTGGAACACCTTTATGAAGTCCTATTCCAACAATATCTACATTTTTTGCTATTGTTCTTTGTTTCATTTACTATTTTTTCCCATCTATTATTTTTATTGCATCTTTCATTGTTTGGTCAACATTTTTATTCATCCAACTAACATCTAACCATTCATTTGGATTTGCTTCTATTCCTTGAATTAAGATTCCAAAGTGTAAGTGATCACCAAATACTGCACCAGTTGCACCAGTATTTGCTATATGCTGACCAGCTGTTACAAAATCTCCAACTTCAACATTTTGACTACTTGTATGAGCATAAAGTGATGCAAGACCTAATCCATGATCAACAATAATACTATTTCCATAAATTCCTAAATAGTCTTTAAATATAACTTTTCCAGGATTTGTTATATTTATATCCGCTCTTTTTACACTTGCCCAGTCCATACCCAAGTGCCAAGCTTCATCAATTTTTTGATCATTATAAAAATAGTGTCTTCTTTCACCAAACATAGCAAAAGTAGCTGCATTTGGAAGTCTAACGAAAGTTTTTACATTGAAAGGAATTTGTTCACTATTTTTGAAGTTTTGTACTACAACATCTCTCATTGTTTGAACATTTTTTTGTCTTAATTCTTTATTTGCTTTTACAAAAATTTCTGCAGGTTCTAAAGGAACAGGCATATTACTCTCTTCTAGTACTCTTTTACTTATTGTATTTGCAAATTCATCAGAAATTTTTAATTCATCAACTTTTTCTTTAAATGGTTGAATATAGTATGGAATTTTTGTAATAGTTTTATTTCCAGCCATATCAACAGCTACAAGGTTAACTCTTTTAAACTCTTTTATATCAATAGGCCAAGTAATGATAGCTATATAATAATTTTTTTTGTAAAAAGGAAAAAGTTCAAAGATAACTTCATCATTAAAAGTTACATAATAGTCTTTTAGATTGTCATCAGCTACTTCTACAACTAAAACACCACTTCCTCCTTGTCTTAATAAATAAGAGTTTGTAATAACATTTGCAATTGGACTTCTTCTATCAATTATTATGTTAGAAGTTTTAACACTCTCATTTCCTTTAAAAAAATTCCATTTACTATTATCAAAAGCTACAATTTTTAAAGTACCATTTGTAGCTTTTAAAAACTCAGAATTTTTTGGTGCATAAATTTCAAGAGATACGCTATTTGAATCTTCTTTTACTATTTTTGTGTCTAAATTTATTTGACTTTGACCATCATTGAAAGTTACTTCATAAGATTTAATTCCACTTGCATCACCTATATCAATTTTTATAGGATTTTGTAAATTCCAATAAATATCTTTATCCATAACTTCATTTTGAACAATAATCTTTGGAGCACTTCTATCCAAAGTTAAAGCATATGCTAACACACCAACAACAACAAACATAATAGCTACAAGAACGTATAGCCAACTACTTTTTTTATTTATATAACTCAAGAATTTCCTTTAAAACTATATTTTTTGCGATTTCTACATCTTTCATTTCTAAAGTACAACCAGAGGCATTAAAATGCCCACCACCATTGAACTTAGACGCTATCAAAGCAACATCAATTTTACCTTTTGACCTTAATGATACTCTTGATACACCATTTACAATCCTTACAAAAAAAGCTATTCTCACTATAGCCATGCTCATAATCATATCAAGAGCATCTTCACAATCTCTATTGTGAGCTCCTGTTTCCTTGAACCACTCTTCTTTAGCAATAATTGAAGCAACGGCTCCTTCTTGATAAAGTTCTAAGCTATTTAAAACTTTTGGAATTATTCTATATTTTGCCAAAGAATCTCTTCGTAAAAGTTTATTTGCTATATCAGATGGACTAGCTCCACACTCAACTAAAAAATTTATTTTTTGGAAAGTTATCTCATCACAACGATTTAGTGAAAAAGCTAATGTATCATCATAAATTCCAACATAAAGAGCTGTTGCACTAGCTTTTGTGATATATAATCCATTGTGTTTGAAAAATTCGTAAACAAGTTCTGCTGTTGAACTTTTCATTGAATCCACAACATTTACTGTTCCAAAATTATCATTTGATTTGTGATGATCAAAATTTATAAGTGGAATATTTGAAGGAAGTTCAAATCCAAGTCTTCCATAAGTTCCACAATCAACACTAATAGCTAAATCAAAAAAACTAGGAAGTTCTGATGTGATTTTTTCAAATCTTGGTATAAAATCAAGGTTTTGTGGTAAATCAGAACTTATATTAAAAACCTTATGCTTTATTTTATTTTCATAAAATAGATTTGATAAAGCTAGAGCTGAACCAATAGAATCAGGATCTGGATTAACATGAGTAATAATTAGAATATATTTGCTTTTTTCTATTAATTCTAAAGCTTTAGTGTATTCTGACATATCAACTTTATTATTTAGAATAAAATCTTTTTTCAATATTAATCCTCCTTTTTCAAAATTAAATCTAACAAAAACTTACTAACCAAAAGTTAATCAACTCTCATTGAAAAGTCAAGCCAAGTTGCTTGATGAATGATACTTCCACTACTAATAGCATCAACACCTGTTAGTGCAAATTCTCTAATTGTTTGAAAATTTATATTTCCACTAGCTTCAAGCAAAATATGTGGATAGTTTTCATTTCTAAAAGTAACAACACCTTTTATTTGTTCAGGAGTCATGTTATCACACATTATTATATCTGCTCCAGCAGCCATAGATTCTTTTACTTGGTCTAAAGTTTCACACTCTATTTCTATTTTTGTAACCCAAGATATTCTTTTTCTAGCTTTTTTTACAAATTCTGCAAGATTATCAATAGTTCTTAAATGTGTATCTTTTAACATCAAACAGTCATCAAGTCCAAGTCTATGATTTATTGCCCCACCAATTCTTGAAGCATATTTTTCAAAATCTCTAAGTTGTGGTCTAGTTTTTCTTGTATCTAGTAATACAACACCAGTATCTTCAATCATCTTAGAATATTTATTTGCCATTGTTGCAATTCCAGAAGCATGTTGCAACATATTTAAAAGAGTTCTTTCACTTGAAAGTAGTTTTGAAGCTCGACCTTCTAAAGTTGCTAAAACATCACCCGGATGAATAAAATCACCATCTTGTTTTAAAAATACTATTTTGAATTTTTCAGTTTTAGCCAAAATATCTGCATATTTTACTCCTGCAAGTATTCCTTCACTTTTTGAAATAATTTTTGCAGTAAAATTTCCTTCAGGAGCTATATCAAAAAATAAATCTCCTCTACCATTATCTTCATTTATTGCATTTTTTACAAATTTTCTTATATTTATCATAATTCAAACATCCTTTCTAATGCTACTTTTGCCCATTTTATAGTCTCTTCATCTACATAAATTTCAGTTTCTTTTGAAATGCTATCATCTTTTATAGATTTTAAAGTTCGATAAACATCTTCTAAAGTAGTTTCATTCATAGTAGGACATTCTGGTTTTGTAGAACTTAAAATATAAGTATTTTTTGTTCTTAATCTATTTACCATATTAAACTCTGTTCCAACGGCTATTTTTTGCTCTGGATCCAAACTCTTAATATATGTTATTAATTGAGAAGTTGAACCTACAAAATCAGCTTTATCACAAACACTTGGATCACATTCTGGATGAACAGCAATCAAAATATCAGGAAATTTTTCTCTGTAAAAATCTATATCATCAGTTGAAAATTGTTGATGAACAGAACAAAAACCGTTATAACAAATAATATCAGCTTCTTTTAAATCACTTCCATCACCAACAACAGCTGATTTTAGATTTAGTGATTTAGCAAAATTTTGTCCTAAACAACGGTCAGGTACAAAAAATATTTTTTTACCTGATTTTAAACCTTTTTCTATAATTTTATAGGCATTTGATGAGGTACATACCATTCCTCCCATCATTCCAACTCTTGCTTTTACTCTCGCACTCGAGTTTATATAAGTAATTGGTAAGATATTTTCATTTGGTATTCCAGCTTCATTAATCTTTTTTAAATTTTGTTCAAAATAGCCTTCATCAATCATTCTAGCCATTGCACAACAGGCAACTTTTGGCATCAAAACTCTTTTTTCTGGACTCATTATTTTTACACTTTCACCCATAAAACCAACACCACAAAAAACAACAAATTTTGTATTTGTATTCATAACTTTTTTTGCTAACTCTAAAGAATCGCCAGTAATATCTGCTAATTCAAAAACTTCATCTCTTTGATAAAAGTGAGCAACTAAAGTTACATCTAATTCTTCTTTTAGTTTTTTAATCTCTTCTTTTAAATCCAAAATAAACCTTCATATTTTTATTAAGTGAGAATATAACAAATTTTTAGTTATAATCTGATTTATTTTAAACACAAATCAAAGGTTATTTATGGATTTTTTAACAAATCAAAATATAGTTTTTTATCTTCTTGCTTATTTAGTAGGTTCTATTCCATTTGGACTAATTTTAGCAAAAACTTTTGCTGGAGTTGATATAAAATCACAAGGTAGTAAAAGTATAGGTGCTACAAATGTATTAAGAGTTGTAAAACAAACAAACCCATCTTTAGCAAAAAAATTAGGAATTGCTACAGTATTACTTGATGCTTTAAAAGGAACTTTGGTTTTATTAGTTGGTATATATTATGGAGTAAGTAGCGAAACTCTTTGGGCAATAGCTGTATTGGCTGTACTTGGTCACTGTTATTCTATTTATTTAGGACTTGAAGGTGGAAAAGGAGTAGCAACTGGACTTGGTGTGTATATTGTATTAATTCCTTATTCAACACTAATTGGTGCACTCGTTTGGATAGTTTGCGCAAAAGTTTTAAAAATATCATCATTATCTTCTTTATTAGGATTGGTTGCTGCTGTTATAAGTGCAATATTTATATATGATGATTTAGGAATAAATTCAAATGTTCCTATGTACTTAATAGCATTTATTATTCTATATAAACACATTCCAAATATTGTAAGACTTATAAAAGGGCAAGAAAGTAAAGTTATATGAAAATAGACATAGAAGATCTTACTTTTAAATGTATTATTGGAATACTTGATTTTGAAAGAGTAAAAAAACAAAAAGTTATTATAAATTTGTCATTTGAGTATAATTTCTCAAATGATAAGTTCATAGATTATGCCCAAGTAGTAGATTTGATAAAACAAACTATGAAAAAAGAAAAATTTCAATTAATAGAAGATGCAATTTTATATCTAACAAAACTTCTAAATCAAACTTATGAGATAAAAAATCTCAAACTAAAAATCTCAAAACCAACAATATTAAAAGATTGTATTGTTAGTTTATCGAATTAAATAAAAATAAGTTTTTTTTAATTATAATATTTGTAATCAAATTGAAATAAAAGTCAATAAATATATTAATTTTTGAAGCATAAAATACGAGTAAAAAAGTCCTAAATAGCATTAGTGTAGCATATTTTAAAGGTTAATTGAAATCTAACTTAAATTAACAGTTAATTAACTAAAAAATAACAATTTTAAGAAAACTTTAATTTTAACTCGTATAAAATGCCCGTCATGGTGTACTAAAACTAACTAGTTCTTGTATATCGATTAGAATTTCGAAATTTTAGGAGAAAAAAATGAGAAAGATCTCAAAATTAAGTTTAGTAGCTGCTGTTGCAGTAGCTGGTTTTTCAACTGCTAATGCTCAACCATTAGAAGAAGCTATCAAAAATGTAGAAACTTCAGGTTCTGTTGTTTATAGATATGATAACTTTGATGATGACAAAGGTACTTGGGGAAATGAGCACCACAGTGAAAGAAATAAATATAAAATTGGTTTAAATTTAACTTCAAAAGTTAATGATTATGTTAAATTCAATTCAAGATTTTTAGTTGCTAGTGGAACAGGTGAATTCGCTGATTTAGATGCGCACAAAGGTTCTGATAGTAATCCAGATGTAACTTTATCTCATGCTAACTTTGCGTTTACAGGTATCCAAAATACTACGGTTATTGCTGGTAAACAAGGTTTAGCTACTCCATGGACAGTTGCGATTGATTCTGATGGAAATGAACATACAGGAACAGGGGTTTTAGCTCTTTCTTCTGTTGGACCTGTAACTGCAGGTGCTGGTTACTTTAACCAAACTAACTTAGATAGATCTGGAAATATTAATGGTACAAAATTAGTTAGCAATTCTGGTACTAACGTTGCAAATGTAGCTGCTATTTCAGGAACTTTTACAGCTGGTGAAAATTTAGGAAGTAGAGATTTATATGTTGGTACGTTACAAGCTGACTTAAGTCCAGTTAAACTTGAAGCTTGGTATGTAGATATTGCAGATGCTTTAGATTCTTATACATTAGTTGCTAAAGCTGATTTCAAACCTTCTACTGATTCAAAAATTGGTGTTGAAGCTAGATATGTTTCTTTAACTTTAGACAATGGTAAAAAAGTTGGTTTAGATTCAGATGATAATGCAATGTATAGACTTGCTGTTACTGGTAACTTAGGTATTTTCAATGCTAAAGTTTCTTATACAGGAACAGATAAAGATGGTGGTATAACTGCATTTGACCAAGATGCTGAAAATGCTACTTTAGGATGGAATTTATCATCTAACGGTATTGCAGATGCTGACTATTGGCAAGGTGTTTTAGGTGTAAATATTTTAGATAACTTAAATTTATCTGCTAACTATGGTAACCTAAAAGCTGATAGACCTTCAAGTGGATTAAATGGTACTAAAAGTGTACTTACTGATTTAGAAGTTGAAGAAGTATTTGGACAATTAACTTATAAAATGTCTAAAAACTTAAGTACATATTTAAGATATGGTACTTATGAAGAAAAATACAAAAACAATGGTGATAAAGAAAAATATTCTGACCAAAATAGAGGAAGAATCCAAGTTGAATATACATTCTAATATTTTTAGAAGTTAAAAAACTTATCTTTCAAAGGTTGGGCTTAGCTCAACCTTTTTTTATGCAAATAAAAAACTATATAAAATACCTAATAGAAGCGAATCCATAAGCTTTTGTTTCTTCTATTTTACTCACTTGAGTTTCATCTATTATTCCACCTAAAGCTATGATTTTCATATCTTTAAAGCTATTTAATACTAATTCTAAATCTTTGATACCTTTTGCTTTTCCTTTGTTTGGTGTATCAAAAATAGGAGAATATGTTATATAATCCACTTCATACTCTCTAGCAGTTTCTATATCTTTTGTATTGTGGCAAGAGATGATTATTTTAAGATTTAACTCTTTTGCTTTTTTTATATCTTCAAATTGTGTTGAAGTTAAATGAACACCATAAAATCCTAATTTTTGAGCTAAAAGAAAATCTGAATTTAAAAAAGTATTTTTTATGTTTTTTTCATGGCAAGTTTCAATAAAAGTTTTAGCTAAAGCTTCAAAGTTATTTGACTGTTTATCTCTAAAACAAGCAAAGTCAACGTTATGTTTTTCAAAAACATCTGATAATGTTTGTTTAAATATTAGTTCATTATTTGTGTAGTAGTTTGGGTCTGTTATAAGATATTTTTTCATGAAATTAAAAAAGGGAATAAGTAAAAACTTATTCCCTTTAATATAAGCCTTATTTTGATTTTTAGTGCTCTTCGTGTTCCATCATAATAGATCCAGCAATATAAACATAAGTTAATATACTGAAAATAAATGCTTGTAAAACACCAAATGCAGTTAATAAGAAAAATCCAGGTAAAGGTAAAATCCAAGGTACTAACATTAAAAGTACCATTAAGAACATATCATCACCTCTGATTGATCCAAAAAGCCTAAATGATAAAGAAACAATTCTTGATAAGTGAGAGATTATTTCAATAGGGAACATTAAAGGTGCAAGCACAGGCATTGGTCCCATAAAATGTTTAAAATAGTTTACAAAACCATTTTTCTTAATACCTAAATAGTTATAGTAAACAAATACTATTAAAGCTAAAGATAAAGTGAAGTTAATATTTGAAGTTGGAGCTTCGAAACCAGGAATTACTCCAATCATATTACTAACAAAAATTACTAAAGCTAATGAACCAATTAGTGGCATATAAGTTCTAGAATTTTTTTCACCCATTGTATCAGCTCCCATAGAGATGATACCACCTACAAAAGCCTCTAATACATTTTGGCTTCCAGTTGGAACTAATTGTAATTTTCTAGTAGCAGCTCTTGCTATTATAAAAATAATTCCAATAACTAAAACATAGTGTGATAAGATTATCCACTCTTGCCCGTGTCCACCAATAGCACCCAAGAATGTAAACAGTCTTCCTTCCATACTCTTCCTTTTTTGTTTTCTACATTTACTAAATTATGCGCCTATTATATTATTTGTTTTCTAAAATTTTTATAAATAAAAAAATTTAGTTTAGATTTGTTTAAATCTATAGCCATTTTGTTTCAAATTTTCTCTTATTTGTTCTTGATGTTCTTCACCTTTTGTTTCAAGAGCAATTGTTACATAAGCTTCACCAAATTCAAGTTTTAAAGAGTTTCTATTAAAATCTATTTCTATTATGTTTGCAGAACATTGCGTAAATATTTCTGTTAATTTCATCAATGAACCTGGTTTATCCATAAGAGTAACGATTAAGTTCATTTTTCTATAAGATTTTACTAAACCTTTTTCAATAATAAGTGACAACATCGTAACATCAATATTTCCACCACTTACAACAGCACAAACTTTTTTGTTTGAAATATCAATTTTATCATGCATAATAGCTGCAACTGGAACTGCTCCTGCTCCTTCAACCATAAGTTTATGTTTTTCTAATAAAAATAAAATTGCATTTGCTATTTCATTATCACTTACTTCTACAACTTCATCGACATATTCTAAAATCAAATCAAGTAGTTTTGGAGTAACATCTCTTACTGCTATTCCATCAGCGATAGTTTTAACAGAAGCTGAATCAATAGGAATTCCAGCTAAAAAAGAGTCTTTCATTCCTTTTGCACCACTTGCAACAACACCAGTTATTTTAATCTTTGGATTTATACTTTTTGCAGCAATAGCAATACCTGCGATTAGACCACCACCACCAATTGGTACAATGATTTGTTCTACATCTTCAAGTTTTTCTAAAATTTCTAAAGCAATTGTTCCTTGCCCTGCAATAACCGCATTATCAGCGAATGGATGAATAAATTCTTTGTTATTTTCTTTTGCAAATTTTGTTGCACTTGCATATGCTTCATCAAAATTTTCACCAGTTAAAACAACATTTGCACCATAAGATTTTACTCCTAAAACTTTTGTAAGTGGAGTAGCTTCTGGCATAAAAATAGTAGCTTCACAGTCAAAATATTTAGCTGCAAAAGCTAAACCTTGAGCGTGATTTCCTGCACTTGCTGCTACAACTCCATTTTTTCTTCTTTTTTCATCAAGTAAAGCAACTCTATTAAATGCACCACGGATTTTAAAACTACCAGTTATTTGAAGGTTGTCTTCTTTTAGATAGATTTCTGCATTTTTTTCTTTGCTTAAAATTGGGGCTTTCATCAAAGGAGTTAGAGAAATGGCTTTTTCTAACTGTTTTTTTGCGTCTTTTATATCGTTTAATGTAATCATTTTACTTTTCTCGTTTTTTTTATTTAGAAACGAAATAGTATCTAAAAATATGTTTTATCATAATTAAGTTATAACAAAACATATTTTTAAACTAGAGCAAAAGCTCTAGTTAGAATTTTTTACAATTTTTACAGCTTCAACTAAGTTTATTAAACTTTGTTTTACTTCTGGCCATTTTCTAGTTTTTAGTCCACAATCTGGATTTATCCATAATTGTTCTTTTGGTAAAACTTCAATTAATGCTTTAATTTGATTTACCATTTCTTCAACACTTGGAACTCTTGGGCTATGAATATCATAAATTCCAGGTCCAATTTCTTGTTTATATGCAACTTCTTTAAAGATTTTTAAAAGTCTATTTCCACTTCTTGCAGTTTCGATTGAAATTACATCTGCATCCATTGCTTCGATAGTTTTTATAATATCATTAAATTCACTATAACACATATGTGTATGAATTTGAGTATCAGCTTTTGCACAACTAACACTTAGACGGAAGTTTTCAACTGCCCAGTTTTCATAAGCTTTTATATTTTCAATTCTTAAAGGATATCCTTCTTTAAACGCTGCTTCATCAACTTGAATCATTTTAATTCCAGCATTTTGTAAATCATCAACTTCTTTATTAATTGCAAGTGCGATTTGTTTTGTTACTTCATTTCTTGGAATATCATCTCTTACAAATGACCAATTTAAAATTGTAACAGGTCCAGTTAACATACCTTTCATAACTTTTTTAGTTTTACTTTGAGCATATTTAATCCACTCAACAGTCATTGGATTTGGTCTTGAAACATCTCCAAAAATTAAAGGTGGTTTTACGCATCTACTTCCATATGATTGAACCCAAGCATTTTGAGTAAATGCAAAACCTTCCATTAATTCACCAAAATATTCAACCATATCATTTCTCTCTGGTTCTCCATGAACTAAAACATCAAGTCCGATTTCATCTTGGAAAGCTACACAATCATCAATATATTTTTTGATTTCTGCAACATATTGCTCTTTTGAAATAGCATTTGCTTTATATTGTTTTCTATTTTCTCTAATTTCAGGTGTTTGAGGAAATGAACCAATAGTTGTAGTTGTAAGTGCATCATATTTAAAAAATTCTCTTTGAACTTTTATTCTATCTTGGAATTTATCAGCTCTTTCAAATACTTTTAAATTTTTGATTTCGTCTTGAACTACTTTATTATGAATTTTTGAAGATATTTTTCTTTGTTTATTTTCTTCAACATTTCTTTTAATAGTTGCAGTATCTTCTAAAGATAGTTTTAAATCAAAAAATTGTTTTGTTACAAGTGATAACTCTTTTAATTTTTCTACTGCAAAAGCTAACCAAGATTTGATTTCAGAATCTAATTTTTCTTCATAATTTAAAGTAAATGGAACGTGTAATAAAGAGCAAGAAGTTCCTACAATAATATTTTCTTTAGAAACAACATTTGAAATTTTATTTAGTAAAGCTACTTTATCTTCAAAATTACTTTTCCAAATATTTCTTCCATCAATAACTCCAGCAATTAAAACTTTATTTGAGTTTTTGATAAGTTCTAAAGTTTCAAGATTTTTATTTCCATGAATAAAATCTAAACCTAATGCCCAAATTGGAGTATTAACCAAAATTTTTGTAGCTTCATTTGAGTGTTCAAAATATGTTGTTACAACAATTTTGATATTTGGTGCAACATTTGTTAAAGCATCATAAACAGGTTTGATTAAAGATAAAACTTTAGTGTCTAAATCTTTTACAAATAAAGGTTCAGCAAATTCAACAACAATTTCATCATTAAGTTTAGAAATTTCTAATAAAAGTTCTTTATAAACTTCTACTACATTATTTATATGTGCAAAAATATCACTATTATCTATACTTTTTGAAAGTCCAAGGTAAGTGATTGCACCAATAAGATTGATTTTTGTTTTTATTCCTAACTCTAAAGCTTCTTTATACTCTTCAATTACTTTTTTTGAATTTAGAGTAAATTTTGTATCTTTTGAAATTTCTGGAACGATATAGTGATAGTTTGTATTAAACCATTTAGTCATTTCCATAGCAACACTAGTTTCATTTCCTCTAGCCATTGCAAAATATAACTCTTCATCTTTTAAGTTTTGGAATCTTTGAGGAATTGCTCCTAATAAAATAGTAGTATCTAACATATTGTCATAATATGAAAAATCATTTGATGCAATAAAATCTATTTTTGCCTCTTTTTGATAATTCCAGTGTCTTTTTCTTAATTGTTCTGCAACATATTTAACTTCATTGAAATCTGTTTGTTTAGACCAATATTGTTCTAAAACTTTTTTTAATTCTCTTTTTTCTCCAATTCTTGGAAATCCTATTACATAATTTTTTGACATTCTTTATCCTTTTTCAAAGGTTCTTTTTTTAAGAACCATATATAATTTAACTACTTTTATAGAGTGGATTAAAAACCACTAAAAAGTATTAAGACCTAAAAAGCTACGAAAACGAAGCCTAAAATAGAAACAAAGGTATCTTATAAATTTATATTGATACGAAATTATAAAGTATGTAATGGAGGGTGAACGCCAGTTCTTCTAAAAGCAAAAAATGTACAATAAAATGGACATCTAGGAATATATCTAAAAAGTCTTACTGCTAATGCAGTTTTTCTTCTAAAAAGACAATCACAATGACAAGGCTTACTTTTTATAGCAAAGCAAGATAATAAACTTTCTTCTAAACCTTGATGAATGGATTCTTCTTCATCTTCTAATGAAGAAGACAATTGTAATTTTATTTGTAAGTGATTTTTACAAGATATAGCAATATTGTGTAGTGTTATAGCGACACTATATGCTTGAATAGATGACAATGAGAAGTATTTTTTTCCAAAACCATTCAATACTTTCAAGTAAAAACCTTATAAATATAATTAAAGGTGAAGTTTAAATTAATAATACTTAATAATAAATAAAAATAAATATGATATTATTCCAAATAAAAATGGATTTGGAATTTTGAAATTTACATTTGTAACACTTTTCCCTAGTTTAATCGAACCTTATTTTCAAGACTCTATTTTAAAAAGAGCTATTGAATCTAACTTTATTAGTTATGAGTTTTACAATCCTAGAGATTTTACAACTAATAAACATAAAAAAGTTGATGATGAAATGGTAGGTGGTGGAGCAGGAATGCTTCTATCTTGCCAACCTTTATTTGACTGTTTAGATGAAATAAAAAACAAAAATAAAGATGCTTATATAATTTTTCCTTTAGCTGCAGCAAAACCTTTTAAACAAAATGATGCAAAAAGATTAGCAAAGAAAAAAAATATAGTATTTGTAAGTGGAAGATATGAAGGAATTGATGAAAGAGTTATAGAAAAGTATGCTAATGAAGTTTTTAGTATTGGAGAATACATACTAACAGGAGGAGAATTAGCTTCAACTGTTATGGCAGATGCAATTTCAAGAAATATTGAAAATGTTTTAGGAAATGCTGATTCTTTAGAAGTTGAAAGTTATGAAAACAACCTTCTAGAAGCACCTTCTTTTACAAAACCTGAAAATTACCAAAATTTAAGTGTCATTAAAGAATATTTAAAGGGAAATCATATTAAAATTCTCGACCTAAAAAAAAACCTGTCTATTTGCAAAACAAAATACTTTAGACCAGGTTTAGTTACAAACAAAAAATTTAAATAAAAGTGTGATACCCCGCAAGTTGCAAATGCGGGCACTTTCGCCAAAGGGAAATACGATGAAAAATAGATATATTGCAAGCTTTGAAGCAGCGCAAATTGCAGAAAAACAAATTCCTCAATTCAGATCAGGTGATACTGTAAGAATCGGTGTTGAAATTAAAGAAGGTGAGAAAAAAAGAATTCAAACTTTCGAAGGTATTATCATTGGAAGAAGTGGTAATGGTGTAGATGCTACTTTCACAATTAGAAAGCTTGGTGCTAACTCTATTGGTGTTGAAAGAATTTTCCCATTATATTCTGAATCTTTAAAATCTTTTGAAGTAATCAGAAGAGGAAGAGTAAGAAGAGCTAAACTTAACTTCTTAAGAGGATTAAAAGGTAAAGCTGCAAGAATTAAAGAGTTAAAAAGATAAATTAAGGCATCGCCTTAATTTTGACTCTATGTCAACCTTCAAAAAATACAAATCTTTTCAAAAAACTTTTTTAAATACAAATCCTAATTCAAGGAAATCTTTTGTTATCGAGTATAATTAATTTTATTGTTGAAACTGTTAGTAGCTTAGGTTACTTTGGAATTTTTATAATGATGTTTTTAGAAAGTTCTTTTTTCCCATTTCCTTCAGAAGTTGTGATGATACCTGCTGGTTATTTAGCTTCAAAAGGTGAAATGAATATCTATCTAGTTTTATTATTTGGAATATTAGGTTCGCTTGCAGGTGCGTTATTTAACTACTATTTTGCCATAAAACTTGGACGAGCATTTTTATTAAGATATGGAAAATATATTTTAATAAGTGAAGAGACTATTTTAAAAATGGAAGAATTTTTTAAAAATCATGGACATATTTCAACATTCTCAGGAAGATTAATTCCTGGCGTTAGACAATATATTTCACTCCCTGCAGGTTTGGCAAAAATGAATATTTTTGTATTTAGTTTATATACAAGTTTAGGTGCAGGAATTTGGGTATTGATTTTGACAATTTTAGGATATTTTTTAGGGAATAATCAAGCTTTAGTAAAAGAGTATTTGCATATAATTGTTATAGTAATTCTAATTTTATTAGCAATATTTGCCTATTTTTATTATAGAAGAGTTAAAAAAACAAAAGGATAGAATATGTATAAACGAATAATAAATTTTCTTTTAATATTTTTAGTATTTGTTTATATAATTTTTGAAGAGTTAATTTGGGATAAATTTGCAAAACCAATTATCTCTTATATATCAAATTTTCCACTTTTTAAAAATCTAACTCCTAAAATTTTAGCTTTAAACTCTTATATCATTTTAATTATTTTTATAATTCCATTTTTTTTAGTTGAACTTTTAGGAGTTTATGCAGGATTTGTATTTATATCAGGACATATAATTTTAGGAACTTTTTTATATCTTTTAAAAATTCCAATTGCTGCACTTATTTTTTGGTTTTTTAATATAACAAAAGAGAAATTGTTAGAGTTTATTTGGTTTAAATATATTTATGAAAAGCTTGTTTTATTTATAAATAAAATAAAAAGTTCAAAAGCATATTTGTTGATAAAAGAGAAAGCATCAATTATAAAAAAAGAGATAAAAGAAAATCTTTTTATTTCAAAAAGTAGATTAAAAGAGAAGATTGTAAGAATTTATAAATTACTAAAAAGTAAATTTGTAAAATAGAAAAATCTATTTTACAAACAACTTTTAATAAGTTTAATACCTTTTTCAATTTGCTCAAAGTTTGAGTGTGTGTAGTTAAATCTTATCTCACCATTTGGAATTTTATCTATATAAAATTGGTTTCCAGGAACATAAACTACTTTTTTCTTTAAGCACTCTTGAACAAGTGCAAAAGTATCAACTCCTTGTCCAAAAGTTCCATATAAAAACATCCCACCTTTTGGTTTTTCGTGTTTAAACTCTGGCATTATTAAGTTTAATTGTTCTGAAAAATAAGATGCTTTTTTATTGTAGTCATCTCTTATTTCTTGAAGATGTTTTTCATATTTAGCTTCATCTTTTAAATATTCTGCAAGTATATATTGTGAAAATCCACTTGAGTGTAAATCAATACTCTCTTTTATAATCATAATAGATTGAATTAATTTTTCATCAGCTCTTATCCAACCAATTCTATAACTTGGAACTAAAGTTTTAGAAAAACTTCCTAAATGAAAAGAATTTTTTGGTAATTTTGCACTGATATAAGGCATTTTTTTATCAAAAAATAGTTCACTATAAGGACTATCTTCTATCAAATATCCATCATTTTTTTCTACTATTTTTACAATTTCATCTCTTTTTTCTAAACTATAAGTTGTTGCACTTGGGTTTTGAAAATCTGGAATTAGATATGCTAATTTTGTATTTTTAAAACTTTTTTCAAATTCTTGAATATTTACTCCATCATTTTCAAGTTTAACACCTTTCATTTTTAGATTATTTAGTCTAAAAATATTCATAGCTCCTAAATATGATGGTTCTTCAATAGTAATATCTTTATTTTCAAAAAACTTTGCCAAAATATACATGGCTTGTTGGCTTCCTGTTGTTATCAAAATATTATCTTTAGTTGTTGGAAAGCCTTCTTTAGTATATCTTAGTGCAATTTGTTCTCTTAATTCATTTATTCCATTACTAACTGTGTATTGATAAACCTTTGGATTATCTAGTATTTTTAATGTTGCTTCTTTTAAATCTTGTGTTGGAAATAGATTTTCACTTGGAAGTCCACCAGCAAATGAAATAGTTTTTTCATCGATTGCTTCTAGGATTTCTCTAATAAATGATCTTTTGATACTCATGGATAAAAATTCCCTTATATATTATTTTTTAAAAGTCTACAAAAAAACTTTGAATTATACTTTACAAAAAATGCTTTTATTATTATCTATTTTTGCTAATTTTATATACATAAAATGCTATACTCTATTTATGAAAAGAGTTACCTTCGAAAAACGAGCCAAAATATCAAATGATGTGATGAATTATATTTATGAATATATAGATACAGATATAAATATAGATGAGTTATGTTTGACTTTGAAAATAAGTAAATTTCATCTTCATAGAATTTTTAAAGAAGAGTTTGGTAAAAATATTTATGAAAGTATAAAATCAATAAGATTGCAAAAAGCTGCAAATTTGCTTATTACAAATAAATATTCAACTATAACAGATATTTCAAAAATGACAGGATATAGCTCTCAAACTTCATTTTTAAGAAGTTTTAAACAAAGATTTTTAATGACACCAAAAGAGTGGAAAAATGGTGGTTATAAAGAGTATTCAAATAAAATAGTTGAAAAAATATCTACAAATAGTCAAACAATAGATTTTTCAAATATAGAACCAAGTATTGTAAAAATGCCAGAAATAAAAGGGTATTATATAAGACATAAAGGATATGATAAAAGTATTAAAAAAACTTGGCAAAAACTTCAAACTTGGATATATACAAATGATATAAAAGAGTATAAACAAATGGCTCTTCATCATGATAATCCTATTATTACACCACTTGAAGATTGTCAATATATTGCGATTGTTGTTCTAGAAGACAAAGAAAAAGCTTATCAAGATTTTTTACTTCCAAGTTTAATTATTCCAAAAGGAATTTATGCAAAATTTTCTTTAAGTGGAAAATATGGAGATGTTATAAAGCTAATTCAGTGGGTTTACCATACTTGGCTAATAAAAAGTGGTTATGAAACAACACCTAGCCCATCTTATACGATTTACCATAAAAACCATTTTTTAAGTGATGATGGAGAGTTTATTTTGGATTATTATTTACCTATTAGGTATGTTTAAAAAGGGCATATTATGAATAATACAAGTATTGAATATATATTCGATTTTAAAACAAGTCTTGATCCATATAATGGTTTGACTATACAAAGTGAAGATTTACCTAAAACAAAAGAAGAGTTTGAAACTAATTTAGCTAATTTGATAGATGAAGTAAAAGATAAAAGAAATCTAATTTGGATTTATATAGATATAAAAAAATCATCATTTATTTCAATAGCTACAAATTTTGGTTTTACTTTTCACTCTTGTAATAGTGATTATTTACTTTTAGTAAAAGTTTTAAAAGAAAATGCAATAGTTCCAACTTTAGCAAATCACACTTTAGGAGTTGGTGCGGTTGTTATAAATAAAAAAAATGAGATACTTTTGATAAAAGAGCAAATACGAAATGAGTATTATAAACTTCCTGGTGGACATATTGATGATGCTGAGATGATAACAACTGCTTTAAGTAGAGAAGTTTTTGAAGAAACTGGAGTTGTTGTAGAATTTGAGAAGATTATCTCTTTGGGACACTTTTATCCACATCAATTTCATAAGTCAAATTTGTATGTTTTATGTAAAGCTATTCCCAAAAGTACAAAAATTGATATAAAAGATAAAGAAGAAATTAGTGAAGCTATTTGGCTAAATGTTGATGAAATGTTTATTCGAGATGATATTCATAACTATACAAAAGCTATCGTAGAAGCTGCTGTAAAAAGTGGTGGTTTATATATGAGTGAAACTCCAATTTTAAATCATCTTAAAAATGAATTTGAACTGTTTTTTTCTAAAAACAAGTAAAAACTAAATATAATACAAATTTTAAAATAAAGGATAAAAAATGAAAAAAATAGTAAGTACACCAGATGCACCAAGCGCAATAGGACCCTATAATCAAGCAACAACTTTTGAAAAGTTAGTATTTACTTCAGGACAAATCGCACTTGACCCAAAAACTATGGATATAGTAAGTGGTGGAGTTCAAGAGCAAACAAAACAAGTTATGGAAAATCTAAAAGCTGTATTAGAAGAAGCTGGAAGTTCTTTTGAAAATGTTTTAAAAACAACTTGTTATTTATCTGATATGGATAACTTTGTAGCTTTCAATGAAATCTATGGTCAATACTTCAAAGGTGAAACTGCACCTGCAAGAAGTACAGTTGCTGTTAAAACATTACCAAAAAATGTTTTAGTTGAAGTAGATACAATAGCTTTTAAAAACTAAAAAATATTTATGTTTTTAGGAAAATGCCCATATTGTGATGATGGACAAATAGAAGTTAGAAAAAAAGAAGTTCGAGGTAAAAAAGTCGAACTTTATGCTTGTTCAAATGCTTCTTGGGTAAGTGAAGATGGCGAACTATTTGAATTGAGTGCAGATTCTAAATGTGGATTTAAGATTTGGCAAAATGCATTAAGTCGATATGGTCACTATCTAAAACATAGTGAAGTAAGAGCTATATTAAATGGTGAAGAATTAGAGTTAAAGTTCAAATCTCAAAAAAGATATGGACAAAAACAAAGAGTTGATTACTTTAAAAAAGTAATCCTTCATCCTGAATATGGTGTTGAGGTTTTGTTTGGTGATTAAAAAATAAAAAACTAATATATTTTTATTGTTTTTTATTTTTTAAACTATTTATTAATCCTGCAAATATTACAAAAGCAAGTCCTACAAAATAAATCATTAAAATTGGTTCATCAAAAACTAAAATTAGAAAAAATGCTGATAAAATAGGAATTATAAATGTAAATGGTGCTACTTTTGAAGCATCAAAAATTTGAAGTCCTTTTATCCAAAATACATAAGATATACCGTTTATAAAAATTCCATTTACTAAAATACTAATCCAATCTTTTGATGTTGGTAAAACAAAACTTGAAAAAGTTTGCATACTTATAAATGAATAAATTGTTGCCGCAAAAAAATAAATCATAACGGCGTTTATGGCATCAATTTTAACTTTTTTACTTAAAACAGAAAATAGAGCAAAACAAAAAGCAGATAACATAACTATCAACAAAACATCTACGGATTCAAAACTAAGAGATGAAATATTGCCTTTTGTTATAACTAAACTAACTCCAATAAATCCTAATATAACAGCGAAAAGTTTTCTTTTTGTGAACTCTTCTTTTAAAATGATTAAAGATAAAATTACTATAAAAATTGGCCAAGTATATTGGATAACTAAGACTTCTAAAGAATTTGCATGGTGATATCCAAAATATAGAAGTAAATAAAATGTAAAATCTAAAAATCCTAATGCAAATAAAAATAAAAGAATTTTTTTCGAATATGTAAAAATTTCTTTTAAATTTTTATTTATGATTGATAAAACTAACAGTGATAAAAATGAAAAAGCTGATGAATAAAACATATATTGATAATGGTCTAGGTTTGATTGTGCAAATTTTACAAAAATGCCAAGCAGTGACCAAAGAAAAATACATAATCCAATATATATTATTCCTATATTTGATTGTGATATTTTCATTTTAAACTCAACCCAACTCTTTGTTTTTCTAAATCCACACTTATTACTTTTAGATTTTCAAGATTTTGATTTATACTTAAAACTTCACTTGCATGAGAGATTCTTTTTTCACTTATTTGTGAGATATGAAGTAGGGCATCATTTTTTAGTCCAATATCAACAAAAGCACCAAAATCAGTAATGTTTCTTACAATTCCACTTAAAACATAGCCTTCTTTTAAATCATTTATATCTAAAATATCATTTGCAAATTTTACTTGATTAAACTCAGTTCTTACATCATATCCAGGTTTTAAAAGTTCAGTTACGATATCTTTTAGTTTTAGTAAACTTGTATTTATCTCATTTGAAACTTTTTCAAAATCTTTTATCTCTTCAATTTTATAAGATTTTTGTAGTTTTGCAGTTACTTCATAATCTTCTGGGTGAATTGCAGTGTTATCCAAGATAGAGTTCCCATCTTTGATTCTTAAAAATCCAACACATTGTTCATATGCTTTTTCTCCAATACCTTTTACTTTAAGTAGTTCATTTTTAGTATTAAACTTTTTGATTTTATTTCTATGTTCTACTATATTTTTTGCTAACTTTTCAGTAATACCAGATATAAAAGATAGAAGTTTATATGAAGCAGAGTTTAAATCAACTCCAACTTTATTTACCAAATCAATTGTTATATTTTCAAGTTTTAAAGCTAACTCTTTTTGGTTTACATCATGTTGATATTGACCAATACCCAAAGATTTTGGGTCGATTTTTACTAAAGCTGCCATAGGATCTCGAAGCCTTGAAGCAATAGAAATAGCACCTCTTATTGTAACATCAAGGTTTGGATACTCTTCAATAGCAATTTTTGAAGCAGAATAAACACTAGCTCCTATTTCACTAACGATTGCATAGTTTATTTTTAAATCATTTTGTTTGATTAATTCATTTATAAAATTTGCAGTTTCTCTTGAAGCTGTTCCATTTCCTATTGCAATAGTTGTGATTTTATATTTTTTGATTAAATCTAATACAACTTTTGATGAGCTTACTATATCCTCTTTTGGTTTTGTTGGATAGATAACAGCACTATCTAAATAAAGTCCATTTTCATCAATAACTGCCAATTTACAACCAGTTTTATATCCTGGATCCATTCCTAAAATCACTTGATTTACAAGTGGTGCAGTAAGAAGTAACTCTTTTAGATTTTTTCCAAAAAGTTCTATGGCTTCACTACTTGCTTTTTCTTTTAAAGCTGTTATTGCTTCTCTTTTTAGACTTGGAAGAAGTAGTCTTTTTAGTCCATCTTTGTAAGCATCAAAAACCAACTCTTTTGAAGAGGCTGAATTTGTTGGGATTTTATATTTTTTAATATTTTCTAAAATATGATTCTCATCAATTTCAACTTTTATTAAGAGTTGTTTTTCATTTACACCTCTTAATATTGCTAAAACTCTATGAGATTTTATATATTTTATTTTTTCATTACTATCTACAAATGAAGCATAAAGACCATTTTTATCAAGCTCTTTAGTTGCTTTAACTTCAAGTATTCCCCAATTTGCTATTAGGTTTCTTAAAACCTCTTTTGATTTAAAATCATCTGCATATCTTTGTGCGATGATATCTTTTGCACCATTTATTGCTTCATCAATATTTGAAACATTTTCATTTAAAAATTGTTTTGCTTTTTGATTTATCTCTTCAAGTGAGTATTTCATACTTTGAATTATATTTGCCAAAGGTTCTAAGCCATTTTCAATAGCAGCTGTTGTTCTTGAAGATTTTTTCTCTTTAAATGGAGCATAAATATCTTCACAAGCTTGAAGTGTTGTTGCACTTTCAAGGTTTTTTAAAACTTTCTCATTTAAAAAATTTTTCTCTTTTAAAAGAGCTATTATCTCTTCTTTTCGCACAAGAAGTTTTTTAGAGTATTCATAAACTTCTTCAAAGATACGAAGTTGTTCATCTGTAGCACCATCTGTAAAATCTTTTCTATATCTTGCGATAAATGGTATAGTACAACCTTCATCTAAAAGTTTTATGATATTTGAAATTACTTTAGATGAAAAATTTGTTTTTTCTTTTAAATTTTCTATTAAATGATTGTTCAAAATAAGCCTTTGTTTTATATAAAAGTGAGTGTTTATTGTTAAAAAAGATTTATAAATCTTTCATAAACATTAAGTTTATGAAAGTTGTTGAATAAGTGTTTTTAAATCACCAAGTACCCAAATATCTATGATTTTTCCATCTTTAAATTTAAAAAATGAAGCACCATTATAAGTGATTTTATTGTTAGTTGGTTCATAATCAAGTAATTTACCCGTGTGTCTTCCATTGTATAAAGCTCTTACAGCGATATTATCTTCTTCACAAACCATTGTTATAATACTATGAAAAAGATTTGGAATAGCAGTTATCATACTATCCATATATTTTTCAAACTCTTTTTTCCCTTTTACAGTTATATCTAATGAACCGTGAAAAGTGATATTATCATCAAATACGATATCAATATACTCTTTTTTGTGTTTATTCCATAATTCATCATAATATAGTTTTACTAATTCTTTATTAGTCAATTTCTTCATAATTTCCCTTGCTTGTAGGACTATAATCATCATAATTGTAGTTGTCATAGTCATCGTAATCAACAGTGAATATTTTAGGATAACCTAACTTTACAAGTTCTTTATCGATGTTATCTTCAGTCAATCTATTTTTTACTCTATCCATAATTAATTCAATATGTTCTTCACTTACATCATTTGCTCTTAATTCGTAAATAATAGCTAAATTCATAATTTTAATTTCCTCTAAATTAAATTGTATTTATTTTTTTAAGCATTTATCAATATATAAACTGCTTAAGATGTGTAAAATTGCTTTAACAGACTTTATTGAAGCTGTTTCTTCAACAGTGTGATAACCAGTTGTTGGTATTTGTAAAGTTGTACCTTGAATAGTTCCGCCTGATTCCATAACTATTCTTCCAAGTTCTGTACTTCCCAAAGATAAAATTGGTAATCCTTTTTCTTCTCTAATTTTATTTTTTTCTTCAATAAAAGTATCTTTACAAGAAAAATCAATATCATTTTTATGACAAAACTCTTTTAGCTGTTTTAATATTGGAGATTTAAATTTTGCATTTACATCTTTATTCCTCAAAACAACTAACTGTTTATCTGCTTCTTCTCTTGTATCATAAGGACTTGTATCTAAAACTAATAATTCATTTGTTGATAGATTATTTTTTTTAAACCATTCATACACATACCTCCAAGATTTTCCAGCTTCTTCTTGTGCTGTAAAAAATGCAGTACCTTGAAATCCATTTTGATATAAATGGATTATTATTGCAGCAGAGATAACATTATCAAGTTGAGCAGATATTAAATCATCTTTTCTTTTTAATTTGTCACTAAAAGCTATAGGTGTTCCTGGTTGTAAGTGAGATAAACCTTCAATTTCAAAAATAAGATTGTTTATTTCTTCGCACATAAAAGCATCTTTTATTTGACCAATTCCAAGATAACTTCCACTCCAAGGTTCGTAAGCAAGAACTTGTTGATTTATATATCTTTTAGCAATCAATTGATATGTTTGTTCTGATAGTGAATTTCCTCTTAAATCTGAACGATTTTTAGCCAAAAATGCAGCAAACTGAAATTCATTTGGTCCAGTACAAATAACTCCGTGTCTATCGATGTGTGCACTTAATATTCCTTTTGTAGGACTATTTCCTTGTGCAACGAGTAAACCATCGTAATATTGTGTTTTTATTCCTATTTCTTCTAATTCTCTTTTTAAATATAGCAAAAAAGAGTGTTCAGCACCAGTTACTGATGGAACTCTTATTAGCTGTTTTAAAAGGTCAAGAAAAGGAACAAAATTTTCTGGCTCATTTATAAATGAAGCGCTCAATATATTCTCCTGAAAAATTTAGATAGAATAAAGAAATTGTTTTATTCTATGACGTAATTATAAACTATAAAAAATTAAAAAATTTCAATTTTTATAATTAAAATTATATTATACTAATTTAATCAAGATTATTTTAATACTTATTTAAAGTTAAAGGAATATAATATCACATTTTAAAACAAAAAATTTAACTATTTTGTGGAGTTATTATGGAAAAAGAATTATCAGCTTTAGAGCAACTAAAAGCTTCAAGAAATCCATTAAGAGTAATAGATGATTTATATAAAGAGGCAAATGAAGGAATACCATTAAAAGATGAGTATATTGGACTTTTAAAATGGTATGGAATGTATCCTCATGTAAATAGTGATGGAACAGAAGATAAAAAATATTTTATGAAAAGAATCAAATTAGTTGATACTAAAATGAATTTAGAGCAACTAAGAGTTATGAGTGAAATAGGGCAAAAATATGCTCAAGGACTTGTTGATTTTACAACAAGACAAAATGTTCAATTTCACTATATTGAAATAAAAGATATTCCGGCGATATTTGATTTATTAGGTAGTGTTAATTTAACTTCAAGAATGGCATCAGGAGATGGACCAAGACCAATTATGACTTGTCCTGTTAGTGGAGTAGATGAAGGTGAAATTTATGATGTAAGAGAACTTGTAAAAGAAGTTGATAACTATTTTGATAAAAATGATGATAGATTCTGTAATTTTCCAAGAAAATATAAAATAGGTATAAGTGGCTGTAAATGTCACTGTGCATCTCATGAAATTCAAGATGTTGCTTTTACTGCATTTAAAAAAGAAAATGGTGAAGTTGCTTTTGATTTAACTATTGGTGGAGGTTTATCAAAATCTAAACAAATAGCAACAAGAGCTTCAAGATATGTAAAACCTGAGCAAGTTTTAGATGTAGCAGTTGCTTGTGCTGAGATTTTTAGAGATAATGGAAATAGAAGTAATAGAAATAAAGCAAGAGTTAGACATCTTTTAAATGATTGGGGAATCGAAAAGTTTGTTGATGAAATAGAAAAAGTTATTGGTTATAAACTTGAAGTTGGGGAAAAAGAACCAAAGATTGCATCTTTTGAAAATAGAAATCACTTTGGAATAAATAAAGAAAAAACAAAAGGTTACTCTTATGTTGGATTTGCAACAAATTCTGGAAGAGTTGCTGGAAGTGATTTTGCTAAATTTTATGAAATCTGTAAAAAATATAATGCAGGTGGAATAGCTTTAACTGCAACTCAAAATTTTGTAGTTTATGATGTAAAAGATGAGGTTGTTCAAGATTTAGCAAATGAATTTGTAGCTTTGGGTTATCCTTATGAACCAACACCATTTAGAGCAAGATTACAATCATGTACAGGAAAAGAGTTCTGTAAATTTGGAATTACTGAAACAAAAGAGTACGCAAAAAAAGTTGTAGTTGAACTTGAAAATAAATTCCCAGATTTTAAAGAAGATGTAACTATTTCATTTTCTGGATGTGGAAATGGTTGTTCTCATCCTCAAATTGCTGATATTGGATTTGTTGGTTGTATGATGAGATATGAAGGTGAAAGAGTTGAAGGATATGAAGTTTTATTAGGTGGAAATTTAGAAGGTACATTAAATAGTAGAATTTCAAGAAAAATTGGTATTAAAGTTCCTTCAACTAAAGTTATAGACTATATAGGAACTCTTATAAGTGATTATAAAACTGACAATTTAGGACAAAAAAGATTTAAAGATTATTTAGCAGCACTAGAGCCCGTTGGTACAGTTAGCGATGATGAATAAAATAGATATGTGATTTTCACATATCTATTTTTGTATCTCTTTTAAAAGTTTATTTGTATTTTTTATACTTATAAAAATTGTTGCAAAAAGTAAAACAAAAGCTAAAACTATACTGATAGTTACAGCAGGACTAGAAGATATTTGCATCAAATTTCTACTTGGTTTTTCTTCTTTTTTAGTTTCAGTTTTTAGCTCTTTTTTTTCTTCTACTTTTTCAAAACCATTTTGTGGAGCAATTCCCATTTTTTCTTGTGTATGACCTTCTCCTCCATCTAAAATAACTTTATATGGAATTTTTGGAATTGTTATAACCATTTCATCATCAGTTAATCTTTGCTGAAAAAGGATTTCTCCTGAATGAATAGCTTCAAGTTTTACTAAAGCTCCAGCAGCACTTTCACCTGTATTAAACTCTCCTACAACACTTATTGTTCCATCATTGTTATCATATAAACTCAAAACTAAAGAGTGAGCAAAAAGATATATAGGTGTAAATAATATAAGTGAAATTTTAAATAGTTTTTTCATCTGTTTTTCCTTTGTTAAATATTTTAGTTAATGTAAAATCTTCTCTATTTTTTGGTGATTTTTTTGAAATATAAATCAATAATAATCCAAATAAAACTAAAGTTATATCAACTCCAAAATAGCTATTTAAAAGTGTTTGAAAATTGAAACTTGTTAAGTGCATGAAAACAGCTACAATAAATAAAACTCCACCAATAAATAAAAACTCTTTACTTGCTTGATACGAATTTATTCTATAAAATGACCAAAATAGAGTGAAAAGCCAAACATTATAAAAAAGTCCTTGTTGCCATAAAACTCTATCTTCTAAAGTAAATGGTAAAGTCCATTGTAATATAAATAAAATTGCAGTTGCAGGAATAACTCCGACCATTGTTGCTAAAGATAATTTCCCCATCCAATGATAAAAAGTGATTTTCCCTTCAAATTTTTTTGCTTTTTTTTCAAGCCATAACATTACCCCAAATCCAATAGCAACTCCACAAAGTGCCATTATAATTGCTACTATAGTTCTTGAAAAGATATCAATACCAAATAAAAAATGTAAGAAAAATAGTCCTTCTCCTATAAATACAGGAATTATATTATCAAGAACTTTTTTATTTTCAAGTAATTCTCCTGTGTGTGCATCTAAGGCTACATAAGGAATATTGAATATTCCACCGTTAAAAAATGGTTTATAAGGGTTATATCCTATAAACTCAACTCGTGCTGTTTTATCATTCCAGTTTATAAGTTTTATTTGTTTAAATGTTAGTTGTGGATTTATCTCTTGTGCTTTTATCAAAAGTTCATTCAAAGGTAACATTGAAACTTCAATATTCTCTTTTTTTATAGGTTTATTTTGTGGGAAAAGTGTACTTCCTACAAGTTCATCTATTGCTTTTGCTTCACCATGAGTTAACATTTTTGCCATTGGTGGAGCAGAAATAAGTCCTACATTCATAACTGCACCACTAATTGTAATAAGTAAAAATGGCACAAAAGCCCAAGTAAAAATTTTTACATGAATTGTAGAGAATAGGGCTTGTCTATTTTTTGCTTGATATTTAAATTTAAATAAATATATTAAAATAAGTCCAGTTACTACTAAAGCCAAAGTTCCAACAGCTGTAAATCCAAAAGCCAATCTTCCAATAAGTTTTAAAGGTTGTCCATAATGAAGTTCATTTAAAAAAGCTGCTAAATATGTAATTTCTTTAGATTCATCTTCTATTTTTTCATTTGTATTAGGATTAAATACTATTGGTTTTACAAATCGATTTTGTACACTAACTGCTGTATCTCCAAGTCTTCCTGGAAGATTTATAAGAATATTATCTCTTGGGAAATCTGGATTTTTTAAAACTTCTTCTACCATATAGTTATAGTCGATTTTTGTGATATCACTTTTTTCTATATAACGAGATGGTTTTTCCCAGTTTTGAATATATGGTAAAAATATAGCAAATACTCCAAAAAATATTGCTAAATACATAATAATAGAAAAAGTAATACCAGCTGCTATATGCAGAGAAAAAAGTCTTTGTTTAAATAGTTTTAATTTTGATTCTTTCATTTATAATCCTTAATATAAAATATAAAGTGATATAGAAAAAATCACAGTTGGTATTAGAACTTTTAACAAAGCACTAAGTTTTGTGTAAGATAAAGCAATCCAAGTAGCAGTACAGGCCCAAGCAAAAGTATTAAACATAATTGAGATAATTCCAGATTGTGAAACTTTCATTGGTAGTAAAAAAGCTACGAGAGTCATACCTAAATAAGCAACAATTAAACCGCCAAAAATGGCGGCTAATGTTCTAAATAATCCTATTGTTTTTCCTGAAACTTCTGGAATAGCTAAATAATTAAAAAATCTTTTTAACATAATTTATTCTTTTAAAACTTGTAGTTTAAAGATAAAGTGTAATTTCTTTCGTCACCATAACCACCTTCACCAGGATAGTATCGATATTCTTCATCAAATAAGTTATTTACATTTAAAATTACATCAAAATCTTTTTTAACTTCATATTTTGCCATAGCATTTACTACAGCATAACCCTTTTGTTGTATATTTTTATTTGCATTCCTATTTAATGCATTAATTTCACTTTGCCAATTAACTCCTCCACCAAGAGTGAATTTATTATATTTATAACTTGTAAATAGTTTAAATGTTTGTTTTGGAACAAAGCCAGAATTTAATCTTATTCCATCCTTATCTTTTGCATCTGTATATGTATATCCACCAGACATATTCCAGTTTTCTAAAATTTCACCACCAACAGTTAAATCCCAACCTTTAATTTTTGCACCATCTGTTGTTGTAAAGGCATCTTCACCATCTGGAGTTAATTCTAAAGGATTTGTTTTAACAGCTAAATTATCTTGTTTTGTTATAAAGTAAGCAATACTAGTATTTAAGTTTCCATCATAAAACTCTGATTTTAAACCGAATTCTACTGTACTTCCTTCTTCTGGATCAAGATAATTTCCACTTGAATCTTTATTTGTAGAAGTTGGATTAAATATAGATGTGTAACTTGCATATGTAGAGAAGTTTTCATCTATATCATAAACTAAACCAAGATAAGGTATTACTTCTCCATCATATTTTTGTTCTTGTTGACTTGTTTTTCCTTTATTATTTATTCTCTCGAATTTAGTTATTCTACTTCCAATAATAAGATGTAAAGGGTCAGATAATTCTATATTCAAGGCTGCAAAGGCACCTATTTCTTTTTCATCTACTTTATTTCTTCCATTTTCTGTAATATTTGGTTTTTCTACATTTCCATTCCATCCTTTATATGGTACTGTTATATTTGCATTTCCTGTTGATGGGAATTTTACAACAAAATTTGGATCATCAGATTTTAAACTATAACCATTTACTCCAAAAGATAATTTGTGTTCTCTATCTAATGCTTTTATATTTCCACTTGTATATAAATCAATAGAATGTACTTCAGGAGTATTCTCAGCTCTTAGTGCCATTCCTTGTATATTCCCAGTGTTAGTATTTAATACAGTTCTCGAAAGTCCTACTAGTCTATCTGTTTTTGATTTTGAAAAAGAGTAGTTTGCAACTGCTTTCCAATCATTATTAAAATAGTGTTCTAATCCTAAAGATAAATTAGTTTTTTCTGTTTCTGTATATGTCCAATTTGCTGCTGGATTATCATGTCTTCCAAAAATATTTTGAGAATTTCCATTTGTGTCAAGAGGATTAAAGTGATGTACAGCAACATTATCAGCATTAACTTTTTGGTGAGATAAAGAAGTTGTTAGAAGTGTATTATCAGATAAATCAAAATCTAAAGCACTGTATAATAAACTATTATCTTGGTGATATCTATCTTGTTGATTATCACCTTCTCCATAAGAAGCTACAAGTTTTCCTCTTATACTTTTATCTTCATTTAATCCACCAGAGATATCCATAGTTCCTTTATAGTTATCCCAACTTCCATAAGAAACTTTTGCATTACCTTCAAATTCTTTTGTTGGTTTTTTTCTTACATAATTTATACTTGCACTTGGATTTCCACTACCATTTGTAAGTCCTGTAGAACCTCTTGTAATTTCAACTTTTTCATATAAAGCTGAACTTTCTAATCCCATTGATTCTGGCGTCCCAAAAGATTTTATTGATGTAGGAACACCATCTCTTTGAACATTTGTAATTTGCATTCCTCTAGCATAGTAAGTATTAAAACCAGATGTTTTTTGTCCCATTTGAGTTATACTCACTCCTGGAGTTTGCATAAGCACATCATTAATATCTTGAAGATTTTGATCTTCAATTTGTTTTTGAGTGATTACTGTTATAGATTGAGGAGTCTCTTTTAAAGATAAATCTAGTTTTGTAGCTGATGTTGTCTCTTTCACTGTATATGAAGTTGACGCTGAAGATTGATTTTCATTTACTGAAATTTCCTCCAGTAAAGTTGTATTTCCAACAGAGTTTGTTTTACTTGTTGTAGTTTGTTGCTCTTGTGCAAATAGAGTTGAACTTGTCAATAAAATAGCACAAAGTTTAATTGATAGATTTTTTTTAATAAAATCATTTTTCATATTTACTCCTTGTTTTAAAGGTGAGATATTACAAAAAATGATTGTAGTTATCAATATTTAAAAATCATAAAAAGGAAAAAATTAACTAAAAAAGGGAAAAGTTAACAGTTAGTAAACTGTTTTTTGTATGAACTTGGAATAATATTAAAATACTCAAAAAAAAGTTTACTAAAATGACCAGTGTGTTTATATCCAACTTTCGTAGCAACTTCATTTATACTAAAATCATCTTTTAGTAACTCTTTTGCAACTTCTAGCCGTCTTTTTTGAAGCATCTCTAATATAGTCATTCCATAATATTTTTTAAAATCTTTTTTTAAATAACACTCATTTATGGCAGATTTATAAGCTATATCTTTTATAGAGAGATTTGAACTATATTCACTCATTATTATCTCTTTTGCTCTTTCCAAATTTGAAACTCTATTTTTATCATAGTTTGTTGATAAAGCATTTAGGTTTTTTGCTATTTTTTCAATTGTGTAGTGAAGTAAATTCATCCCTTTTGATTCTAAATATAAATTTTTTAATATATCTTCATCAAAACAACTGCTATTAAGTGTATTTAAAATTTCAAATTGTTCTAAATCTACATTTCCATTATAAATGTGATATCGATTTTTTTCATAAGCTTTAGTCATATAATCTTTTATATTTTTTATAGGAGAACCAAGTTTTAAAAAAAGTTCTTCTTTTATTGCTATCATCAAAGTTATGTATTTTTTGCCTTTTTTTAGATGATTTTGGGCATAAAATTTATCAGAAATAAGTTCTAAGAAAAAGTCTTTATTTTTAAGGGTGAAGTTTTTATCTTCAAATGAGTAATTTAGTTCTTCTCCAAGATTAAAAATAAAAGTAGCTCCAGCAACTCCACCACTTTCTTCTATTAGAGTGATATTTTGATTTGGTATAAAATTTCTAATTAAAACACCTATTCCATTTCCCATATCGTACCAAAAATAAGTTCCTTTGCCTAAACTTTTATTTATAGTTCTTATATGAATCAATCTTTCAAATGGATTTAATATCTCTTTTTGCAACTCTACCCAATTGTGAAAATCAACTTTTAAATTACTACTCATAAAATATCCTAAACAAATCTAAAATTTCAAAATTTTATTTTCAAAACTTAAGTTTACTTTTTGTCCAATCTCTAAAGTATCATTAAAGCTATGCAATATAAAATGTTTTTCATCTGCTAAAACAGTTATTTCATAAAAACTTCCATAAAAAATGATATCTTTTATTAGACCTTTTATTTTTCCATCTGGCGAAATTTTTATACTTTCAGGTCTTATATAAGAATTTTCATCAATTTTTGTAATTTTACCTAAGAAATTTGCACAGTATAAATCTATAGGATTATTATAAATCTCTTTTGAAGTACCAACTTGTAGTATATCTCCTCCATAAATTATAGCAATTCTATCTGATAGATAAAAAGCATCTTCTTTATCATGAGTTATAAATATAGCTGTAATATTAAAAGCTTTTATCATCTCTTTTAATTCAGCTCTTAAGTGAGTTCTTAATTCTGTGTCAATATTACTTAAAGGCTCATCTAAAAGTAAAATCTTTGCTTTATTGATTAAAGCTCTTGCTAGGGCAACTCGTTGTTGTTGACCACCACTTAATTCATGGGGAAATTTATTTTCTTGCCCTTTTAGTTTCGTTTTTTTTAAAATTTCTTCTAAATCTTCTTTTGAAGCATCACTTCCAAAAGTTATATTTGAAGCAATTGTTAAGTGAGGTAAAAGAGCATAGTTTTGAAAAACAATAGCGATTTTTCTATTTTTGGGTTCAACATTTGTATCTTCTGAAAAAACTACTTTATTATCAATGATTATCTCTCCATTATCAGGAGTTTCAAGTCCAGATATCATTCGTAAAAGTGTAGTTTTACCACTACCACTTCTTCCTAAAATTGTAAAAATTTCACCTTCTTTTATAGATAGGTTTATTTTATTTGCGACACAAATATTTCCTTTACAGAATACTTTTCTTAAATTTTTTATTTGAACTATTTCATTCATTTTTTTCTTCTCACAAATTTAGAGTTTAATAATAAAACAGCAATAGCTGTTGTAAGTACAAGAACAAGAGATGGAAAACCTGTTTTATAAAGCATTTCATTACTTGCAAGTTCACTAATTCTAATAGCTAAAGTATCAAAATTAAAAGGTCTTAATATCAATGTAGCTGGTAATTCTTTTGCAATATCTATATAAAGAATCAAAAAACCACTTAATAAATAAGGTTTCATCAAAGGCAAATATACTTTTAAAATATTGCTAAATTCACTTTTCCCAAAAATTTTGCTTGTATCATCGATACTACTATCAATTTTACTAAAACCATTTTCAACAGAACCAATACTTGAAGCGAAATATCTTGTTGTATAAGCAAATACTAAAAGTATAAAAGTTCCACCTAAAACAACATGGTTTAGTGCTTTATCAACAAAATTACTTATTACTAATAATCCAATACCAACAATAGCACCAGGAATTGAATATCCTAAAATTGATAATTTATGAGTAAAAACTCCAATTTTTGAAGGATAAAATCTAAGCATATATACTACAAAAAAAGATAATAAAATTATACAAATAGATGATATTAAGTTTAAAGTTAATGTATTTGATAAGTAATTAAAAGTTGTAAAATCAAGAGTATGAATATCTAAAATAAACCAATATATCAAAACAGCTGTTGGAATAAATAAAGTTGTAGTTGCGATTATAAAAGATATAAAAAATGCAATAAAATTGTATTTTCCTTTTAACTTTATTTTATTAGATTTTTTTTCACTAAAAGTTGAACTAGCAAATCTATATTTTTTTCTAATCAAACTTTCAGTCCATAAAATAGCAAATACAAAAATCAATAATACTATTGCTACATTTATAGATTGAATAAAATCTCCATATCCGAACCAACTTTTAAATATTCCTATACTAAAAGTGTCTATACCAAAATATAAAACTGTTCCATAGTCACTTAAAGTTTCAAGAATTGCTAGAAGACTTCCTGCAAAAATAGCTGGGTAAGCAAGTGGAAGATATACAGTAAAAAAAGCTTTTATTGGATTTATTTTGTATAAAGAGATTAATTCTGTAACTGTTGAAGATATTGAAGCAAATGATACTCTTGCTAAAATATAAACATAAGGAAACATTCCAATTCCAAAAATGAATATTGCTCCATACATATTTAAAATATCAAGTCTTGCACTTGTACTTCCAACAATTTCAGATAAAATTCCTCTATATTCAAAAAAACCTACATAAGCATATCCTAAAATATATGTTGGATAAGCAAGAGGTAAAATAAAACAAATAGAGAAAAATTTACTACCAAAGTATTCAAACTTAGCACTTAAATAAGAAGTTGTTGTTCCGATGATTAAAACTAAAAAGAAAGTTCCTATAACTAAAATTGTTGTATTAGTTAAATATTGACTCATTAATTTTCCAAATAGAAAATCAAAGTCAAATTCATTTGTTAGTACAAAATATATTAGAAGTGCTAGTATAGGTGAGGCTATGAATAGCCCAAAAAATGGAGCTACATAGTTTTTATATTTACTTATTTCCAATCTGCTTCCGTTGCTATTTCTACTGCTCTTTTAGTATATTTACCAACTTCATTTAGTGAAATTGGATCTTGCTTAAATGTTCCCCATGATTGAACAATTTCAGAAGCTTTTGCATTTGGATTTACAGGGAACTCTTGGTTTGCTTCAGCGAAAACTTCTTGTGCTTCAACTGAACTTAGATATTCTATAAATTTAATAGCATTTTGTTTATTTGTTGCAAAGTTTGTAACACCAGCACCTGTAATATTCATATGAGTTCCAGTTGTTTTTTGTGCAGGGAAAAAGATTTTTAAACTTTTTGCAATTTCTTGATCTTTTTTATCTTTACTTATTAACATAACACCTAAATAATAAGTGTTTACAATAGCAATATCAGCATCTCCAGCTCCAACAGCTATAATTTGATCTTTATCTGCACCTTTTGGATTATGTGGCATGTTTTCAACTAATCCTTTTGCAAAAGCTAAAGCTTTTTCTTCTCCATAGTTTGCAATTATTGAAGCTAATAAAGATTTATTATAACCGCTTGTTGATGAACGTGTAACAATTTTATTTTTAAATTTTGGGTCAGCAAGACTTAAATAATCACTTAAATCATCTGGATTTACTTTTTTAGGATTATAAACAAAAACTCTTGCTCTTTGAGTAAGTGCAAACCAATTATTATCTGGATCTCTTAATTTTTCAGGTACATTTTCTGTTAATATTTTTGATTCAATTGGTTGAAGAAGATGTCTTTTTTTTGCTTGATATAAATTTCCAATATCTGCAGTTATAAGCACATCAGCAGGAGTATTTGCCCCTTCAATAGCCAGTTTTGCTACAAGTTCTTCTGCTTGAGCTGTTATTACATTTACTTTTATTCCTGTTTCTTGTTCAAATTTTTTATATATTATTTTATCTGAATCATAATGTCTTTGAGAATATACATTTACTTCATTCGCAGCAAATAGTGAAGATGCAAGTAAAATAGTGCTTAGTGTTAATTTTTTTATCATTTTAAACTCTCTATAAATAATTTTAAAATTTAGGTCGAATGATACACTTTCTAAACTTTGATAACTCTTAATACTAAGAATGATTATCAAATGTTGATAAACTTTATCATAAAGCATATTATTGCTATAATAACTAAATTAAAAATTAGGAAAATAAATATGGTACTGATGATTGATAATCATTAAAATCATTAAATACATAAAACTACATAATACTATAAAGCCCCATATTTAAGTACTTTGTAAATCTTTTTCAAATATAATAAAATCTATAAAAATGTACAAAAATGGCTTAAAATATAAAGAAAGGGTAGCTATAGGGTAGCACGATTTATGTCAAAAAGAATCAAATCAAAAAAGTATATAGGCGTTTATTATCGGGACTTAGCTAATAATGATAGAGTATTTGAATTTACCTATAAAGATATAAATGGGATTAAGAAATGGGTAAAAGTTGGATTAGCTTCGCATAATATTAACGAAGCATATGCAAATAGAAAGAGAATTGAGACTATTAGTAAAATAAAATTAGATGGAGATGAGCCTGATTTTATAAAGAAAAGAAAAGCAGTTAAAAAGCTTATGTTAAATACTGTAGCTGTTGAGTATTTCAAAGATTATGAAACACGCTCTAAGCCAAACATATTTAAAGAGTCACTTTTTAAATATCAAAATAAAATAGAGCCATATTTTGGTAGCAAAGCAATAGATGAAATAAATAAAGAGTCCATAGATAAATGGTTAAATGCTTTTAAGGGTGAGTATAAACAGGCTTCTATAAATAGTTATCATGCAACATTTAAGGCTATAATTAATTTTGGTATTAAAGAATTTAAAGAGTTAGAAAATATTGCTAATCCCCTTAGCAAAATATCTATAAAAGATCCACAAAATGAGAGAGAACGAGTTTTATCTACAAATGAAATCAAACATCTCTTTGATTGCTTAATTCATAAGCCAAAAGCATATTTATATGTTTCGGTTGCTCTTGGTACAGGAGCTAGACCACAAGCAATAATCACCACACAAAAAAAAGATTTGGATATTCCTAATAGAACATTGACATTTCCAGCACTTAAAAAAGGGAAAAGATATCCAGTTCCACTTATAGAGTCTTTATTTCAGAAACTAATAGAAGCAACAAAAGATTTAAAACCAGATGACTATATTTTTCATCCTGATAATCCAAAAACTGACACAACTAGACCAATTACTTATGAAGGAATGAAAGGTCAAATACAACCACTTCTTGATGATTTGTTTAATAGAGGATTTGATAGTAATGATAGAAAACATCGAGTAACATTTTATACTTTTAGGCATACATTTGCGACGCATTTAGTAAAAAATTCAAATGTAAATATTTTAGATGTTAAAAAGCTTATGAGTCATAGCAGATTACAAATGACTGAAAGATACACAAAAGTTGAGTTACATAAAGGTACTCAAGATGCATTAAATAATTTGTACTCATGATGTTAATTATTTAAAATAAAAGTCTTTTAATAAAAGAGTTTTAAAGATATAATGTTATTTACATTTAGTATAGAGGATTTTAAGTTGAACAAATTTGAAAAAATTGCAATTGATTATTTAAACAAAAATAAGAATGCTTTTTTACAAGAGTATACAGTAAATATAAATCCTATTGATGAAAAAATTGCTATTTTTACTGCTGGTATGAGTGGAGTTGGCAAAACCGAATTAAGTATTTTCTTTAAAGAGACAAATCCAAATTTTTTACATATTGACACAGATAATATAAGAGATTTTTTTAAATCTGTTGGGTATGATGGACAAAATTCAGATTTATTCCAAAAAGCTTCAAGCCGAGGATTCAATGAACTCTTTAATTACTCTTTAAAGCAGGGCTTTTCAATAATTTTAGATTCAAATTTATCTAACGTTGATTTGGCTATTCAAAATATTGAAAGATTATTAAAAAGAGACTATAATGTAGACATATATTATATTTATAACGATCCAAAAGTTTGCTTTGAATATGCAACCAGACGAGAAGTTGTAACACATAGGAAAGTTCCAAAGGATGTATTTATAAGAAGTAATATTAACTCTTATAATACGGTTTTGGAGTTAAAATCAATATTTAAAGAGAGTATAAATTTACATTTTATAGACAAGGAAAATGATTCTTTTTATAAAAATGTTGATGATACTTTTATTATAAATAAAATCGGAGAAAATTTTGAAATTAGATAATAATTTTATGGAAAATGCACTAAATAGAATAAATGAATTACAACAGGAAATAATTAATAAATCTAAAAATATAGCTGGTGCTGAAGAGTTTGTAAAACAAAAAATGGCTCTTTATGAAGAAGATGAAAAAATTAGACAAATGGCTAAAAATATTCAGTTACAAGAAAAAATAATCACAGAAAAATTTTTTAATAAATAAAAAAAGGAGACTGTTCAGAGTTTTGTGTCAGTAACTGATAGTTCCTAGAATTTTAGCATATTTAATCTTACTAATCCTAATTTGCGCCAAAAACTACAGGTTGAGGGACTTAATTTGAAATATAAATATTTAAAAGCCATTTCTAAGTATATTTTCAAACTCATCAGCAGGAATAGGCTTAGAGTAAAAATAACCTTGAATATTTTCACATCCATTTTCAACTAGGAAATCTCTTTGTGCTTTAGTCTCAACACCCTCAGCAATAACTTTTAGATGTAAACTTTTAGCAAGTGCTATCACTGCTTTTGTAATACCTACATCCTCTTCATCCTCGGGTAATTCTCTTATAAATGCTTGATCGATTTTTAATTTATCTATTGGTAATCTTTTCAGATATGCTAATGAGGAGTAACCTGTACCAAAGTCATCAACTGCTAACTCTATACCTAAATCACTAATCTTTTGGAGTATAAGAATAGCTTTTTCAGGATGAGTCATAATCTGACCTTCTGTAACTTCTAATTCTAACCATCCTGCTTTACAGTTTGTCTCTTTCATTAACTGTTTAAGTATAAGGATAAAGTCTTTTGTTTGAAGTTGTTTCATAGCAAGGTTCATTGCTAATACTCCAGGATTCAATCCTTCTTTATACCATTGTGATGTTTGTGCCATTGCAGTTTTCATAACATATCTATCCAACTCGATTATGAGCCCTGTTGATTCAGCAAGAGGGATAAATTTAGATGGAGAGACTAAGCCCATAGTTGGGTGTTGCCATCTTACTAGTGCTTCCATACCAATTATAGTGTTAGTAACACCATTTACTTGTGCTTGATAGTATACGACAAACTCTTCATTTTCCAGAGCAGCTCTTAGGTTAGATTCCATTACAACTCTTTCAAATGCAAGTTCAGTTAATGTTGAATTATAATATTGGAAATTATTTCTTCCCTCGTCTTTTGCTTTATACATAGCAGAATCTGCAAATTTAAGAAGACTCTGAGCAGAGTCTCCATCATCGGGGTATATACTAATGCCTATACTACTAGATACATACAAAATATTATTGTTTATATTTATAGACTGAGCTAAACTCTCTAGTATTTTATTAGATATTAAAGAGGCATCTCGCCCTTGATGTAAATCTTCTAGGATAATTGTAAACTCATCTCCACCTAATCTGGCTAAGGTATCTTCATCTCTTTTAGCTGCTTTTAGTCTTGTTGTTACTATTTTTAAAATATCATCCCCAATATCATGACCTAATGAATCATTTATTTCTTTAAAATGGTCTAGATCTATGAAAAGGAGTGCTATCTTGGAGTTATTACGTTTAGCTTTTTCAATGGCTTGTTCCAATCTATCTTGAAATAGAATTCTATTTGGGAGACCTGTTAAAGCATCGTGATGTGCTTGATAATGTAAACTATTTTTTTGTTCTGCTATTTTATTCTCTGTATTCTTTCTATCAGTTATATCATGAATATACCCATACCATAAAATACTACCATCTTCAAGGTTTTCTGGTTTAGAAAAACCCTCAACCCAACGCGTACCTTTTTTTGGTAAATTAACTCTGTATTGTATATTCCAATTATTCATTGTTTTAGCTGAACTTTGAATTGTATTAATTACCTTATCTAAATCATCTGGATGCAATATTTTAAACACAGGTTGTGCATCTTGAGCTACATCTTGAGGTTCAACTTCATAAATATCTTTTATCCCATTACTAGCATAAGGAAAAGAAGAATGTCCATCTGGGAAAAGCTTATATTGAAAAAGAGTTCCAGGCACATTTTGTGTTAGCTTTTCCAACATCTCATAACTAGAATTAAGTTCAATTGTTCTTTCTTTGACCTTATCTTCAAGTTTGAGTTGATGAGAACGCACACTTGTAATGAGTTTATTGAATGCATCTATTAAAAATTGGATTTCATGTCTTGACTTCGATTCTATTTTTTGGGGTAGTTGAATCTCATCAATTTGAGCAACCTCCTGAGAGAGCTTAATAATTGGTCTTGTAATCATTCTATAAGTTAAAAATACTCCAAAAAATACAAGAATAATTAATATTAAACTCAAATAGAGTGTCAATTCTTTAAAGCTATCTACCGGAGCATAAAGTTCTTCTATGTCAATTTTTACACTCATTCCCCAATTAAGGGAAGGAAGGTATCTCCAAACAGCCAATACCTTCTTGCCTCTGTAATCAATATAAACACCACTTCCTTGTTCACCATCAAGCGCTTTTGAGATAGCAAAAAAATCATTTCTATCTACTTTTTGTGTTTGAATCATTTTATTATGTCTCGTTGGAGCTGTAATATGAAATGATTTTCCAGGATTGGAACCTACAATAATCTCGCCACTCTGACCCAGTCCAGAATAACGATTGATAATTTTATAAAACTCATCATTATCAATTTGTAAAACTATATTGCCTAAAATGTGACCTTTATGGAAAATAGGTACAGATAAAAATGCAGCACTTTTTTTTGATGGTGGATAGTAAGCAAAGTTTGACACTTCACTTTGAAGAAGTGTATTTGAGCTCTTAATAGTTTTATAAAGTTCTGTTTCTTTGAGCATTGGTCCATGAATATTTAAACCCAAATCCTCCTCTTTTTTGAGAGTAAAAATAACATCTCCATTGCTTTTAACGAGTAAAATATCGTAATACCCTTTTTCACTCGACACTAATTTTAAATATTCTATAAAATTTTTATTGAGCTCTCTTTTTTGAAGCAATACATCTATAAATGTTGGTATTTTTGCAAGTGTAGTGCCATCAGAAATTATATTTTGTATATAAGATTCTATTCTTAAATGTGCACTTTCTGCGATTTCAAGCATTTTTTGTTTAGATTCTTCTTTCAGAGATTTTTCAACAATATTATTTGTTATGAAATAAGTACTTAGGATTGGAAGCATAGCAATGATAAAAAATAAAACTCCAAGTTCTAAAGCAATAGATTTTAAGAATCTCAAAGTTCCCCTTTAGATGGAGTAAAACTTATGTTTGCCCAGTTTTTATCCCATTGTATATAAAGTGCATTTAAAAACTCATCCCATTCTTTTTTAGTTCTATAACTTGGATAGGGTAATGGACGAACCGGCTTTGGAGTATCCCAGATAATTTTAAATTGACCATCTTTTTGTATTTGACCGATTCTTACATTTTTCCAAATATGGTTACTCTTGGCATCTACACTTACAGCACCTTCTGGTGCAGCAAAAGAGAGGTTTTTTAGAGCACTTTTTACATCTTTTAGTTCTATGCTATTTGCTATTTTCACCGCTTGTGCCCAAAGGTGCACACTAATATAGGCAGCTTCCATAGGATCTGTAATTACACTTTGTTCACCATAACGCTTCTTAAAAGCTTTTATAAATATTTGATTTTTATTTGATTCAATACTTTGAAAATAGTTCCAAGCCACAAAATCACCCTCAAAACTCTCTGTTCCCATAGCTTTGAGTTCAGATTCAGCGATACTAAAAGATATTGTAGGGATAACACTTGGTGTGATTCCCCTTTTTCTAAGTGCCTTAAAAAAAGCAACGTTGGTATCACCATTGATTGTGTTCAAAATAATGTCAGGTCTCTTTTTTACTATATCTTCTACAATACTTTCAACATCACTACTTCCCAGCAACACATATTTTTCAGCTAAAACTTCACCGTTTTGAGATTTTATTTGATCTTTCATAATTGCATTTGCTGAGTGAGGGAACACATAATCAGACCCGACTAAATAAAATCTTTTTCCGATTGTGTCCATTGCCCATTTGACTGCAGGAATAATTTGTTGATTTGGAGCTGCACCTGTGTAGATAATATTGGGTGAACTCTCTAGACCTTCGTATTGAACTGGATAAAATAAAAGGTGGTTGTACTTTTCAAAAAGTGGTTTAACCGTTTTTCTTGATGCTGATGTCCAGCAACCAAAAACCACATTCACTTTATCTTTTGTGATTAGATTTTCAGCTTCTTTAGCAAAAGTATTCCAGTTTGAAGCCCCATCTTTTGTAATGGGTTCAATCTTTCTTCCAAGAACTCCACCATTGTTATTGATCTCGTCAATTGCAAAAAGAGTAGAATCAACTACACTTTGTTCACTGATTGACATAGTCCCTGAAAGGGAATGAAGAATACCAACTTTGATACTTTCTGCATACACCTTGGAAAAGCATAATAATATTAATAGCATAGCTCTAATTGATTTCATTATAATCCATAAATTTTTTAGTAAATTATTATACAATAACCTGATAAAAATTTACTTTTGAATCTGAATTATAAAGTATGATGTTTAATATTAGAAATTAATATTCTAAAGCTCTTATTTTTGGAGCTGTTTTTGCGAATGGAAAGTTTGTTCCAAATAAACTTGAATTTTTGAACACATGAAGTAGTCAAATTGACTACTTCTTCTTAGCTACATCTTTAATTGCTCTATAGATTGTATTACGAGCTACATGAAAAAATTTAGATAACCATTCAACAGACTTTCCTTTTTCGTGCTGTTTATATATAAAGTTTTTATCTTTATTACCTAGAATAGCTTTTCTACCAAAATGAATACCTTTTTTCTTTGCAGCTTCAATTCCTTCTCTAACACGTTCATTTATTAAATCACGTTCAAACTCTGCAATAGCACCTAACATTGTGAATAATAGTCTACCTGCTGGAGATGTTGTATCAATGTTTTGATGTAATACTTTTAAATTTACATCTTTATTTTGTAAAAACTTTGCAATGTTATGAAGGTCTATTACAGACCTTGCTAATCTATCCAGTTTTGTAATATAAAGTACATCACCTTCTCTTACAAAGTCCATCATAATATTAAACTGTTCACGATCTGATTCATTTTTTCCTGATCTTTTTTCTGAGAAAATTTTTTCACAACCTGAATTCTTGAGTTGATCAATTTGATTCTCAAGATTTTGGCTTGAAGTTGAAACTCTTGCATAACCTACATTCATAATAAATCCTTTGTATTGAACTTACTATTTATCTCATATATTTGAAAGAATGTAAAGTATAGATTGTTTTCCTAAAAGAACACGTTGTTGAACTTATATTTTTAATTTAAATACTTTTAAATTCTAAGTATGAATTTAATCTATTAAAGGAGAATTAAAGTTTATAATCATATTCTAAGACATACCTTTGCTTCACAAATAGCAATAATGGTATCTCTTTTTTAGATACAAAAACTAATGAATCATAAAGAAATAAATATGACTTTAAAATATATGGAATTAGTTATTTCACAAGATTCTTATAATGAGCAGTAAATAATTATTTATAATTAAAGTGCCAAACTGGTATAATAAATATAAAAAAATAGGTTAACTTGAAAAAAATAATTATTTACTCTCTTATATCATTTATTCTATTGATAACAATAACTTCCATTCAAGTCTATAATAATTTAACTAATTACGAAAACACTAATAATTTAAAAAAAGAAGAACAACTAGCCAATATTGTAAATAATGCACATTTAGTATCAAATTCTTTATTTGATACTTTAATTAATAAAAAAAGAGTTATTGATATATTTAAAAAAGCAAATACTTCTAATGAAGAAGAAAAAGTAAAAGTTAGAAAAGAATTATATGATTTATTAATCAAAGATTATGAAAAATTTACGAATTATGGAATACAACAATTTCATTTTCATTTACCAAACAATGAAAGTTTTTTAAGATTTCATCATCCTTCAAAATTCGGAGATAACTTAACAGATGTAAGAGCAAGTGTAAAGTATGTAAATGAAAATCAATTACGAATTGTAGGTTTTGAAGAGGGACGAATTTTTAATGGTTATAGATTTGTATACCCATTATTTGACGAAAATAATACATATATTGGAAGTGTTGAATTATCTTCTTCTTTATTAAATTTTAAAATAATATTCGAAAAAAACGACAGTAGCGATCTTGATTATATATTAAAAAAAGATATTGTAGAAAAAAAAGTTTTTAAAGAACAATTAAATAACTATAAGAACTATCCCTTATTAGATAACTTTTTAATTCAAAGAATAATCGCCGATTATGATATTAATTGTAAACATAAGGAAAGCAAAGAATATATTTTAAAAGAACTTGCAAAAGATAAGAAAAATGCTAAAAGAATAAATAATTTGGAAAAATTTAATACTCTTTATTTCCATAATTTCAAAGTATTTTCAATAAATTTTGTTCCATTAATCAATGATTTTACATCAGAAAAAGTTGGATATAAGATTATGTTTACAGAATCAGATTATTTTAAATATATTTTAGATTTGTATATGATTATACTAATAATAATTCTATTATCAATTTTGATTGGTTATATAATTTATAAAAAAGAGGAAGAAAAAGAATTAAATAAAGAATTAGCAATGCATGATCAGTTAACTAATATATATAATAGACATTATTTTACAAAGAAAATTAAAAATGAAGTAATTAATAATAAATCCCTAAAAAGTGAATTGTCTCTTATTATGTTTGATATTGATCATTTTAAATTGATTAATGATAATTATGGACATAACATTGGTGATGAATCATTGGTATTTTTATCAAATCTTGTAAAAAACAATATTAGAGTAAATGATATTTTTTGTAGATGGGGTGGAGAAGAATTTATAATACTTTCACAAAAATCATTGGAAAAAACCATTGTGATGACTGAATATCTTCGAAATATGATTGATACTGAAACAAATAACAACATTAATATTCCTCATTTTACTTGTAGTTTTGGAGTTATTTCATTAGAGAATATTACAACGCTAGAAGAAGGTATTAAAAAAGTTGATGAGCTACTTTATAAATCTAAAAATGAAGGTAGAAATAAAGTTAGCTATTAAAGATTAGACATTAAATAGACAGTCTTCTTAATAAACTAAACGGCAAGCTAACCTACGAAATTAAGATATAAATACTTGAAATATTATGATAATAATTTAAAATTAAAAAAAAGATGTAATTGTTAGTACATTAAATTTAACAGATATTTGAAAGTATATATTCTTAAAAATAGGTATAACTTTTCAAACATTGAAAGATAGAAAAAGATTGAACCGTCCACTAAAAATAGAACATAACATTCTGTACAGTTTCTTCCTTAACCTCTTATATTTGGAACAAAATTAAAAAATCTAACTTATTAGCTTTATAACCTTTGTTTAGAGATATAATTTGTTCCAAAAAGTGTTCAAGAAGTAGAATTTAGAGATTCTCTCAAACCCTTAGGACTTTTTGAACAACAAAAATCACTTTTGAAGTCATAAGTTTAAAGATTCATCTAGTCTGCCCTCAAATAATATTGCCAACTGTGAAATAGTTAAAGACCAATTCCAAATAGGCATTGTCCATTTTTTAGAAGCATTCTGAATACCCATATACAAAAGTTTGAGAAGACTATTTTCATTTGGGAAAGCACCTTTAGTTTTAGTAAGTTTTCTAAACTGTCTGTGAACTGATTCAATAATATTAGTAGTGTAGATGATGCGTCTTATCTCTTCAGGATATTTAAAATATGCAGATAGATGTTCCCATTTGTTCCTCCACGACTTAATTACAATAGGATATTTTTTACCCCACTTAGACTCAAGGTTGTCAAGTTCCATTTCAGCAGCTTCTTTGGAGATAGCTTGATAGATAAGCTTCAAATCTTTCATAAACTCTTTTTGGTTTTTAGAAGCTACATAGCGTATTGAATTTCTAATTTGATGTACGATACACAATTGAACTTCAGTATTTGGAAATATTGCATTTATAGCTTCAGGAAAGCCTTTTAAACCATCAACTGAAGCAATAAGTATATCTTGTACACCTCGATTATTTAAATCAGTTAAAACTTGTAGCCAAAAATTTGCTCCTTCATTTTCAGATAGATAAAGTCCAAGTATCTCTTTTTTACCGTTTAGTCCTACTCCTAAAATAGTGTAGACAGCTTTTGAAATATATTTGCCATTCTCTTTTATTTTATAATGTATTGCATCAAGCCATACAAATGGATAGATTGATTCTAACGGTCTTTGTTGCCACTCTTTTAGTAATGGTATAATTTTGTCTGTAACAGCACTTATTGTTGCTTTAGAAAACTCAATACCATATAACTCTTGAATATGTTCAGATATTTGAGAGTAGCTATTACCAAGAGCATATAAAGATAAAATCTTTTCCTCAATATGGTCTGATATATGGGTTTGATGTTTTTTAACTATTTGTGGTTCATAAGAACCGTTCCTATCTCTTGGAATTTCAAGTTCAAATTCTCCAACACTACTTTTCATAATTTTAGTAGATTTACCATTCTTACGGTTTTTATTTATCTCAGTAGTAAGATGAGATTCAAGTTCTGCTTGTAATGTAGCTTCTGTAAGTTGTTTAATAAGGGGAGCTAAAACTCCGTCCTTACCATCTATTTTTGCACCAGCTTTAATTTGTTCAAGTGCATCTGTTAAATCAAGTGTTTGATTCATTGTTCAATCCTTTAGAATAAATTCTATCAGACTGACACAAAATTTCTAACACTTCCAAAAAAAGAATTTGATTGTCCAATTCTCTTTCTATTGTTATATTTTTTATACTCTCGCAATTTTATATATTACAAATTTAATATCATAAACTCTGCTATTGCATCTATTGGAAAAACAATTCTTGGTTTTTTAGACCTACCAATTTTTTTATAAGTTGGAAGCCCAACACCTTCTCTTAAAAGCTTATCAAGAAATGATAGGCTAATTCCAAGCTCGACTGCTGTCTCTTGCCTTGTTAATCCTAATTTACCGTATTTATTCAATAGATAATCTGAATAATATTTCTTATTAATATTTTGATTTTCTTTATTAAATAACATTTATATTTCCTTTTAAAATTTTTCATTAATCGAAGTTTATTATTTAAAAAAAAGGGGGAGCGGAAAATTTTTTTTCCATATCCAAATTTTATATATTGTTAAAATTCAAAATTATTAGAGAGTGATCTCATAATAAAAAATATTATATAGGAGTTGAAAAATGATAAATTTAAAATTTCTTAATATAGGGGGGTAAAAATTAAATAAATACTTTCATTTTATATTGGTATTAAAAAAATGTTGAGCATATAGCTTAAAAAATATATTTTAAGGAATTTTAATGATTACATTCTATGATGAAAATACATCTTTTAATCATAACAATTGGTTAAAAAATAGTGATAATATAGTTTTAAATGTTTTAGATAAAAAATGTATATCTATGTATCTTGGTAAAAAAGGAGACATAAATTATAGATTATCTTCAAATGAATCATTTATAAGTACAAAAGACTATAAAACACTAGAAAATATTTTTAAGAATATTTCTGGAATAGATATTGATTTATCAGATTTTTATAGTAAAAAGAAGTTAAAAAATGTAGATGATTTAGAAGAAAAAGCAAAAATTATCTTAGAAGATTTAAAACTTGTAACAGATGAGATATTTGATCCTTTTTCTAAAGAAGAGTTTATTTTAAAAGAAAATGGTACTTATACGTTAAATATGTTTAGACCAACTTTATATATATTACTAAATAGTTCTCAAATTCTACAAAATTATAATATTAATAATAGTGTTATATTTAGATTAATATCTCATTTGTCAAATTATAATTTAGAAAGAATAAAGTGGATAATAAATTGGTTGGCATATTTTTTCCAAGAACTTAAAAAATCTCAAGTAGCCCTTGTACTTTTAGGAGTACAAGGTGCTGGAAAAGGTATTTTTTTTAATGAAGTGATAAAGCCACTTTTTGGTGAAGGATTTGTAAAAACTATTAATGATAAGAGTTTAGATACAAGATTCCTAGGCTCTTTAGTAGAAAATACGATGTTTTTTAATCTTGATGAAATATCAGCAAATAAAAGCCAAAAAAATAGTATCAAAAACTTTTTAAAAGCTTTAGTAACTAATGGAACTATTACAGCAGAGAAGAAGTATAAAAATATGGATAAAGAGATACCTATTTTTGGACAAGTATTAATAACTTCAAATGAATTATATGCTTTAGAAATTGAGCCTAGCGATAGAAGATTTACCGTATTTAATACTGGTGAAAATTTAGCTCATTGTAATTTTTTAGGTTTTGGAAATTATGAGTCTTTATCAAATGCTATAAAAAATGATTTAGAACAGTTTGCTGTATATTTGAAAAGTATTCAAATAGATGTACAAATGGCGAATACAGCTTTAAATACTACTGAAAAAGATAATTTGATACAGCAGTATCAAATGGCAAACTATAAGCCAATAAAAATTACAAAATTACAAAAAAATGTAATTGAGTTTGCAGAAGCAATAAGATGTAGAGATTTCAATCTTTTTAACACTATTGTAGATGAAAATAAATTCCAACTAAAATCTGAAATATTTTCGGATTTACAACATAATATTTTTAGAGTTGAGAATCTATTTCCTGCATTTAAAACTCTCTATGGTAATAGAAGTTTTAGTACAAACTCAGAATTATTAAGAGAATTACAAAAGTATAATATTTCTTTATTTGGATTGAATAATATTCAAATTTACACCGTAAATAATGAACAGAAATATTTTTTTAATCTTGAGCAAATGCTTATAAGATAAAAATTGTTGTAAATAAATCACCAAATAACTAGTTATAACCAGTTATTTGGTGATAAAAGGAAAAATATGAAAGAAAATAAAATTGAAAAATGGATTAACGATGGAAATGAAAATAAGGCTTATCCATTACTTATATTAAAAGTAAATGATGAAGATATTGAAAATATTTTCAATTCTATAAAAAAACTGAATAATAGAAAAAGACATTTTTTTGTGAATAAAATTGATTGTATGCAACAAGAAAATAAATTTTCACTAATAAATCAAATATTGATTGTTAAAAAGAATCCTTATATTTTCATAAACGAAATCCAGGAACAAATCAAAAGAGGATGCATCTATATTGAAGACAATGATAGTATTAATAATTTTATCTATTCTCTTGAAAGCAATAATATAGATTTGTGTAAGGATATTAAATATGAATCAATAGAAAAGATTGATTTTTTAACGATTTTACAAGATAAGACCAACTTGATAAAATTTTTTTTTGATAGAGTTGAAATATTAGAAAAAATAGACATTCATATTTTAGATAAACAGACGGATTATTATAGGTTAGTTTTAGAACATTATTTGAAAAAAAACATTATTTCTGCAAATCTTATTCATAAGTTGTATCAAATTACAAATTTAGATTTTGAGAGTTCAGCAAGAGCTATAGGTGATAGAATATCCCTTATTTGTGGTGTTAGAAGTAAAAGTATTCATATTATAAATATTTCTATAAGTCTAAGACTATATGTTAAAAATAATAATATTAAGGTATATGACTTAAATTTTAATCAAATCGAATATGATATAAAATTAAAAATAGCAAAAGAACTTATTAAGTTCGCTTCTAAAAATTTAACAGTTGAAAGAATATCAAAAATCGTAGAATTACCATTTAAGGATATAGATAAATTATATACACAAGTTCATCTTGAATAAATATTGAAATTAGTCTTGAGAATAATATCTCAAGACTATACTACTTTAATTTTAAATTATTATAAGAAGTAAACTATTCCCCTTGATATTAAAACTAAAAAATTTGAACCACATATCATTCCTATAGACAAGCAAAGGATAAATAAATTCTAACTTGTAAATAAAAATCTTAGGAGATGAAATGCAAATAGGAAAAAATCTAAAAAAGAGTAAAGAGAAAAATAGTTTGGTATTAAATATTCCTTCAAATTTAAACCAAAAACTAATTGATGGTTATAGAGTTAAACTCTTTTCAAAAATTAAAGATAGTTTTCAAAGAGAGAAATCTGCTTTAGAACAAGAGCAAGTTCAGTTTCAAGAATGGTTAGAAGAAAAGAGGGCGATTGATATAAAAAAACTATCCATAAATAATAGTTTTTATACTCCAATCTTAGGAGCTTAAAATGTCTCCTATGACAATACTATCTGTTGTAATTGCTATTGCAACTGCAATAAAAGAGGTCTTAAAAGATGAAGATAAAAAATAAGTTTAGAATGTTATGTATTTAAGTTGGTTAATTTAGTTAAAAAGAGTAATTAAAATATAAACCTAACAATTTAAAAATCAAAAAATAAATAAGGAAAAACCCATGTCAAAAAATATAAAACCCCTAACAAATGAAGAGTTACTTAATGTTGCTCCATCAATTTTTAGTGAAAATCCAATTGAAGGAGTTAGTGATAAATATGCTTTCGTTCCAACATATAAACTTCTTGATACTTTTAGAGATGCTGGATACTATCCAATAATGGCAAGTGAAAGTAAAGTAAGAAATGAAGAGAATCAAGGTTATCAAAAACATATAATCCAGTTTAGAAGTTTAGAAAATCTTCTTAGACCAAATGCAAAAGATGAATATGAAGATATTGTTTTAACAAACTCTCATAATAGAACATCTAGCTTTATTGTTGATTTGGCAATCTTTAGAATAGTTTGCTCTAATATGCTTGTTGTTCCAAGTAAGAGCTTTGTACACACTTCAATAGTGCATGTAGGCTTTACTCAAGAAAAAGTAAAAAATGCAATTGATGAAGTAACAAGCTATATTCCAAAAATAAAAGAGCAAGTGTCAATCTTTAAATCAATATATTTAACAAATGCAGAGATGCAAATGTTAGCTAATGCTGCAATAGATATTAGATTTGATACAAATACACACTATATTAAAGCTGATGAACTTTTAAAAGTAAACTATGAAGAAGATGAAGTAAATACTCTTTGGAGTGCTTATAATAGAATCCAAGAGTCAATGATTAGAGGTGGTGTTAAAATGAAAAATCTAGTAACTAATAAAAACTTCACCTCAAAAGCAATAAATGGAATTGATGCAACTATTAAGTTTAATAAGGAACTTTTTAGTGCAGTTGAACAAGTTGCACAACTTAAATGTGATGGTTATTTAGTAGCTTAAAGGATAGTGTATGAGATTAGTAAATTATAAACTTCAAACACAAATGGAAAATCTAAATGAAAATAGTGATAATAAATACTTTAAAGAGTATTTAAAATCTATTTTAGAAGATCCAAATACACCTTACTTTCAAAAAGCTGATTATATTGGATTGTGCTTACAAGAGATAAACTCAAAAGTAGAGTATATAGCTAATGATATAAAAGAGCTACAAGCTTATAAAAAGAGACTTCAAACTGCACTAACTCTAGCAAAAGAGTTAGTTGCAGATGTTTTAATTCAAAATGGTGTTGATAGAGTTGATGGAAATGTAATATCTTCAATAACCTTACAAAGTGAATCAATAACTACTAAACAAGAGATTGTAGTTCTTGATGAAAATGCTGTTATGACTTTGGGATATGTAAAGTTTGAACCAGATATTGAAGCAATAAAAGTAGCACTAGAAACCACAAAAGGTAAAAAAGAGTTAAAAGATATTGTAACAACAATTACAGAAACTTCAACAAATAAAGCAAAAGTTAAAGTAAATGCTAAAAAGAAGAGTTCATCTAATGAAGCTATAACTATTGAACTTCTAAGTAATGACATAGATGATGACTCTTTAAAAGATGTTGCTTAATTAATATTCCCTCAAATAAGCAATAACTAAAAACCTTAACTATTCCCAAAAACACATAAGCATATAAAACACATAAACAAAAATCAATATAAAAAATATATAAAGGAGAATAAAATGTTCACAAAAGAACAAATAGAGTTTTTAAATAAAGAACTTGATAGTAAAAGAGTTAAAAATAGAAGTAAAGGAAATATCAACCTTTCATATTTAGAAGGATTTGATATATTTGAAACTGCAAACTCTATATTTGGATTTGGTAATTGGAGTTATACAATTACTAAATTAGAACAAGTAAGCCAAGAGTATAATCAAAATGAAAATGTAGTCTTGTGCTATAAAGCAATAGTAAATCTAAAAATTTATAACCAAACTCATACAACTTTTATAGAAAAAGAGGATGTAGGGTTTGGTACAGGAATTTCAAAAACTTTAGCAGATGCAAATGAATCAGCCTCAAAAGAAGCTGTAACAGATGCAATTAAAAGAGCTTTTAGAAGCTTTGGTAATCAGTTTGGAAACTCTTTGTACGATAAAAGTAGAAATTTAAATCAAAGTGATACATCATCTACTTATCAACAAGAATCAAACCATAATCAAAACCAACAAAGAAATAATCAATACTCTCATCCAAATATAAAACAAAATCAATCAACTTCATTTAACCAATATGAGTATCAATCACTTTATAATCTTGGATTAAATGTTGTTGAACAAAATGGATTTTTAATTGTAACAGGTGATGATATATACTCAAAGAAAGATTCAATTAAAGCTTGTGGATTTAGATTTGATAGTAAATCAAAGAGTTGGTATAAACAACTTGAACAAAGGGCTTCATAATGAGTAATTTAATTCCCAAAAATTTAATAAATACTATTCCAGAACTTTATGATACACAAGATTTAAAAGACCCAATTTGTCAAATAAAACTATTTTTAGCTGATTCAAGTTTTACATGGTACATAATTGAACTTGATAGAGCTGATTTAAATACTTGTTATGGATTTGTAGATGGTTTAGAAAGAGAACTTGGATATTTTTCATTAGATGAACTTGAAAGTGTAAGAGGATTATTTGGACTTAAAGTTGAAAGAGATTTAGGCTTTAAACCAACAAAATTATCAAAAGTTAAAGGAAAATAAAAATGTTAGCATTTGACTACTACATAATCAAAGAGAGTAAAAAGAACTTTAAGAGTTGGACAAAAGCAGGACTTGAGCATTTCAGAAAACAATATAAAAAACTCCAAGATGAAAAAGAGAAAAAAAGAATCAAGAAGATTTTAGACGACTTGAACAAAAGAGATTAACTCAAGCCTTAAATGGTTTGGGTTATGTTTTATTTTTTTCAAAATGTTTTATCATTAAAAATTATGAATCAATTTTTTATTTTTAACATAACTTCGTATATTTTTAATATATAGAAATTTCAAGCAAACATTAACTTTGTATACAACATTTGTTCATTTTTTTAGAATAAAAATATAGGTTAATTAGTAATATTAATTAATAATATATAAATAATAATTAATATTAGAGATTAATATAATACCTATTTTCTATATATACTAGGATTTAGTGTTATAGAAAGAGTAGATAAATAATAATCGTATACAAACTTTATACTTATATGAAAATATAAAATATAAAGGATGAATTATGAGTAATAATAAATTAAAAAGAAGACGAGAGAGTATCAATAATTACATAGATGCTCTATTTGAGAACAACTCAAAACTATGTGTTATTAGGCTTGATTTAAAGTACAAGCAAGAGTTTTCAAAAGATATGACTTTAGAAGATATGAGTGCTGATGTAAAGAGAATGTTAGATAACAGAAGAAATAATGAAACTGTATTTGGTACAAACATTGGGTATATTATGAAAAAAGAAATAAGTAAAAATAAAAATGGGCATATACACGCTTTATTTTTTGATGATGGGAATAAGCTTCAAAAAGCAGCTTATAAAGCAGATCAAATAGGAAATTACTGGAGTGATAATATCACAAAAGGAAAAGGATGTTATGAAAATTGTAATAGAAGAAAATATCAAAACAATGGTATTGGAATGACAAACTATACAGATAAAGAAAAAATTAATAATTTAAAAGAATATGCAGCAGCATATCTCTGTAAAACAGATGAACAATCTATAGATGAAATTAAAACAAATCTGAAAGATAGAGCAATAGTAAGAGGAACTATGCCAAAGCTTAAAAGTAAAGCTGGAAGACCTAGAAGAACAAATTAAGTATAGTATTATGTTTTAATATAGAGCTTTAGAGTAATCTTATAGTAGCTCAATCTAGAATTGATTATAATGGAATAAATTGCAAATCTACCACCTTCGTATATTAATATTAAAAGAAATTAAAATTATTTATCTTATAAGTTTGGTCTTTACTACTTGACAAAGAAATGAAAATTTGATAAAGTTTCAATGTTAATTAAGTAAAGAGCAAACTTAAAGGAGTTAAAATGTTTTCCACTAATCACTTCAAAGCTAGAATGTCTCAAAGAGGTATCTCAAAAAAGGTAATAGATTTGGTTTTAGCTTTTGGTAAAGATGAAGGTGATAAATTATTTTTAGATAAAAAAGAGACACAAAGAATAATTTATCAAATAGATAATCTTCGAAATACTTTATTAAAAGTAATGGATAAGGGTGGAGTTACAGTTGTAGTTGAAGATGAAACACTTATTACAACATATAATTTATATAAAAAGAATAGGAATAAATAAAATGTTCAAAGATAAATTTGAAGATCAAAAAATGAGCCTTAGTGAATTAGAAAAAATGATTGATTACATACCAAATGTGTATAAAAATGAATTGTTAGAATTAATTTATGTATTAAAGGCTTGGGAACTTATTTCAAAGGGATATGAAATAAAAGATGAAAATCTTAAATATTATAAATTTATAAAATCTAAAATAGAAATAGAAGAATTAGCCAAAATTTTTTACTACTTGTCAAAAGAGATAAAATTATTTAAAACTTATAAACTAGATATAGATAAATTTGAAGATCGAGATTTGAATTTAATTATTGAGGAGCTTAAGCATATACCGAAACTTCCAGATATAAATGATGCTTTCTTTTTATCAAAATTTAAAATTGATAATCTAATAGTCTCAAATCAAATAGCTGAAATGGGTTTAAAGCTACTAGTAGTAGACAAAAAATCTAAAATTGAATATGATGATGAAAGACCATTTGTACCATATTATATTCGAGAATTATATGTACCTTTCACACAAGGATTTGCTTATGCAAAATTTATGTCAGGGCAAATTTATGCAGATGGACAAATAGCTAAATACCTCTTAGTTGCTGAATTAATATCAGTATTTGGATTTGCAGGTATTGAATTTAAATTATCTAATGCATTGGAAAATCCAAATTATTTAGATAATAGCAATAAAGATAAGCTGAGAAAATTTGAACATGTATTATCTTTCCCTCCTTATAGTGTAAAGCAAAATTTTGATTATACAAATGATAAATATAATAGGTTTATATTTCAAAAAGGTTCAGTTTTAGATATCGCATATTTTGAGCATATATTAGCACAAACAAAATGTAAAGCAGTTGTTTTAATGCCAGTAGGATTTACTTATAGAAGTGGTAATGAAGAGTTATTTAGAAAGTATTTAATAGAAAAAAATTATCTGGATGGAATAGTACAATTACCACCAAATTTGCATAGTGCAACATCTATTGAAACTACATTTTTTATAATAAATAAATATAGAAATGAATCTAGTACAATACCAAATGATGTAATGTTTATTAATTTAAAAGATGAAAGTTTTATTAAAAGAGAAGGCAGACAATTAGTATTTAAATCTGTTGATAAGATTAGAGATATTTATATCAATAAGGAAGAGATAAAAAATATTTCAGCATTAATATCAAGAGAAGAGATTGCTGAGAATAATTACTCATTTGCTATTGATAAATATGTTGTTACTGAAAAAACAAAAGAAGTGCAAAAAGAGTTAGAAAAATTTGAACTTATAAGACTTGAAGATATAGCTGATATTAGAAAATCACAATTATTTAAAGATGAAGAAAAAGGTCTTGAAATATTTGAAATATCACCATCTGATTTTAGTAAAGCAGGGTTCACTTTAGAGTGTGGAAAGATAAAAAAAATTGAATCACAAAAAAATAGATTAGATACATATAAGCTTCAACCATATGATCTATTACTTAGCACAAAAGGTACTATTGGTAAAGTAGCTATAATTGGTAAAATAGATAAACCAATGATAGCTTCTCAAGCAATTCAAGTTATTCGATTAAAAGAAGATAAAGAAGAGAAAGCTATAATCTTATATATGTTTTTAAAATCAAATATTGGACAAACAATATTATCTTCCATCACATCTGGTACAGTGATGCCACAAATATCTACTGTAGAAGTAAAGAATTTAGGTATTCCTAAATTAACAGAAGAAAGTGAAAAAACAATATTTCTAAACTTTAATAATGAAATAGAAATGTATAATAAAATTAATCATTTAGAAAAAGAAATAGAGCGAATACACAGTAATTTTTTAGGGGTAATATGAAACACAATGAGGACTCAAGAGTAAAACTCCCAGCAATACTACATCTTACAAGATTAGGCTACAAATATTTATCTTTAAGAGATTGTGGTTGGGATGAAAATACAAATATATTTAAAGATATTTTCATTACTTCCATAAAAAATATAAATAGTGATAAAGATTTACAAGATGATGATATATTAAGGCTTTACGACTCTATCTCTTTATCTTTAGAAAACGATGATTTAGGAAAAGCTTTTTACGAAAGGCTTACTCAAAAGTCAGGTATTAAACTTGTTGATTTTGAAAACTTCACAAATAATACTTTTAATGTAGTAACTGAATTACCTTACAAAAATGGTGAAGATGAGTTTAGACCAGATATTACATTGCTTATAAATGGTATACCTTTAGTATTTATCGAAGTTAAGAAACCAAATAATCAAGAAGGTATATTGGCAGAGAGAAAAAGAATTGAAACAAGATTTAAAAATAAAGCTTTTAAAAAGTTTATAAATCTTACACAACTTATGATTTTTTCTAACAATATGGAATATGATAATGAATCAAGCCAAGCTCTACAAGGTGCATTTTATGCAACTACATCTTACTCTAAACCAATATTTAACTACTTTAGAGAAGAAGAGAGCTTAGATTTAGAATCATTACTAAATCCACTTGATGATGATGTTGAAAACTTTATTTTAAAAGATAACAATTTAAATGTAATAAAATCAAGTCCAGAGTTTGCAACAAATAAAGACCCAAATACTCCTACAAATAGATTATCAACTTCAATGTTAAGCTTTGATAGATTAGCATTTATTTTAAAATATTCAATAGCTTATGTTCACGAAAGCAAAGGTATAGAAAAACATATAATGAGATATCCTCAAGTTTTTGCTACAAAAGCTATTAAAGCAAAACTAGATGATGGAGTTAAAAAAGGTATTATATGGCACACACAAGGAAGTGGTAAAACTGCTTTAACATTTTACAATGTAAAGCATTTAACAGATTATTTCCAACAAAAAGGTGTTATTGCAAAATTCTATTTTATTGTTGATAGAATTGATTTATTAGATCAATCAAAAAGAGAGTTTTCAAGTAGAGGTTTAAAAGTACATACAATAAGTTCAAGAGAAGATTTTAAAAAAGATATTAAAAAAACTACAGCTATAAATAATGATAGAGGTGAACTTGAAATTACAGTTGTTAATATTCAAAAGTTTCAAGATGACCCAGATGTAGCAAGAGCTAATGACTATAATCTTGAAGTGCAAAGAGTATATTTTTTAGATGAAGTACACAGAAGCTATAATCCAAAAGGAAGCTTTTTAGCAAATCTAAATGAATCTGATAAAAATGCTATAAAAATAGGGCTTACAGGAACTCCTCTTTTAGGGGATGACTATAACTCAAAATCTCTATTTGGAAATTATATACACAAATACTATTATAATTCATCAATTGCTGATGGATACACTCTTAGACTTATTAGAGAAGAGATAGAAACAAATTATAAAATAGAATTAGAGAAGATTTTAAGCAGTATTGAAATAGAGCAGGGATCAATAGTTAAAAAAGATATTTATTCACACAAAAGCTTTGTGGAACCTATGTTTGATTATATAGTTAATGACTTTGAAAATAGTAGAGTGATGCTAAATGATAACTCTATTGGAGCTATGGTTATTTGTGAAAGTAGCGAACAAGCAAAAATGATGTTTGAAATATTTAATAAAAAATATGCAAATAGAAATGAAGATGATGAAAAACTAATTAAAAAAGCAGCTTTAATACTACATGATATTGGTACAAAACAAGAGAGAAAAGATTGGGTAGATGATTTTAAAGATGGAAAAATAGATATCTTGTTTGTTTACAATATGCTTTTAACTGGATTTGATGCAAAAAGACTTAAAAAACTATATCTAGGTAGAGTTATTAAAAAACATAATTTACTTCAAGCATTAACAAGGGTAAATCGAACTTATAAAGATTTTAAATATGGATTTGTAGTTGATTTTGCAGATATAAGCAAAGAGTTTGACGCTACAAATAAAGCCTATTTTGATGAGCTTCAAAGTGAGTTAGGAGATGAGATTGAACATTACTCAAATATGTTTAAATCTAAAGAAGAAATAGAGTTTGAAATAGAAGACATAAAAGATATTTTATTTAAATTTGAAACTAAGAATGCTGAAATCTTTTCAAGGCAAATATCAGAAATACAAGATGTAAAACAAGTACAAGCTATTGTAAAAGCACTTCAAGATGCAAAGAGTTTATATAATCTAATTAGACTATTTGGACACTATGATATTTTAGATAAACTTGATATTGGAAATATATCTTGGCTATACAATGAAGCTCAAAATCATCTTAATATTTTAAATTTAAAAAATAAGTTGGAAACTGGAGCTGATACTTCAAACATTTTAAATTTAGCACTTGAAGATATAGTATTTATGTTTAAGAAAATAGGTGAAGAAGAACTTATTCTTGCAGATAAGCTAAAAGATACATTAAGAAAAACTAGAGAAGCATTAGCTGGTAATTTTGATAAAAAAGATGCAGTATTTATATCTTTAAAAGAAGAACTTGAAAGATTATTTAAAAATAAAAATCTAAGTGAAGTTACTCAAGATGAGATGAATGCAAATATAGGAACATTAAATAAGATTTATGAGAAAATAAAAGAGCTTAATAGAGAAAATGAACTTTTAAAAACAAAATACAATAATGATCCAAAATATGTAAGAGTTCACAAAAGATTAATGGAAAAAGAAGAGTTTAATAAAAATGAGAGAAAAATTTTTGAAGCATTAAGTGGTGTTAAGAATGATGCTGATGAAAAGGTATTATCAAATACAGAAATGCTAAACAATGATAGCTATTTTGAAAGAGAAAATGCTAGATTTGTAATTAATAGATTTAAAAATGAACAAAAATTCGATTTAAATTTTGATAGTACAAAATTTATAAATAGCCTTGTTGTAAAAGAATATATAAATGAATTTAATGGAGTATATGAGTGGTAGATTTTGAAATAAAGACAAAACAGTTAATAGATAGTCTTAAAGGTATTTGTGCAAGTTATGGACTTGGAAATGATGGAAATGAATTTAAGATTATAACTCAAGTTTTTTTATATAAATTTCTAAATGATAAGTTTGCATTTGAGTTAAAAAAAATAAATAAAGATATAGCAAATGCTGGGAAAAAATGGGAAGAAGTATATATTTCTCTAAGTGATAATGACAAAGAGATGTTAAGATTTGAATTAGGTGCAAAAACAGCATTCTTAAACTCTGACCATCTTATAACAACACTATTTAATAGACAACATGAATCAGATTTTGCAAAACTTTTTGATGACACATTAAGAGATATAGCAAAACAAAACAATGATATATTTGCAGTAAAAACAGATGGTGGAACAAAGATAACACTATTTGAACAAAATGGATTAAGTAATTTTATATCTGATGAATCAAAAAGAGATAGTTTTTGTAGAGCAATTATAAATAAATTAGCTGATTTTAGTTTTGAGCAAATATTTAAAGAGAAATTTGATTTTTTTGCAACAATATTTGAATATTTAATCAAAGATTATAACAAAGATAGTGGTGGAAAATATGCAGAATATTACACACCTCATGCCGTTGCAAAAATCATGGCTGCTATTATGGTAAAAGGTAATGTAAAGAACGTATCTTGCTATGATCCAAGTGCTGGTTCTGGAACACTTTTAATGAATATAGCACATGCAATAGGTGAAGATAACTGTACAATTTATTCTCAAGATATTTCTCAAAAATCATCAAATCTTTTAAGATTAAATTTAATTTTAAATAACCTAGTGCACTCTATTTCAAATATCATTCAGGGTAACACTATGTTGCACCCATATTTTAAAGATGGGAATAATCTAAAAAAGTTTGATTATATAGTTTCAAATCCACCGTTTAAAATGGATTTTTCAGACTTTAGAGATGATTTAGACACAAAAGAAAACAAAGATAGATTTTTTGCAGGTATTCCAAAAATACCAGCTAAAAAACTCGAATCTATGGCTATTTATAGTTTATTTTTACAACATATTATTTACTCATTAAAACCAAATGGAAAAGCAGCAGTTGTTGTTCCAACAGGATTTATTACAGCTCAAAGTGGAATAGATAAATCAATAAGAGAATATCTAATTGAAAAGAAAATGTTAGGTGGTGTAGTATCAATGCCAAGTAATATTTTTGCAACAACAGGAACAAATGTTTCAATTCTATTTATAGATGCTTCAAATAAAGAAGATGTAGTTTTAATAGATGCTTCAAATTTAGGAAAAACTGTAAAAGATGGTAAAAATCAAAAGACAGTTTTACAACCAGAAGAAGAACAACAAATCATAGATACTTTTAATAATAAAGTTCAAGTTGATGATTTCTCAGTAGTTGTATCTTATGATGATATAAAAGCTAAAAACTACTCATTTAGTGCAGGGCAATATTTTGATGTGAAGATTGAATATGTGGATATTACAAAAGATGAGTTTGATGCTAAGATGAAAAATTTTAGTGATAATTTAGTTTCTATGTTTAGTGAATCTAAAGAGTTAGAAGATGGGATTAAGAAACAGTTGGCAAGGTTAGTTTATGAGTAAATTAAAAGATGTATCAATTCTAATAACAAAAGGAACTACACCATCAACAATTGGGGAATCTTTTATTAATGAAGGTATTAATTATGTAAAATCAGAATCTATAACTGGTTCAAAATATCTTGATAAAAATTCATTTGCATTTATTAGTGAAGAAACAAATTCAAAATTAAAAAGATCTCAATTAAAAGAAAATGACCTATTATTTTCTATTGCTGGTGCATATCTTGGTAAAATAGCAATAGTAAGAAAGGTTGATTTAAAAGCTAATACAAACCAAGCAGTAGGAATAGTTCGTGCTGATACAACAAAAGTTAATGTTGATTATCTATATTACTATTTTTCTCAAAAACAAGTAAATGAATATATCAATAAATTATCTTCTCAATCATCTCAACCAAATCTAAATTTAGATTTATTGGGTAATTTATCTTTTGACAATAAAACATTAGATATTCAAAAAAAAATAGCGAATATTTTATCTTCTCTTGACTCAAAAATAGAATTAAACAATAAAATCAATAAAGAACTAGAAGCCATGGGAAAAACTCTTTATGATTATTGGTTTGTACAATTTGATTTTCCAGATGAGAATGGAAAACCTTATAAATCATCAGGTGGAAAAATGGTTTATAATCAAGATTTGAAAAGAGAGATTCCTGAGAGATGGGAAGTTAAAAAGTTGCAAGAATTTTTAGAATTTGAAAAAGGTATAGAACCTGGGGCTTCTGAATATTTAAATTTAAAAATGAATGAAAATTGTGTAAAATTTTTCAGAGTTGGTGACATACAGAGTGAAAGTTCAGTATATATAGATTCTACAAATAAAAATTATAAAATAGTAAATGAGAGAGATGTTATTGTTACCTTTGATGGTTCTGTTGGAAAATTAGGTTTTGGTTTAAAAGGTGTAATCTCTGGAGGACTAAGAAAAATATATGATAAATCTGGAAAATTTGATAATAGTCTGATATATTTTATATTTTGTGATATTGAAATAATAAAAACAATTCATAGATATGCAACAGGTTCAATATTACTTCATGCAAGTAGTTCTATTGAGCATTTAAAAATAGTATTTAAAGAAGAATTTTGTTTAAAATTTCAAAAAATTGTAAAGCCAATTTTTGATCAAATGATACAAAATAGGAAACAAAATCAAGAACTAGCAAAACTTAGAGATTGGCTTCTTCCAATGCTTATGAATGGGCAAGTTAGGGTTAAATAGATGAGAAAAAACATAAGATACCACGAAGCTTTTGGAATAAATGCTACAGAACTTAAGAAATTAGGTGTGTATGATGGCTATATAGATAAAGATTCTAAATTTTATGTTTTTCCTAAATTATTTAAAAATATTCAAATTGAAGAATTTAAAGATTCATATACTAAATACCAATCTTATTTTTCTAGTATAGTTAAAATTTTGAAATTTGCAAAAGAAGCTGATAAAAAAGATAAATTTTTTAAAGAAGCTTTAAAAAGATTTCAATTTCATGAATTAGCTCATGTTGGTTTAGGATATTCAAAATCTAATAAAAGAGGTTCAGGAGTAGGTAAAGTATTTGCTGAACAATTAGCTTTATCAGCATTTGATATTGTAAAAGCTGGTATTGATGACCCTGAAATTTTTGAATTAGTCGGATTACTTGAAGAAGGTATAGGAGCTGATAGAATTTCAGATATATTTATTTCCATATTAACTGAAGATTTTTTAAACTATACACAAAATATAGCTTCTAAATTAGAATTAAATACTGCAAATTATATCTTAAATGACACGATATTTAAGTTACCATTTTATAACAATATTTTTATAGTATTTGTTCCTCGTGAAGTTTTAATAAAATTGCCTGTAGCTTTTGATAGACATGATATAAGTGATGTTTGTATGCACAATGAAACATTAAGAGCTAATGTTAATCAAATTATAAGTGAAGCTTTTGAAAGTGGAAGTTTAAAAAAAGATTTATTAAAAAATTTATTATTAAAAAATCCAAAGATTGCAAATAAATTAATTCAAACATATCAAAATAAGATAAATAGTAGTTATGATTTTGATTATGATCCATCAGGAGATTTTGTTTGGCAAACAATTGCTAAAGAATATAGTAGTGAATATCCTATTTCTATTGATAAAAATAAGAAACCAATAGAAATAGTAAATAATATTTGTGAACATTATAAAAATCTTGTTGAGAATAATGGATTATTTAAGATGTTTCATAATCCAGATGGAACATATAGACCTGAATCTTTTGCTCAGATGCTGTTTTTTGCAATTGCAGATTCTTATTGTACAGCCAATAATCTTGATATAAGTCCAGAAAGTGATGCAGGTAGAGGTCCTGTAGATTTTAAAGTAAGTAAAGGACTTACAAAAGTAAATGTAGAAATGAAATTATCAAAAAATCCTAAAATATTACATGGTTATGAAAATCAACTACCAATTTATGATAAAGCTGAGAAAACAAATAATAGTATTTTTTTTATTGTTTTATTAGATGAATCGCATATGAAAAGTGTAAAAAAAGTATTTGATTATAGATTGAAGAATGAAACTTTAGATAAAAAATTACCTCAAATTATTGTAGTTGATGCAACAATAAAAAAATCTGCAAGTAAAAGTTTGTTTTAAGGATTATAATAATGGATAAAATAAAAAAATTAGAAGAATTTGAACATCTTTTAGTAAGCATGACAGAAAATATAATTAAAGAATTTGGAGATGAAACTCATCTTGAATCATATAAAAATGTTATAGAATTTAGAAAAAATATTACACTTGAAACAGATAGAGGATTAGTACTAATGTCTGTTGCTTACATTGATGAAAGATTATCTGTATTACTCGAAAAATATTTTGTTGATGATAAAAGTATTATACAAACATTATTTGATGCAACAGGTCCTCTGGGTACTTTTTCATCTAAATTAAAACTTGCTTATGGAATAGGCTTAATACCTAAAAATGTATATACTGATTGTAATAAAATTAGAAGAATTAGAAATACATTTGCGCATATATCAAAACCAATTTCTTTTGAAGATGAACCTATTAAATCACAAACTCATTCATTAATATTACATGGTATAGATGGTCATAATAGGACAAAGGTTAGATTTACTCGTTCAATTATGTCAATATTATTAGTGATAGAAAATAGTATTAGAACTATTAAGAGATGTGAACCTAAAAAAGATTTTGATATTGAAATGAATAAAAGATCATTGAATAAAATTAAAGAATTTTATAAAGAAAACGGTTTTGAAAATATTGATGAATTATAAATCTGAATAATGAAAATACACGAAAAATATCTTGAAGCACTTAAAACTTTTAGTGATTATGTAACTGTATTTTAGGATTGTAGTAAAATTTATATAGATTTTCTAATTATAAAACATATGCTCAAAATAGCATATGTTTTATAATCTATTTACTAAACATTGAATCACATAGCCCATCTTTTAGTATTTTATCTCTACTACCTTTTGTTGGAGTAAATTCTCCAATTTTAGAATTATTGTAATAAATCTCGATAATTTGACCTTTTGAAATATTAGATGAAAATTCATACCAATTATTTCCACCACCTCTTGTAAAAGTAGGTAAAGCTAAAGGATAATAGGCATTACCATCAATAATAAAAGCGATATTCTCTGAATTATATTCCGTATTATCAGTACCATTATAGAATGTTATTGAGTGATCAGTTTCGTCATCATAACCCTCATTACAGCTAATTAATAGTTCTTGGCCAGATTTATTTGATATTTTATACTCTAGCCAACCTTGACCATATCCTGTTGTCCAAATATTTGGTAAAGAATTTGCTAAAAGTGATTTACACAATAATAGCGATAAAGCAATAAAAGACATTTTTTTCATGATTTCCCCTAATTTATTTTAATATATTAAAATTATTATAGAAAACTTATGTTTTTTATACCCTTAAATTATGTATTTAATCTTATTTTAAATACAATATATACAAATGATTATAGGGGAATATATAGAATGAAAAAGTTTGGAATTTTAATTCTAATATTAATTTTAAATACATCTTTGTTGGCTAGTAAGTTAACAGAAAAAGAAATTTCTGAGTGGGGTTTAATAGGTGTAGATAAAATGTTTATTGAAAACTGGAGATCGCAAGGAGTTAAAACACCTAATGATGCTAAAAAATGGTTAGATGCAGGAGAAACTAGGGTGAGTATTTCTCAATGGAAAAATATAAATATAACTAATCCAGATGATGCTATTAAATGGAAAAAAACAAAACTTAACTTTAAAGATATTCAAAAAGCTTTAAAAGTGAAATTAACAGCAGAAATATTAGATATGTGGTATAAAGAAGGTATTTTATTTGAAGAAACAATAGTTTACTATACTAGAAGAATTAACAACTTAGAAGATGCAAAAAAGTGGAAAACTTTTAACATTAAAAATGATCAAGATTTTGAAAATCTATTTAGAAATAATATAAACTCTTTGTCTGAAATGGAGAAATGGGCAAATTTAGGTTTATCACTTTCTGATATTAATAAATGGAAATATTATAATGTAAATAATCCTAATGATGTAGAAAAATGGATAAATCTTGGTATTACACTTAAAAATATAAAAGAAATTAAAGATTGGCAACAAGTTGGATTAAATAATTTTGAAGAAATAAAAAAATGGAAGAGTATAAATTTTTATCCTGAAAATGTAAAATACTATACAAATAAAGGTTATTCGTATGAAACTATTAGTCCTTGGATTGAATTAGGAATTAACCCAAAAGAGATAGAAAAATTTATTTCAATTGGAATAAAAACTCCTAACGAAGCTCAAATTTGGACAAATAATAAAATATATTCTGCTGATACAATAAAATATTCTATAGAAGAATTAAATATAAATAATCCAGAAGAGCTTAAAAAATGGTTTGACTTAGGAATTTCTTCAAGTGAAATTAAAGAATGGAAAAATTTAGGAATAAATATTGCCCATGAAGCAAATGAGTGGAAAAAAGTTGAAGATATATCAAATATAAATCGTTGGTTAAAAGCAGGTGTCAATAATCCAGAAGAAGTTAAAATTTGGAAGAATGATAATGTTACATATCTTGAAATAAGTCTTGTAAAAGAAGGAAATTTAACTATAGAAAAGATAAGAAAATGGAGAGAGTATGATAATTATCCAATTTATATGATAGTTGCTTTAGAAAAAGGGGGTTTTAAAGAACCAGAGGAATACTTACCATATAAAAATATAAATTATGAACATGCAATAAAACTTAAAGAATGGGGTATTATTAAACCTAATAAGCTTATAAAATCTATGTCTAAGACAAATAAAGTTTTAAAAAATGAATTTTATTTTAAAGATAAAGAAACATTTATTTCTTCATATGAAACTTTAAAAGGAGTATGTGAAGAAATAGTTGATATGCAATATTTTGTTGAAATCGATATGAGTCAAAATAAAAATAGATGTTTTGTATTTTTAGGAACAATGTTTCAAAGATTAGACGATAAAAATATTTTTGGTAAAGTAACTCAAAAAGGAATTGTTGAAGGTAATGGAAATAGAGCCTTTTATGTAGAAAAATTTAATGGAGAATGGTTAGAGAATAAAACTAAATTAGGGATTATAAAAGGTAATGGTTCATATTCATACGAATCTAAATATGGTACTCGTGTTATACCGCAAGGGGAAGTTTTATTACTTAGAGAATTTAATATATTCTAAAGTTATAATAATTATCAAATTTGAATATTAAAATTAAATAATAATAAACATATATTACAACTTTATGCAAGATAATTATTCTTGTAAATAAAAAGTTGTGAGGTGTTTAAATGTTGCCAGTATTACCTTTATTGGTTAGTGGAGCTTTAGGAGTTATTGTAGGTTTTTCTTTAAAAAAATATTCTGATGAAAATCCATCTGATATTTTTGAAAGAATTGAAAAAGATACTGAAAATTTGATAGATAGTATGGATTTTTCTAAATTAGATTCTTTAAAACAAAGTGTCTATAATGGAATCTTTATATCTTTTACTAAATATTTCAATAGTTTACATCAAAATGAACTAGAAAAATTTGATATTAAAAATGTAGAGGATTTTTCTACAATAGGAATATCAACTCCAATATTAGTTTATGAAGATAATCAAAACCAACTAAAAATAGATAAAGCAACTGATTTTTTATATAAGTTAAATTCTAGTTTAATATCTATTTTTGAAACTTTAAAACAAGATGTAGATATTGATTTTAAAAGCTTTAGTCAAGATAGACAATCTCTTATTAAAGAGGCTTATAATATTGCTAAGCAAATTGAAAATATTTGTCTAAGTGATATGGTAAATTAAAATATAATTACATAAATAATCTAAGTAAATTTGATTTACTTGGATTATTGTTTTTTTTGTTAAAATAAAATTGTGGAGTTTTTATAAATATTAATAAAAAAGGAAAAGATATAATTATGAGATATAATCAAGATGAAGAACTAAAATATGTTTCATTCGATGTTATGTTTAAATTCTTTCAAGATTTTGGAAGTTATGAGGATATTGAAGATGAGACTCTTAATACTGTTTTTGAAATTGTAGAAACACCGAAAAGAAGTGATGTTGCTTATAAAACTTTTGAAGAGATGGATAATTATAATTTGACTTCGTATATAATTTTTTTAATGGCTATTAGAAATAAAAAAGTTAAAGAAATTGTTTTAAAAGTAAAATATATTTTTGATTATATTGCTAATGATAATGTTTTAGTAAATAACAAACATATGAAAGAAAATAATGTAGAGATAAATTACATAGAAGAAAAATTAGAATACGATTATTTTTCTTTTATGATTCTTGATATGGAGTTTGAAGAAAAAACAAGTGAAAAGCAAAGAGAATTAAAACAAAAATATATTTCAACTGGATTAAAACCATTTGATGAATTTAAAAAAGATTTAGAATCTTTAACTAATGAAAATGAAACAAACAATTTATATTTTGAAAATTTATGTGCAATTATTAAAAATCTTTTTAATATATTAAGAAATAACTTTTTAATATACCCTTGTGGATATAAAAGTGATAGTAATTGTGATGATATTTATGAATTGATTGAAAAGAAAGAACTAGTCCCATATGGTTATTCAGATCTTATATGTGGTTATTTGGAAGATTTTAAAAAATTATATAAAGATAAAATCTTATTAGCAGATTTATTTTTTATTTATGATTATCATAGTTATAAGATAAATCAAGATGATATAGCAGATAAAACATATATAACTAAAAATATTAAATGTGCCCTTACAAAGTACCATGGTATATCTAAAAAAGGTTGTTCTTCTATAATAACATATGAAGATTTTTCTAAAAATTATAGTAACTATAAAAATGAAGAAGCTAATTTTGGATATTACATTACCGAAAGATCACTGAGAAGTAAAATATCTATGATGCAAAAATTTATAGATGAATGTGGTTATAAGAGTTTGTTTTATATATAATATGGATATTGAATAATTAAACAATATTCTAGAATTAGGTATAATAAGAAGTTTTTTTTATACTTTAAAAGTACCAAAATTATATATAAATATAAAAATGGGTAGCTATAGGGTAGCAAAAATTCAAATAAACTTTAAAGATATTTCTAGAATCCCTATAAAAATGGGATCAAATAAGGATATAGATAAATGATTTTAATGATTGATAACTATGATAGTTTTACATATAATATAGTTCAATATTGTTTAGAATTGGGTGCTGATTTAAAAGTAGTTAGAAATGATGAATTAACTTTAGAAGAAATTGAAAAGTTGAATCCTTCTAAAATCATAATCTCTCCAGGTCCAGCAACTCCTAATGAAGCTGGTGTTTGTTTAGATGTTATAAAATATTTTGCTGATAAAAAACCAATATTTGGAATTTGTTTAGGACATCAAGCAATAGGACAAGTTTTTGGAGGAAAAGTTGTAAGAGCAAAAAATATGATGCATGGAAAAACTTCTTTAATAAAAGTAACAAGAAATACTAAGATATTTGAAGGTTTACCAAAAGAGTTTATTCAAACACGATATCACTCTTTAATTGTAGATAAAAATGATTTACCTGAAGATATAATAGTTACTTCGTATAGTACAGATGATGATGAGATTATGTCTTTGGAAATAAGAAATAAACAAATCTATGGAGTACAGTTTCACCCCGAATCAATTATGAGTGAACATGGTTACAAAATAATTGGAAATTTTTTAAAATTGTAGTTAATTTATGATGGCTTCTAAAAATAAATATAATCTATTTTTTTATACTTTTTTATTGATAATTGTCTCTATTTTAATTTTAAAAGTAGAGTTGTCTTTAAGTATTTCTTATAAAGAAGCCTTAAATGTTTTTGTAAATAATTCCATTTTAACTTTTATCACAAAAATTTCTTTATATCTTTTTGGACAAAACGATATTGCTTTAAGATTGCCTTTTATCCTTTTTTATTTTTTTAGTGTTATTTTAATGTATAAAATAACTGAAGATTATTTTAAATACGAAAGTGATAGATTTATATCAATCCTTATTTTTATGATTCTTCCTGGAGTATTGAGTGCTTCACTTTTAGTAAATAGTGCAATTATTGTAACTTTTCTTACTCTTTTTTATATTTATTATTATCAAAAATATAATAAACATCTTTATATATTATTGTTTATTTGTTTATTTATTGATAACTCTTTCGCAATTCTTTTTTTAGCACTTTTTTTCTTTTCTTTTAGAAATAAAGATAAAACTTTACTATATATTTCAGCAATACTTTTTGTATTGTCTTTATACATTTATGGTTTCCCTACAGATGGAAAACCAAAGGGATTTTTAATTGATACAGTTGCAATATATGCAGCTATATTTTCTCCTGTACTTTTTATATATTTTATATATACAATTTATAGAGGAACAATAAGAAAAGAGAGAAGTTTAAGTTGGTATATATCTATTACAGCTTTACTTATATCTATTGTGTTCTCTTTTAGGCAGAAAATTTATATTGAAGATTTTGCTCCTTATGTTGTAATTGCTATTCCATTGATGTTAAAAACTTTTTTACACTCATATAGAATTAGATTAAAACAATTTCGAAAAGTGCATAATATTATTGCTATATTAATTATTGGGATGTTAGCTTTAAATGTTATTTTTACATTTGTAAATAAACCTTTGTATTTGATTATTTCAGAACCAAAAAGACATTTTGTTTATCAATACCATTTTGCAAAAGAGTTAGCTTTTACTTTAAAAGAACAAAATATAGATGAAATTCTTTGTGATGATGAAGAGTTACAACTTCGATTAAAATTTTATAATATAAATAAAGGCGAGGACTATTATTTGTCAACAAAAGAGTTTTTTAATTATGATGAAAAAATTAGCATAAAATATTATAATAAAGACCTTTTTGATGTTTATATAAAAGATTTGAAAAATCTAAAATGAAAAAGGCTTTTTCTTTATTAGAAATGGTATTAGTTGTAGTTTTAATTGGCTTATTGTATGTTTTATTCATTCCTAAAAAGCAAATAAATAAACTTGAAGAAGCAACAAATAGAATATCTATGTATTTATCTTATGCAAGATATCAAGCATTTATTGATGATAAATATTCAAATGAAGATTTATGGCATAAAAAAAGATGGACTATGAAATTTTTTAGATGTAGGGAAAATGAAGGTGGAGGAATTTACTTTTCTATTTATAGTGAAAAAAATGATACAGGACATCCAAATCAAAAGGAAAGTTTAAAAGATCCTCTAACAAATAAATATATTCATAGTAATAATTTTTGTAAAGAGAATAATGAAAATAGTAAATATGCACTCTTAAGTAAAAATTTTGATATTGAAAAAGTAAATATTAGTTGCAATAATACAGATTCATTAGGACAAATATCTTTTGGAAATGATGGAAAAGTTTATTCAAAATTATCACATAAACCAGATGAAGCTTATGAATATGAGATAAACACGCCTTGTTCCGTACAATTAACTTCAATAAAAAAAGAAATAAAAGAGATAAAAATTTATCCCAAAACTACATTTATAGAGTAAAAAACGCGAATTTGGAAATTTAAGCTACATTTTAGGAAAGTACTCTTGACAAGAGAAGAAAAAGGTATTATAATTCCCGTCCAATTTGACAAGACGAAGTTCAAAATCAAATTACGATCTTTAAAAGAAGAGAGTTTGTAAAGAAGTAATCTTTGTAAACT
>NZ_MUXF01000017.1 GCF_003063295.1 Arcobacter lacus
AGTTTACAAAGATTACTTCTTTACAAACTCTCTTCTTTTAAAGATCGTAATTTGATTTTGAACTTCGTCTTGTCAAATTGGACGGGAATTATAATACCTTTTTCTTCTCTTGTCAAGAGTACTTTCCTAAAATGTAGCTTAAATTTTGGAATTTATAAAAACTGTTCATTTATTAATCTTTGATTTACTTTTTTTTAATACTATAACTGTACAAAATTTAGAAAGGAAAAGAAAATGTATAATAGAGATTATTTATCAAATCAATCATCTCAATATTCACAAGAATCTTCTCAAGTACAATTAATGAGCTTTTTAAAAGCTACTTACCAACTATTTGCAGGTTCATTATTAGCTGCAACTGCTGGTGCATATGTTGGATTAGGAATAGTAAGTTTACTTATGGGACCAATGAAATGGGTTTTATTTGCAATTGAACTTGCTTTAATATTCTTTGTAATACCAAGAGTAAAACATACTCCAGGTGTTAATTTAGCAGTATTATTTGTATTTACATTTATTACTGGATTAACTATTGCTCCATTATTGGCTGCGATTTTTGCAATGCCTAGCGGTGCTTCTATTGTTGGACAAGCTTTTTTAATGACATCAATTGCATTTGGTGGAATTTCAATGTTTGCAATGACAACTAAAAAAGATTACTCTTTTATGGGTAAATTTTTATTCATTGCTTTAATTATAGTAATTGTTGCAGGTATTTCTAATATCTTCATTCAATCATCTATGATGCAATTAGCAATTGCTAGTGTTAGTGCATTACTATTCTCTGCATTTATTTTATTTGATACACAAAATATTATAAAAGGTGGATATGATTCACCAGTAGAAGCTGCACTATCTTTATATTTAGATTTCTTTAATCTATTTATATCATTATTACAAATTCTTGGGATTATGAATAGTGGAGATAGAGAATAAGACTTATTAGTCTTATTCTTTTTACTGTAAATTATGGATAATAATTCTTCTTTAAGACTTATTGATGCGAATTTAAATAGATTACGAGAAGGCATTCGAGTAGTAGAAGATATATTTAGATATGTATATAATAATAAAGAAGTCGCTACAAAACTTAAAAATATTAGACATTTAGCTCGTACTCAAAACTACTATGAACTTCTTGAAACTAGAGATGTAAAAAATGATGTGTTAAGAGAGTCTATTAAAAGTGAACAAAATAGAGATAATCTAAATTCAATTCTAATAGCAAACTTCAAAAGAGCACAAGAAAGTGCTAGAGTTTTAGAAGAGTTTACGAAATTAACTTCTATAAAAGATAGTGAAAATTTCAAATATATACGATATGAACTCTATAACTTAGAGATTGTTTTAATAAAAATCACTTCAAATTCTAAATAATTTAAATCATACTCTTTATATAATTTTTTCGAATCACTATATGAAAGAGATTTTTCTCCACTAACTCCAGATTTTTTAATATAATCAAATAAGTCTTTTTTATTATCAAATTCTAATTTGTATAAAATAGTTTCAAATTCACACTCAAAATATTTAGAAAAAGAGTTTTTTATACTATCTTCATCTAAAATTGGTGATTTCGTATTTGTGATTTTTTGTATAGTTTTAAAAGTATTTGAGGTAAATAAAACAGTATTTATCTCTTTTGTAATTTTAGATAATGACTCAATAATTTTAGATAAATCGCTTGACCATTGTAACGCAGAAGATGATAAAACCATATCATAACTATCATTTTTTATCTCATTAAAAAATTCTTCACTATCAAAATTTAGACATTTTACTTCTATATTTTTTGCTTTTGGATGAAGTTCACACATTGAAGATGAAGCATCTATTGCTTTATAAAACTCAATTTCCCAAAAGATATTAGAAAAAACTTGTCCAGAACCACAACCTAATTCTAAAATTCTTTTTGGTTTAGATTTTAACTCTCGAACAAGTGATTTTGCTACAATTTGTTGAATAATATTGTGAGTTTTATACTCATTAGCATATTTTGAAAATTGATTTTTAACTTGCAATTTTTCTCTTTGTAATTTTGATTTTAACAAGATTTTAACAAGTTTTTGATAAAATTAATGCTATTTTTAAAAAAGGATATTAGATTATGACATCTACACTTTTAATAGTTCAATTTGTTTTAGCTGTACTTATAACTATTACTGTTTTACTTCAAAAAAGCTCAAGTATAGGACTTGGAGCATATAGCGGAAGTAACGAATCAGTTTTTGGAGCAAAAGGTCCAGCAAACTTTTTAACAAAAGCAACAATGGCATTAGGATTAGCTTTTGTGATAAATACTTTAGTTTTAGGATACTTTTATAATGAACAAAGAAATAAAAGTGCTATCGATTCAGTAAAAACAGAATCTTTAATCCCAGCAACTCCAGTAACACAAACTCCAACTGCACCAGTTGCACCAACAAGCCAAATTCCAACATCTTCTGAAAAATAATAAAGAGATAAAAATCTCTTTTTATTTAAGAAGAAAATTTTATTAATTAAAGGAGCATAAATGCTACAAGAAGTATATGCACAAACTAAAGAGCATATGGAAAAATCTATAGAATCTTTAAAAAAAGATTACAAATCTTTAAGAACAGGTAAAGTTAATACAAATATTTTAGATGGTATAAAAGTTGATTATTATGGAACAATGACTGATTTAAGCCAAGTTGGTTCTGTTTTAGCAACTGATGCAACAACTATCACAATCAATCCTTGGGAAAAAAACCTTTTAGGAACAATTGAAAAAGCTATCCAAAATGCAAATATTGGAGTAAATCCAAATAATGATGGTCAAATTATAAAACTATTTTTCCCTCCAATGACAGTTGATCAAAGACAAGAAACAGCAAAACATGCAAAAACTATGACAGATAATGCAAAAGTTGCTATTAGAAATATTAGACAAAACTCAAATAATAAAGTGAAAACTCTTTTAAAAGATAAAGCTATTACTGAAGATGAAAGTAAAAAAGCTCAAGATGAAATTCAAAAAATCACTGATTCTTATGTTTTAAAAGCTGATGAGACTTTAAAAGCAAAAGAAAAAGAAATTTTAACGGTTTGATTATGAAAATAGAACAAATATATAAAGATGCTTCTGCACTACTAGAAGGACATTTTAAATTAAGTAGTGGAAATCACTCAAGATTTTATTTACAATCAGCAAAAGTATTAGAAGATCCAAAAACTGCAAAATATTTAGCTGAAGAGTTAGCAAAAGAGATTAAAAAATCTAATTTAGAAATAGATGCTGTTTGTTCACCTGCTCTTGGTGGATTAATAGCTGGTTTTGCTCTTGCAACTGCACTTGATGTAAGATTTATTTTTGCAGAACGAGCTGATGGTGAAATGACTATTAGAAGAGGATTTGAAGTAAAAAAAGGTGAGAAATATCTTGTTTGTGAAGATATAATCACAACAGGTGGAAGTGCTTTAGAAGCTGCAAGAGAAATCGAAAAAGCTGGTGGAATTGTAGTAGCTTACGCTGCTTTAGCAAATAGAGGTTTTTGTTCAAGAGTTGGAAGTTCAATTGAACGAAAAGATAACTGCAAATTACCTTTAGATAAACCACTTTTTGCACTAGAAGATTTTGCTTTTGAGATGTATAGCCCAGAAGATTGTCCTATGTGTAAAGAAGGAAGTATTGCTATAAAACCAGGTAGTAGAGGAAACTAATGGCAAAATGGAGAGATGTAAAGCACAAAAAAAATAGTTCTTTAGAAAATACTACAACTGAAGATAGCTTAATTATTTGTGCATCAATCCCTTCAAGAATTAAAGCTTTCATTGTCGATATGTTTATGATTATGATGCCACTTGCATATTTGACTACTTATATATTTATGGATGGAAAAGATGATTTCCAAGGTAGTCAAGAAGCAAGATGGACTCTTTCTTTAACATATGGACTTATTATTATAATCTTTTGGATAGCAAAAGGACAAACTCCTGGCTTAAAAGCTTATAGTTTAAAACTTTTAAATGAAAAAACAAAAGAAAAAATATCTCTACCAAAAGCTATTTTAAGATATATAGCTTTTTTATTTAGTTCTATGACTATTATTTTAGCCTTTCTTCCATTTTTAAGAAAAGATAAAAAAACTTTTCAAGATTTAGTATCTGGTACAATTGTGATTGATATAGATAAAAAATAATGCTATTTTTTAACCTATCTGCTTTTTATTTCTTTTATTTTGCTGCTGTTGGAATATATGTAATATTTTTACCAAAAGTTCTAAATGATATTGGATATAGTGCTTTTGATATTGGTATTATTTTAGCTGTTGCGCCTTTAATGAAATTTGCTATGCCTTTTTTATTTTTAAAACATATCAGTTTAAATAAAAAAATGTTTAAAAAAGCACTGTTTTTAACAGTTATTGCGGTTACACTTTTTTATATCACAATAGAACATTTTTATATTTTTATGTTAAATAATGCTTTTTTAGCAGCTTGTTTATCTTTGATTTTACCTTATCTTGAAGTTACTGCTGTAACAATATTGGGGAAAGACAAATATGGAAAAGCAAGACTTTTTGGCTCAATCGGTTTTACTATAATTGCTTTAGTTTTAGCAAAAGTTTTAACAACTCCTTTTATTGCTCTTCATTACTATTTAGGAGTTGTTGTTCTAACAGTAATTTTTTCATTATTACTTTTAAAAAATGATTTTGAAGAAAAAATAAATCCAATTAGCAATGAAGTTTTTTCATTTATGAAACACTTTGCTTTTTGGGCAAGTATATTTTTTATGCAAGTAAGTTTTGGTTCATTCTACAACTTTTTTACAATCTATGAATTAGAACATGGTTTATCTTTAGAAACTATTTCATATCTTTGGGCATTTGGTGTTATTTGTGAAATTTTAATGCTTTATTATCAAGCACCAATTTTAAAAAATAATCTTTTAAATATCATAAAATTTTGTGTTGGTGTGACAGCTTTTAGATGGATACTTTTATATTTATATCCGAACTCTTTAGAAATTGTATTTTTTACTCAAGCTATTCATGCTTTTTCATTTGCTTTATTTCATAGTGCAGTTGTTATTTACCTATATTCACTTTATGATAATAAAAAATTAGCTCAACAATTTATGTTTGGTGTTGGTTATGGATTGGGTGGATTTGTAGGAGCATTGAGTGCTGGTGCTACTTATGGAAAATATCTATTTTTATATAGTGCAATTTTTGCACTATTTTCTTTTATTTCTATAAGTTTTGTAAAAAAAGCTTAAAGCCACTTTTTCTTTTTAAAAATGATATATTGAGAAAATATCACTAAAAGTAAAATTATAGTAAATATATAAAATGCTTTATCATTTGAAGCACCTGGTATTCCACCAACATTTATTCCTAAAAGTCCAGTTAAAAAAGTAAGTGGCAAAAAAATTGCAGATATGATAGATAACATATACATTTTTTTATTCATCTCTTCACTTAAACTATTTGCTAGTTCTTCTTGAATTAAAATAACTTTATCTCGAATAGTATCAAGTTCTTCTATATGTCTTATCAACTGGTCATTAGTCTCTCTAATCTCAACTTTCCTATACTCATCAATCCAAGAAATTTTTTCATTACTTAATTTGATTAAAGCCTCTTTTTGTGGAGCCAAATATCTTTTTAAAACAATTGTTTCTCTTCTTACATTTAAAATCTCTGTTCTAAACTCTTGATTTTTCATATCAATTATATTTTCTTCTAAATAATCGGTTCTATCTTGAAGTTGGTCAATAACATCATCCATTCTATCAATCATACGATAAGTCAACTCTACTAAAAATTCAGAAGTACTTTTTACTCCTGTACCTTTTCTTAACTCTTCAATAATTTCAGTAACAGACAATAAAGTTCTTCTACTTGTACTAATAATCATATTTGAAGAGATAAATAATCGAATAGATATCATATTTTCAGGTCTTGAGTGGGGATCTAAATTTACACCTCTTAAAGCAAGAAGTAAAGAATCTCCTAAAAGTGTAGTTCTTGGTCTTGTTTCATCTGCTAAAAGAGCATCAGCTACTATAGAATTATTACATTGATTTCTTATCCAATCTTTTGCTTCTTGTGTAGAATAATCAAAATGAACCCATAAAATTTTATCAGTTGTATCTACACTATTTAATTCTTCGTATTTTAACTCTAAAGCAGAGCCTTTTTTATCAAGTAAAAATCCTAAAAATGGAATTCTCTTCACACATTTTCCTTTATTTTATAGAATATATAATTTCTGTTTTTAATTTTTGTTTTTTTATTTCTGCAATTGAAAGATTATCAATTTCCATACTCATTAATTCATCTATATTTTGAATATTATTTTGAGCTAATAACCTTAAAATAATTCCTCTATAAGCTTTTGCCCAGTGACTTACAACTTTACCATCTTTTATGAATTTCATTGTTGTATATGGCTTTTTGATTTGATAAAATTTTTCATAAAATCCTGCTCGTAAATCAATAATATCTTCATCTTCTAAAAACTCATCAAGTTTTGAAGAGAAACTATCACAGTAAAACTTTTCTATTTTTAAATTGTCAAAAGTTTCGCCTTGTTTTAGTTTATAGTCAGGAATTTCATCACTTGCTTTTAAAACTCCAAAAAGATTCGAAAAAATCAAAACATTTTCGTCTATATATTTTTGTTCATTTTTATATAAAGCTTTATATTCCAAATAGTCATAAGCAACACCTTCATATCTTAAAATTGCTTTCATAATTGGACTTTGGAAAATGTCTTTTTTATATGAATTTATTATTTCATCTTTTTTTGTTCCAAAAAGTTTTTCAAGTTCTGCTTTTGAAGCAGTTTTTATAAAATTGTTATATTTATTTAAAATTTCTTCTCTAAAACTGTAAAGTTCAGGAAAAACAAAAGAAGAATTATCAAAAGATTTATTCAAGCCTCCAGAGTTTTTTGTTTCACTTGGAGAAAATAGGATTTTCATTTATGACCTTAAAAAATTTTATTTAAGTTTAACATAAATGAAGTAAAAAACTAAAGCAAGAAATTTGCCTTAGTTTTAGATGTTATTTCAATAAACTTGAAGTTTTTTCATTGAGTTTATTATTCAACTCTTCAGATTTATCTTTTGTCTCTTTTTTAGTTTTCTCTTTTATACTATCCATATTGTTTTCTTTTACATTTGAAACAATATTATCACCGAAGCCTTTGATGTTTTTCAAATCATCTGCACTTTTAATAGTATTTGTTTTTCTATATTCTATAATTTGTTCAGCTTTTTTCTCACCTATTCCTTTGATATTCATAAGTTCTTCTTTAGAGGCTGTTTGTAAATTAATAGCACCAAAAACCAATGTTCCGCATAATGCAAATAATGCAACAATCTTTTTCATACTTACTCCTTAAAATAGTGTAAAAAAATTATATCATATATTTATGATTTTTAATATCATTATTATATTTATTGAGCTTGAAAAGTTAATGTTGCTACATAAAAAATTTCATTAACCTTATCTTCTAGCTCTTTTGATGCAGCTTCAGAATAGTCCGTTTTTAATATCCAATATCCAGAATGACTTAACTTAATTTTTGCAAGTCCATCTTTATTTGTAGTTGTTACAAAAGCATAATCTCCATTATTTGAAAATCCTGCATAACTACCATAAACTTTTGAAGAAGCCAAAGGCTCATTTTTAAATAGTATCTTTACTGTTAAGTATTGACCATTTCCAACAAGTTTGTTTGGATTCTCCATAGGAATTATTTCTAAAGCATCTCCTAAAACTTTTGAGTAATTTTCATCTTTTGTTTCTCCAACATCTAAAATTGCTTTTGCAAATTTATTATATTGTTTACTTGAGATTATATTTTTTACATCTTGTTTTGTTCCAGCTTTCCAACTTTTATTTCCTTTTTCATCAAAGTAATATGTCCAAAAAGCAGGATTTGTTTTACCTGAAACTATGTAAGTTCCCTCTTTTTTTAATATTTCTTTATAACCTAAAAGTTTTTTTTCGATAACTTTTTCTTTATTATCTGGTTGAACTATTTTAAATTTAACATCACCATCAAAGACTTCATCTACAGGATATAAATGTCCATGTCCCATATATAAATTTGTTATTGCTCCCAATTTATTCCAAGGAAGAGTATAACTCGTAGAATGTATCCAAAAATCATGAGCTACACTTTGTACTGATACTATTATACTAAATAGAACTATTAAACCAAATTTTTTAATCATATTTATCCTTTTTTTAATTTATACTATTTCTATCAAAATGAGAAATAAATATATTTTTATATATTTTAGAATACCATTGAATCACTTGTTTACTAATAAAATTATTTTTAGATTTAATTAATTATTAATCATCTATTTAAAAGCTGTTAACCAAAAATCTATACAATTCCATATGAATATATCATTGTTTTTTATAATTTTTATTATTGTATTTGCTTTCCAAACTTTGATAATCAAAAAGCGTCTTATAAATAAGCTTAATTTTAAACATAAGACGAAAAAGTATTTTAGCTTTGTATTATATTTAACATTTTTTGGTGCTTTAATGTATCCACTTGCTAGATACTTCCCTATAGTGCCTAACTGGCTCTATTTTCTCCTATCTTTACCAATTGGGATGATTTTTCTAACATTTATTATTACTTTATTTCATGAAATCATCTCTTTTGGTATAAAAAAAACAAAATATACTAAAAATCGACGAGAATTTTTTAAAAAAGGTTTAGATATCGGTGTTATATCAGCCGTAATTGCAACAAATGCAAAAGCCATTGATAATGCACGACATATTGAACTTGAAATAGTTGATGTAAAAATAAATAATCTAAAAAAACCTTATAAAATAATACAAATAAGTGATATTCATATTGGTGGATTAATTACAAAAAATTTTATAAAATCAATGGTTGATAAAATAAATCTTCTAAATGCAGATATTGTTGTAATAACCGGTGATTTAGTTGATACTAAACTAGAGTTTGCGCGTCCAGCACTTGATGAATTAAAAAATTTACAATCAAAATATGGAACATATTTTATAGTTGGAAATCACGAATATTTTCATGGAGTAAAACCAATCATTGATTATGTAAACTCTTTAGGAATTAAAACTTTAGAAAATCAAAATGTTTATATTGGAGAAAAAGATGAAGGTTTCTATTTAGCTGGAGTTTATGATAGATTTGGTTTTAGATATGGTTCATACATTCCTGATATAAATAAAGCTTTGGAAAACTGTGAAAATAATCCGACAATTTTATTAGCACATCAACCAAAATATATAAATGAAATAAAAGATACAAAAAATATTGATTTAATACTTTGTGGACACACTCATGGTGGACAAATCTTTCCATTTAATTTTTTAGTAAAACTTGAACAACCTTATGTAAAAGGACTTCACCAACATAATGATACAACTCAAGTTTATGTAAATAAAGGAACTGGATTTTGGGGACCACCTATGAGGTTAGGGGCTTCAAGTGAGATAACAGTTCTGAGGTTGTCATAAAATAAAAATAGAGTAATCAAAATTATTGATTACCTACTTGATTATTAGTTAATGCATTCCACAAGGACTCATTCCAGTTTTGAAAAATCTTGCAGTTACAGTATCCATACTTAAAATATGACTTATCAACCAATCTACTAAATCTTTTTCTATATAATTTTTTAGTTCTTTTATATCTCTTTTTGTTTCAAAATTTTTCCAAACTATATTTATTTGATACAAATTTGAATCATGTTCACCTTTATGAAATGGATATGCGAAAAAACCTTTTTTTTGCATTTCATCTTCTTCTGTTTTAAAATGATTTATAGTGTGATCTTGCCACTTTTTATATTGTGATTTTAAAATTCCAAAACTTTCATTTGAACTATCTTTTTCATAAGTCACAATATTTTCATAAAGTTCATTTATCAAATCTACATCTTCAAAATGTGTTTCGTTCATAAAATCCATATCAACTAATGGTAATGTTTCTTTATCTATAAGCATTTTTATCTCCTTAAATTTGTTGTGATTTTAATTAAATTTGGTAAAAATAGAATTGATTATAATCAACTAAATTCTAGAAATAATGTTTCTTCTTATTATTAAATTTATACTAATTAGAAATTTATCTTATTTTTTAGCATAATAAGGTATATTCTTTATACAGATTTTTAAAAAATATCCTACTCAATGCTAATATAATATTTTATCAAATCAAAAGGATTAGATATGTCTTTAAAAGTTGTAATTTCCCACAAAACTCACTATAAATATGATAGAAAAATCTCTTTATCTCCCCATATAATAAGATTACGTCCAGCACCTCATAGTAGAACTCCTATCGAGGCTTATTCTCTAAAAATAAAACCAGATAATCATTTTCTAAATTGGCAACAAGACCCATTTGGAAACTATATGGCTAGACTAGTTTTTCCTGAAAAAACAGATGAATTTTGTGTTGATGTTGAAATCATTGCAGATATGATTACAATAAACCCTTTTGATTTTTTCGTTGAAGATAGTGCAAAGAACTATCCATTTGAATACAAAAAAGAGTTAGAAGAAGAGTTAAAACCATATTTAAAGATTGATGAAAAAACAAAAATATTAAAAGATTTTGTTGATACAATTGATAGAGAAGAGAAATCAATAATTGATTTTTTAGTTGAAGTAAATCAAAGAATCAACTCACATCTAAACTATACAGTAAGACTAGAACCAGGTGTTCAAACTTGTAAAACAACTTTAGAAAAGAAACTTGGAAGTTGTAGAGATTTTGCTTGGCTTTTTGTTCAAGTATTAAGACACCTAGGTCTTGCTGCAAGATTTGTATCTGGATATTTAGTTCAATTAACAGCAGATGTTAAATCACTTGATGGACCAAGTGGTCCTGAAGCTGATTTTACAGATTTACATGCTTGGACAGAAGTTTATGTTCCAGGTGCAGGATGGATTGGACTTGATAGTACAAGTGGTCTTTTTGCAGGGGAAGGTCATATTCCTCTTGCTTGTACTCCTCACTATAACTCTGCTCATGCAATTGAAGGATTTAGTGATAAATGTGAAACAGAGTTTGATTACGAAAATAAAGTAACAAGAATTTTTGAATCACCGAGGGTTACAAAACCTTATAAAGAAGAGCAATGGGATGCTATTTATAAACTTGGTTTTAAAGTTGATGAAGATTTAGTAAAAAATGATGTAAGACTTACTATGGGAGGAGAACCTACTTTTGTATCTATTGATGATATGGAATCTGCTCAATGGAATAGTGAAGCAGATGGTCCTCACAAAAGAGAATTAGCAAATAATCTTTCAAGAAAAATCATGGCTTCATCAACAAATGGAGGATTATTACATCACGCCCAAGGGAAATGGTATCCAGGAGAGCCACTTCCAAGATGGCAAACTACAATTTATTGGCGAAAAGATGGAAAACCTGTTTGGAAAAATCCAGACCTTTTAGCAAATATGAATACTAACTATTCTTATACAACTGCGGATGCAAAAACATTTATCTCAACTTTAGCTCTTATTTTAGGAGTTAGTGATGAAAATGTAGTTCCTGCTTTTGAAGACCCGATTTACTATATTATGAAAGAGGCTGAACTTCCTATTGATATAGATCCTTTAAAATATGATTTAAAAGATCCTTTAGAGAGAAAAACAATTGCCCAAAAATTAACTTATGGATTAAACAATGAAGTAGGATATGTTCTTCCTCTTAATTTTGGATTTACTAAATGGATTACAGCAAAATGGGAATTTAGACGAGGAAATCTATTTTTAAGTGCAGGTAACTCTCCTATTGGATTTAGACTTCCTTTAGAATCTTTAATAGTAAAACCTCAAGTTGAATTAGACCAAGATTTCCAACCAGATTTATTTGCTTCATATCCAGCACTTGGGGATTATATCAATGGTGTTGAAAAAAGAGCAAAAAATTTAAATAATAAAACAACTCCTAATAATAAATATTCGGCTTTTGTAAGAACAGCTTTAGGTATTGAAGTAAGAGATTCTAAACTTTGTATTTTTCTTCCTCCTATTGAAAAAACAGAAGTATTTTTGGATTTAATCGCCTCTATTGAAGAGACTGCAAGTAGGTTAAATATGGCTGTAATCATTGAAGGATATGAACCTCCTTATGATTTAAGAACAGATAGAATCAAAGTAACTCCAGATCCAGGGGTTATTGAAGTAAATATCCAACCAGCCTCTTCTTGGAAAGAGTTAAGTGATAACTTACTAAAACTTTATGAAGATGCAAGAGTTTGTCGTCTTGGAACTGAAAAATTTATGGTTGATGGAAGACACACAGGAACTGGTGGAGGAAATCACGTAACTATTGGAGCTATGAATCCAAGTGATTCGCCACTTTTAAGAAATCCTCAACTACTAAGAAGTTTAATCACATTCTGGCAACACCATCCAGGACTTTCATATTTATTTAGTGGAGCATTCATTGGACCAACAAGCCAAGCTCCAAGAGTTGATGAAGGAAGAGTTGAAAATCTTTATGAACTTGAAATTGCTTTTTCACAAATTCCTGAAAATGGAGATGTTCCTTATTGGTTAACAGATAGATTATTTAGACATATGCTAACAGATATAACTGGAAATACTCATAGAAGCGAATTTTGTATAGATAAACTTTATTCACCAGATAGTTCAAGTGGAAGATTAGGGATTTTAGAGCTTCGTGCTTTTGATATGCCACCTCATTCTCAAATGGCACTTTTACAAATGTTATTAGTTCGTGCTTTAGTTTCTTGTTTTTGGAAAAGACCATATAAACATAATCTTATTCGTTGGGGAACAAGATTACATGATAAATTTTTACTTGAACATTATGTAAGAGAAGATTTAAAAAGTGTAGTTGAATATTTAAATGATGAGGGTTATGAGTTTAAACTTGATTGGTTTGACCCATTCTTTGAATTTAGATTCCCACTATATGGAATGACCATGATAAATGGTATGCATGTTGAAATTAGAGCTGCAATTGAACCATGGAATGTTTTGGGAGAAGAGTCAGGAAGTCAAGGAACTTCAAGATATGTTGATTCATCACTTGAAAGATTACAAATCAAAATTCAAGATTTCAATGAAGAAAGATATGTGATTACTTGTAATGGTGTTCAGGTACCTTTATCTAAAACAGAAATTGAAGGAGAATTTGTTAGTGGAGTTAGATATAAAGCTTGGCAACCTTGGTCAGCACTTCATCCAACAATTAAAGTTGATACTCCTTTGACTTTTGATATAATAGACAAATGGAATATGAGATCTATTGGTGGTTTTAACTATTTTGTTTCACATCCAGGTGGAAGAAGTTATGATACATTCCCTGTAAATTCTTATGAAGCAGAATCAAGAAGAATAAATAGATATTGGGATTTTAATCATTCACAAGGAGAAGTAACACCAATGGAAACTCAACTTTTTGGAGAAGCTAACTCTTCTTCTTTTGCATTTGAAGCAACAAGAAGTATAAAAAATAAAACTGGAAATAAAAAACTATATTTCCATGAAATGCCAAAAAATAAAGAGTATCCTCATACATTAGATTTAAGACAAAGGTGGATAAAAAATTAGATGTCAATTTTTGATAGTTGTAGATTAGAATCATCATTTGATGAAATGTTTGATAATGAGTGTAATATTAGACCTCATTGGAAACAAATAATAGAAGGTTTAGAAAAAACTGGTATCAAACAATTAGAACAAAAACAACTAGAAATTGATTGGCGTCTTGAAGATAATGGTGTTACTTATAATATTTATAATGATCCAGAGGGAAGTAATAGAAGATGGAACCTTGACCCAATTCCATTAGTAATAACAAATGAAGAGTGGGAAGAAGTTTCAAAAGGCTTAATACAAAGAGCAAAACTTCTAAATCTTATTTTCAAAGATTTATATACAGAACAAAGACTATTAAAAGAAGGAATTATACCTGCTGAAATAGTTTTTGGACATAAAAGTTTTTTACCTGAAGCTTTTAATTTTAAAAATGAAGATTCTTATTCATTAAGATTTTATGCAAGTGATATTAGCCGAGGACCAGATGGTAAATTTTGGGTTATAAATGATAGAACACAATCACCTTCAGGCTTAGGATATGCAATAGAAAATCGTCTTACTATGAACTCAATTTCAAATGATTTATATCCAAACGTTGAAATTAAAAAAATGGCAAGTTTTATTGAAGGTTATAAAACTATGCTAAAATCTTTATCTCCTTCGAATCAAGAAAATCCACTAATTGCATTCTTAACTCCAGGTCCTCTAAATGAAACATATTTTGAACACTCATATTTGAGTTCTTATTTAGATTTAACTTTAGTTCAAGGTGATGATTTACTTGTAAAAAATAATCACCTTTGGCTAAAAAGTTTAAAAGGATTAAGACGCGTTGATACTTTAATAAGAAGAGTTGACGCACAATATTGTGATCCATTAGAACTAAAAAACAATTCACATCTTGGAGTTGCTGGTTTAGTAAATGTAATTAGAGAAGATAACTTATCTATGATAAATCCAATTGGAGTAGGAATTTTAGAAAATATTGGATTAAATCCATTTATGAAAAATATTTCAAGATTTTTATTGGACGAAGAGTTAATTTTACCACAAATTGCAACTTGGTGGTGTGGACAAAAAAAAGAGTTAGATTTTGTATTAGAGAATTTAAAAACTCTGATTGTAAAAAAAATAGATAGAACTGATAATATTGAAGTATATTTTGGAAATAAACTAACAGAAAAACAACTATTAGAATTAACTCAAAAGATACAAAAAGCACCTCATTATTATGTAGGGCAAGAGATAATTGATTTTTCTACAACACCTTCTTATTCAAAAGGTAAAGTTGAACCAAGAAATACTGTAATTAGAGCTTTTTCATATTTACATAAAAATAAATATAATGTTCTTCAAGGAGGATTAGTTAGAGTTTCTCCTTCTAAAGATAGCCTTGTTGTTTCGAATCAAAAAGGTGGAACAAGTAAAGACTTATGGATTTTGGGAAAAGATGAAAGTTATACTGGAAACTCTATTTTTAAAAATAGAGCATTTATTGATTCTCAACTTGAAAATATTTCAACAAAAAGAGCAGAAAATCTTTTTTGGCTTGGAAGATATCTAAGTAGAACTATCACAACCGCAAGAATGATTAGGTTTAATTTAAAAACAATGTTTAATATAAATAGATATGATGACAATACAAATTCAAAACAAACTTCAAAAATATTAAATGTTGCATTAACTCATCTTACAATGACTTATCCAGGATTTTTAGATGAAAAGATGAAACATCCTTTAAATGAAATACTTTCGCTAATTAAAGATAAAAATCGTGTAGGGAGTTTATCTTTTTCTCTTAGTTTATTATCAAACATAAATGCTAGCGTTAAAAATCTTTTAACAATGGATGCTTGGAGAATTTATGAAAAAATGCAAAGAGAGTGGAATGGATATAATAAAAGAGAAGTTTCATCATATAAAGACCACATAAGTGAACTTGATAAATTACTAATTTATCTTATGGCATATAAAGAATTAATCAATGAAAGTATTTTTAAAGAACAAGGTTTGATTTTATTTGATATTGGTTGTAAAATAGAAATTTCTCAATTACTTATCTCAAAACTTCGTTCACTTCTTACTTTAAAGTTAGACAAACTTTTAGAGTATGATGTACTTGATTCCATGCTTAACTCTTATGAAAGTTATAACTCTTATAGAACTTATTACAAATCATCTTTAGATTTAAAAAATGTTTTAGATTTTTTACTATTTAATACAAAATATCCAAAATCATTGATTTATATAACAAAAGAACTATTGGAAAATTTAAAAGAGTTACCAAAAACTATAAATAATTCTCAATTAAGTAACTTTGAAGAGCCTGTATTTAAAGTTTTTTCTATGATAACTTTAACAAATACAGATAAACTTTTAGAAACAAAAAAAGATGAATTTATTTATAAAGAGTTAGAAAGTTTCCTTTCAACTATTTCAGATTTATTAAGCCAAACATCTGAAGAACTAACAAAAACATATTTTTCACACTACAACGAGTAATTAATGATTTATGAAATTTACCACGAAACAAAATTTGATTATGCTGCACTTGTAACTTTTAGTCATAATATTGCCAGACTAAAACCAAAAAATTCAGATGCTCAGAAATTATTAGAATATTCTTTAAAAATTGAGCCAACTCCTTATGAATCAAATGAATTTATAGATTATTTTGAAAATACAAATAATTTTATGCTTGTAAGAGAATCTCATACTTCATTAAAAGTAATTGCAAAATCAAAAGTAGAAAGAGTCGAAGAAAATATAAACAAACATTTAGAAAAACTACAAAATGTTTCTATCACTTTTGGTGAAGCTAAAGAGAGACTCAATAAATATTATAAAGATGATGTTTTAGCTAAACTTTTTTTATTTGAAACAGAATCAATTCCAGTTGCATCAAATGAAATAATCAATTATGCTTTAGAATCATTTTGGGAAGATAGAAACCTTTATGAAGCAACAAAAGAATTTATGCAAAGAATATTTAATGATTTTGATTTTGTATCTGGATTTACTGACCTTACAACTCCAATAGAAGAAGTTTTTAAAGAGAAAAAAGGAGTTTGTCAAGATTTTGCACAATTTGCAATTTCAGCACTTAGAAGTATTGGTATTCCAACACGTTATGTTAGTGGTTATATACAAACTATTCCTGCACCTGGAAAAGAAAAACTGTTTGGAGCAGATGCATCACATGCTTGGTTTTCTATTTATATCCCAACATTTGGTTGGGCAGATTTTGACCCAACAAATAATAAAATACCAAATGAAGAATACATTATTTTAGGTTATGGAAGAGACTATTTAGACATATCTCCACTAAAAGGAGTTGTCCAAAGTAGTGGAGAAAGTAGTTTAAAAGTTAAAGTAAATGTTAAATTACTTTAACTTTAGCATAAATTATATTCCTGCCCCATCTTCAAAGGTTCTTAAAGTTCTTGGACGAATTCCTACAATATCACCTTTTTGAATATTTTTCTCTTTAAATTCTGAATGTGATATTTCAACCAATAGTGTTTTTGAATCATCGTTTAAATGACTTAAATCTATTTTCACAAAAGAACCTGCAAGTTGGATATATTTTACTTTTGCTTGTAAAATTGCTTCTTTATCATTTACAGAAATTATTTCTAACTCATGTGGTCTAATCAAATATTTATTATCTGAGCTATCTTCAAGATTTAACCTTCCATCATCAACTCGTCCATGAAATAGATTTACATTTCCTAAAAAGTTTATTACAAACTCATTTTTGGGATTGTGAAATACCTCTTCAGGAGTTCCAACTTGCTCTATTTTTCCTTTGCTAATTACTACTATTCTATTTGCAACTTCAAGTGCTTCTTCTTGGTCATGTGTAACTAAAATAGTTGTAATTCCAAGTTCTTCTTGAAGCTCTTTTAACCATCTTCTTAAATCTGTTCGTACTTTTGCATCAAGTGCTCCAAAAGGTTCATCTAAAAGTAAAACTTTTGGCTCAACAGCAAGTGCACGTGCTAATGCAACTCTTTGTCGTTGCCCTCCAGATAATTGCCAAGGGAAACGAGAAGCAAAACCATCAAGTTGAATAAGTTTTAAAAGTTTATTTACTTTTTCTTCAATCTCTTTATTTGAAAGTCTTTGTTTTTTAGGTTTTACTCTAAGCCCAAAAGCGATGTTTTCAAAAACAGTCATATGACGAAACAAGGCATAATGTTGAAAAACAAAACCAATATCTCGTTCACCAATATCTTTTTTTGCAACATTTATACCATTAAATAAAATCTCTCCACTATCTTTATCATCAACTGTTTCAAGTCCAGCAATCATTCTTAAAAGAGTTGTTTTTCCACTTCCTGATGGTCCTAAAAGTGCTAATAATTCACCATCAACAATATCTAAATTTATATTTTCAAGTGCTACAAAATTTCCAAAGTTTTTTGTTAAATTTTTTACTTCAATCTTCATATTTTTTCCTATAAATTATTCTTCATTCTCTAATTTTTTTGCTCTTTTTTGTACTTTCCACTCTAAAATATATTTTAAAACAAGAGTTAATAAAGCCAAAATTGCTAAAAGTGTTGAAACTGCAAAAGCTGCAACAAAATTATATTCGTTATATAAAATCTCAACTTGCAAAGGCATCGTATTTGTCACACCTTGAATATGTCCTGAAACAACTGAAACTGCTCCAAATTCTCCCATTGCTCTTGCATTACATAAAATTACTCCATATAAAAGTCCCCATTTTATATTTGGTAAAGTAACTTTTAAAAATGTTTGAAAACCACTTGCTCCTAAAAGTAAAGCAGCTTGTTCTTCATCATTTCCCATCTCTTGCATCAAAGGAATTAACTCTCTTGCAACAAATGGAAAAGTTACAAATATAGTCGCTAATACAATTCCAGGAACTGCAAAAATAATCTGTACATCATTTTCAATCAACCAAGAACCAAACCAACCTTGTGCTCCAAATAATAGAACATAAACAAATCCTGAAATTACAGGACTTACAGCAAAAGGTAAATCAATCAAAGTTATTAAAAAACTTTTCCCAAAAAAAGAGTATTTTGCTATCGCCCAAGAAGCTGCAAGCCCAAAAACTAAATTTAGAGGAACAGCAATAATTGCAGTTATAAATGTAAGTTTAATTGCACTTAAAACATACTCATCTTCAAAACTTAAAAAATATGCTTCAACTCCTTTTCTAAAAGCTTCTGCAAATATTGTAATCAAAGGAACTACTAACATAACAGCTAAAAAAGTTATTGCTGTTGTTATTAGTAGATATTTAACTACTTTTGATTCACCTTGTGAACTTTTTGAATTATTAAAAGTTTTCATATAGCCTCCATTCCTCTTCTTCTTGAACTCCATCTTTGAAGAATATTTATTAAAAGTAACATTACAAAAGAGATTAATAACATTACAACTGCAATCGCTGTTGCTCCTGCATAATCATATTGCTCAAGTTTTGTAATAATCAAAAGTGTACTAATCTCTGTTTTCATTGGCATATTTCCAGCTATAAAAACAACCGAACCATATTCACCTAAAGCTCTTGCAAAAGATAAAGCAAATCCAGTTAATAATGCTGGAAAAATAGTAGGAAGTATCACTTTATAAAATGTTTGCCATCTACTTGCTTCTTCTTGTTCAACTTCTAACTCTTCAAATGCTGGTTGAATTGTTCTTACAACAAAAGGAAGACCAATAAAAATCAAAGCTATTGTTATTCCAATAGGAGTAAAAACAACTTTTATTCCAAGTGGTTGTAAAATTTGTCCAAACCAACCTTGTGATGAATAAAGTGTTGTAAGAGCAATCCCTGAAACAGCTGTTGGTAAAGCAAAAGGTAAATCAACAATCGCATCAAAAACTCTTTTTCCAAAAAAGTTATATCTAACTAAACACCAAGCAACAATAAGTCCAAAAAAAGTATTTATAAGTGCTGCTATTATAGATGTAAAAAAAGTTAGTTTATAACTTGCGATTACTCTATCATTTGTTGTTGCATCTAAAAAAGCTTGCCATCCCATACTAAAAGCTTCTGTAAATAGAGCTATAAGTGGAATAATTACAATAATACTTAAATAAAAAACTGTATATCCCAAAGTCAAACCAAATCCAGGAATTGTGGATTTTGGTCTTTTTAATATGCCAAAATTTAATCTCATTAAATAATCCCTTAAATATATAATCCACTCAATAGGTGAAATATAAAATTTTCATAAAAAAATAGATGATTAAAATAATCATCTATAAAATAGGTGAAATTATATCTCTTTAAATTTAAATTGTCAAGAAGATATATTCTGTAAGTAAGTTTTGAAGATTTTCCTCAAAGAGAGATGAAGAAGAGTCTTACTCTTCTTCGTAATTATATAATCCTGAACTTAAATATCTTTCACCTGTATCACATAAAATTGTTACTATTGTTTTACCTTTATTCTCTGGTCTTTTTGCCACTTGACTTGCTACATATGCGTTAGCCCCTGCGCTAATACCTACAAGCAACCCTTCATTTTGTGCTAATTGTCTTGAAGTCTCTATTGCTGCATCATTTGACACTTGTATTATCTCATCATATATTTTTGTATTTAATACATCTGGTACAAATCCTGCTCCAATCCCTTGGATTTTATGTGGTCCAGGATTCCCTCCACTTAACACTGGACTTGCTTCTGGTTC
>NZ_MUXF01000018.1 GCF_003063295.1 Arcobacter lacus
TGAAACTGACATATTTTATAATTACTTAATTACAAAATTATCACTCATGTTTTTTTTCGAATAGACAAGAGTTTTACTTCTTGTTTTTTTTCTCTTTTTTGTTTGATTAACATATTTAGTTTACAAAGATTACTTCTTTACAAACTTTTCTTCTTTTAAAGATCACATTTAAAATCTTAAGTGGCTCCGGCACCTGGGTTCGAACCAGGGGCCAAATGATTAACAGTCATCTACTCTACCGCTGAGCTATGCCGGAATCTTTTTTAACTTATTCTCTTAAATTGGACGGGAATTATAATACCTTTTTCTCTTTTTGTCAAGAGATTTTTTGTTAATTTT
>NZ_MUXF01000019.1:0-8617 GCF_003063295.1 Arcobacter lacus
TCGATTCTTTCTTTGATTTTTTTATTTAGTGGTTGTGCTTCAAAAATCACTATAAAAGCCTTACAATCTTCAAAAATAGAAAAAGAAAAAATCAACAGCATAAAAGTAGAAAGATTTAGAAATGACGATATAAATCAAACAGAAAGTCTTGCAAATAAAATAGCAAACAAAGTAGTTGATAATAAAAGAGTTTTTACTTTAAAAAATGATATCTTTGGAACAGATGCAATATTAACAGGAGAAGTTTTACAATCATCAGCAACTTATAATGTATATTATAGAAATGAAGTTGACTTTTCAAGATGCAGATATTATAGATATGATGAAAAAACAAGAGTAAAACAGTGTATGGAGTATTATATAAGATATATTCCTTGTGAAGCGAAAGAATACAATGTAACAACAGCTATAACTCTAATAAAACCAATAAACAATCAAATAATTTTTTCAAAAACTTATAGTACAAATACAAGTGATAATGTTTGTTATGATAGATATTTTTATGATTATCCTTATATGCCAGCACATTTAACTGCACATAGTGATAAATTTAGAGTAAATTCACAATTAGCAGACTCTATATCAAATGCAATTTTAGATGATATTTCTCCTCATTACATCTATTTTGATGTAGAAATCATGGAAGAATTAAATGATAATCCAATTTATACAAAAACTCAAAAACAAAGATTTGAAGATAGTGTAGCTCTTATGGAAAAAGGAAATTTAGATTTAGCAAAATACAATTTAGAAAGCTTAAATCAAGAGTTACAAGGGAAAAGTTTTGAAGTTTTATACAATCTAGCTTTGATTTATGAAGCAACTAACAATCTTCAAATAGCAAATAATCTTTACAACCAAGCAAGAACTCTTACATTTAATGTAAAAGATTTAGATTTAATCAATTATGGAATAAGTAGAACTAATTTAAACTTAGAAGAGAAAATAAAAGCTAAATCTCAACTTCCATAAATAGGGACAAATTCCCTATTTAACAACTTTTAACCAATATTTTTGTATATTAAATTTTTATTATAAATATTAAAAATTTTTAACCAAAAGGTAATTTAGTGGCTATAAGTAAATTTGACTATACAAAAATCTCTGATGATTGTGTAAAATGTGGAAAATGTAAACCAGTATGTACAATTTTCAATATAAATCAAGATGAAGCAACAAGCCCAAGAGGATTTATCGACCTACTTGGAGCATACAAAAGAGATGAATTAGAATTAGATAAAAATGCAAAAGATATATTTGAATCATGTTTTTTATGTACAAACTGTGTTGAAGTTTGTCCAAATGATTTACCAACAGATATGATTATTGAGCAAGTAAGAAGTGATATTGCTAAAAAATATGGTATTGCTTGGTATAAAAGGCTGTTCTTTTTCCTTTTAAGACATAGAAAAACTATGGACTTTTTATCAAAATTAGGTTGGGTTTTCCAAACTTGTGCTTTAAAATTAGATTCTGCAAAACAATCAGCACTTCCACGATTTTCATTACCAATAGTAAAAAAAGGAAGAGTTTTACCTTATGCAGATAAAAGAAGTTTTTTAAATAAATATCCAGAAAATATTCCTGCAATAAATAAATCTATTGAAGAAAATAAAAAAGGAAAAGTTGCTATTTTTATAGGTTGTATGAGTAACTATACTTATACAAATACTGGTGATAGTTTAGTAAAAATTCTAAAAAAATTAAATTTAGATATAACAATTCCAAAAAAACAACTCTGTTGTGGAGCGCCTGCATATTTTACAGGTGCTTTTGATACAGTTGATTATTTAGTAAAAGAGAATATCAAATATTTTGAAACATGGATAGATGAAGTTGATGCTGTTATTATTCCAGAAGCTACATGTAGTGCTATGATAAATAAAGATTGGGAACACTATTTACACGATCAACCAGAGTGGAAAGAAAGAGCTGTTAAATTATCAAAAAAAATATTTTTAGCAACAAAGTGGCTTGAAAATAATACTGAATTAAAAGAGTTACTTGCTAAAAGTGGTAAAAAATTCGACCAAATGGTAACTTACCATGACCCATGCCACGCTAAAAAAATGCAAGGTGTATGGAAAGAACCAAGAGAACTTTTAAAACAAAACTATGTATTAAAAGAGATGAGTGACTCAAATAGATGCTGTGGATTTGGTGGAGTTACTATGCAAACTGAAAAGTATGAGTTTTCTAAAGCAGCAGGTGCACCAAAAGCAGCGATGATTAGAGATACAAAAGCACAAATAGTAAGTGCTGAATGTAGCGCATGTAGAATGCAAATAACAAACTCTTTATATTTAGCAAATGTTGATGTAGAGTTTAAAAACCCTATTGAGTTAATAGCTCAAGCTTTAGAGGATTAAAAATATGGAATTTTGGCAAAATATATACTCGCATTTTAATCCAGTTGCTTTCAACTTAGGTTCTATTGCTGTTCACTGGTATGGGATAATGTATGCATTAGCACTTATTAGTGCTATTTTTGTTGCAAAGTGGTTTATAAAACATGATAAATTACCAATTTCTAATGATTTATTTGATTCATATATTTGGTGGGCAGAAATTGGAGTAATTTTAGGAGCTAGACTTGGTTATGTACTATTTTATGATAGTCATACAATGTATTATATAACTCATCCTTGGCAAATATTCAATCCATATATAAATGGAGTTTATGCAGGAATATCTGGAATGAGTTACCATGGAGCATTTTTTGGATTTATAATTGCTTCATATCTATTTTGTAGAAAAAACAAAGTCTCTTTTTGGTTTATAACTGATATTGCCGTACTTGGTGTTAGTGCTGCATATATATTTGGAAGACTTGGAAATTTTTTCAACCAAGAACTAATAGGAAGAGTTACTGATGTTCCTTGGGGAATTTATGTAGGAGGTGTTTTAAGACATCCTTCACAAATTTATGAAGCAATACTTGAAGGTTTATTCGTTTTTTTAGTTTTAGTAATTTACAGAAAAAGAAAGGCTTTTGATGGACAATTAGCGCTTATGTATGGAGGATTATATGCGATAGCTAGGATTATTGCCGAATTCTTTAGACAACCGGATAGTCAATTAGGTTTTTTAGTTGGAGAATGGCTAACGATGGGTATTTTACAATCCCTTATAATATTAGGAATTTGTTTATTTTTCTACGTATATAAAAAAAAGGCAATAATTAAAAATTAATTACCTACCTTTTTTTAATACCAGTTTGTAAGATTTAGCATTAGTTACATCTTGCAAAAACTTGGGTTCAACTTCATGCAAAGCTATAATATCAACGAAGAACTTACCTTCTAAGAGCCAACCTTTTCCAGTATCTTCAATGGTTTGAGATTCAAATAAATATATCAATTCTTCTTTTGAAACGATAAGTTCTTCCATATATTTTTTATATAATACTATTAATATTTAAACTAGTCACCTTTATAAATATCAATAGTATATCCTTTACTAGAGTGATTTCTGATAATCTCATAATAAGTTTTCTGTCTTATTTTATTTACTATATTTCTCATAGTATAAATAGACATCTCTTTACCTTTCCATACTATATCTTTTATCATATCATAATCTGTGATTTCATTTCTTCTTGCTATTAAAAGTTTTAAAAATGATTTTTCTAATCTTGTGAAATCTATTATTGCTCCACCTTTTTTGAAAAATTGATCTCTATATTCATCAAAATAAATACCTTGATCAAACTCTATTTTATCAACTCTTTTCATTTGGTTAAGACACATTAAAATAGCTAATTTTAAATCCATTAAATTTAAAGGTTTTGCTAAAAATGTATATGCTTCTAAATTTATAGCTGTTGCTACTTTATCATCACTATCTGAACTTGAAATAACTATTTTAGGTATAATTACTAATTTTGAAGACAATTCAGAAAAAGAACTATTTTTTAAATCAATATCTACAATTGCTAAATCGTAATTATTTGTTAAAGAAAGTTTTAACGCTTCCTCATAACTTGAAGTAAACTTTACTTCCTTAAATGCTTCTACAAATTCATCTTTTATACTATCTTTAATTGATAAATCATCACTTAAAAATATTACTTTTGTATTGTATAATTTTCTTATATTTTTCATTATTTTTGACATTTTTACTCTTTATATAATAATTTTAATTGTCAAATAATAACAAAAATTTTTTTATTTGTCAAAATTTTTTATTTTAAATCTTTCCAAGAACTACCAATACTTAATGATACTTTTAGAGGAACATTTAATTTGTAAATATTTTCCATTATATTTTTAATACTAAATGTTATTTCTTCAACAAATTCATCTTTTACTTCAAATACAAGTTCATCGTGAATTTGTAAAAGTAGCTTAATATTTTCATCATCTTTATATTTTTGATAAATATTTATCATAGCAAGTTTTATTAAATCAGCAGCACTTCCTTGAAATAAAGTATTTACAGCTTCTCTCAAATATGCAGCTTTCATCATAGCATTTGCTGAATTGAAATCAAATAATCTTTTTCTATTTAATAAAGTTTTTACATAACCATTTATATTTGCAAAATCTTCAATAGATTTTAAATAATCTTTTACACTTTTAAAAGCTTCAAAATATGAATCAATATATTGTTTTGCTTCTTTTGAAGGGATTCCTAAAGTCTCACCAAGTTTTTTGCTTCCCATTCCATACAATAATCCGAAATTTATAGATTTTGCAATACCTCTTTTTTCTTTTGCATTTTCTTCACCAAATATTTTAACAGCTGTTTGGTAGTGTATATCTAAATCATTTTCAAAAGCTTCGACTAAAGCTTTATCTTGACTAAAATGTGCCAAAAGTCTTAATTCAATTTGAGAATAATCAACTGCAACAAGTTTATAACCATCTTTTGGTATAAAAGCTTTTCGAATTTGTATAGTTGAATCACTTTTTGTGGGAATATTTTGTAAATTTGGATTTTTTGAACTCAATCTTCCTGTTGCTGTTCCTGTATGTAAAAATGAGGTATGAATTCTATTGTCATTAGTTTTTGAACCAAGTTCTAAAAGTGGTTCAATATATGTTGATTGTAATTTATAAGCTTCTCTATATTGTAAAAGCAATGGTATAACTTGATGTTCATTTATCAAACCATTTAAAACTCCCTCATCTGTACTATAACCTGTTTTTGTTTTTTTAGCAGTTGGCAAACCTAAAGTTTCAAAAAGAAGAGTCCCAAGCTGTTTTGGAGAATTTATATTAAATTCAACTCCACTTGTTTCATAAATTTTTGTTGTTAATTCACTTATATTTTTATTACTTAACTCTTTATACTCTTTTAATAAATTAACATCAACTTTTATTCCATTCATTTCCATATTTGCTAAAACATAAATAAAATCAAATTCGACCTCAAAAGCAAGATTCAGAAGTTCTTCTTCTCCTTTTTCTTTGAAAATTTGTAGTTGTTTTTTAAATAGTCTTAAAGTCATCAAAGCATCTTCAGCTGCATATTCACAAGCTTTTTGAATATCTACATTTGAAAAATTTTCACCTTTTTTTACAACATCAGTAAAACTTATCATTTTATGATCAAAATATTTATCAATTTGATAGTCAAGCCCTACTTTTTCATTTGTATTTAAAAGCCAAGATAAAATCATTGTATCAGCATAAAGTCTTAATTCAAGATCAAAATTTTTTTTAATTATTTGATAATCATATTTAAAATTCTGAAGAATCAATTTATGTCGATTTAACTGTACAATTGCAGCTTTAGCAGCTTCTAAAGATATTTGATTTCCAACTCCTAAATATACATGTCCTATTGGTACATAATAAGCTTTATTTTCTTCATAAGCAAAAGAAAATCCAACAATTTTTGCATTATCTATTTCTAAATCGGAAGTTTCAGTATCAAAAGATACAATAGCATCTCTTGGAATTGTATTTATTGCCATTGATAAGCTATTTTCGTTATCTAACAATATATATTCTATTTTTTCTTCTTTTTTTATTTGTTGTAAAGGTATTTGAGTTTGATATCCCATTCCCTCTTTATTGACTTTATCCAAAACTCTAGCCATATCATATTGAATTAAAATATCGCTAATTCTTAAAATAGGATTTTCATTTGGTAAAATAAATTCTTCTAAATTATCGATATAATGGCAATCTGTCATTAAAGTTACAAGTTTTTTTGACAAAATTGCGTTTTCTTTTCCTTCTATCAATAACTCTTTTGTTCGTTTTTTCTCAATATTGTCTATATTTGCATAAATATTCTCTAAAGTACCAAACTCTTTGATTAAAGACTCGGCTGTTTTGGCTCCTACTCCTTTAACTCCAGGAATATTATCAGCTGTATCACCTAACAAAGATTGATAATCTGTAAATTGAGAAGGTTTTACTCCATACTTTTCTATACATTTTTCTTCATTTATAACAACTTTTTTTGTTGGATCAAATAAATAAACATTATTTGAATCATCAATTAATTGATATAAATCTTTATCATGAGAAACAATTCTTACTTCTAAACCCTTTTGTTTAGCGTCATTTGCAATAGATGCAACCATATCATCAGCTTCATAACCAGTTCTAATTGCTGTTTTAAATCCCATCTTTTCTATCCAAGAAATTGCAATAGGAAGTTGAGTTAGTAAATCTTCTGGAACTTCTGGCCTTTGAGCTTTATATTGACTGTAAAGTTGATTTCTAAAAGTTTCACCTTTTGCATCAAGTGCAAAAACTATATAATCTGTTTTAAAATCTTTTCCTATATTTGATATAAAATTTATAAATCCTGTTAATAGTCCTGTTGGGAAACCATCTTTTGATTTTAATGGTGGTAAAGCAAAATAGCTTCTAAATAAAAAACCAAAAGTATCAATTATAGTGATTGTTTTTTTCATAAAATTATCTTCTTTCATATTTATTTAACGATTTTATAATATAATAAATTCAATAAAAGTAAGGAATACATAAAATGATAATAATCCCTGCAAGACTAAACTCAAGTCGCTTTGCCAACAAAATCATGGTAGATATTTTAGGGTTACCTATGGTGATAAAAACTGCAAAACAAGTTAGTAATCTAGATAAAGTTGTAATTGCAACAGATAGTCCAGAAGTTATAGATTTAGCTTCACAATATGGTTTTGATGCAGTTTTAACTTCAACTTCACATAATAGTGGTACAGATAGAATAAATGAAGCAGTAAATATTTTAAATTTAAGTGAAGATGAAATCATAATAAATGTACAAGCTGATGAACCTTTTATAGAACCAGAAGTTGTACAAGCTGTAATAAATAGAGTAAAACAGATAAAAGAAAATGATGAAAATATAATGATAACTTCTTGTTTTAAAGATATAACTTCAGAATTAGCAGATGATCCAAATCATGTAAAAGTTATTTTAGATGAACATTCAAATGCAATATATTTTTCAAGAGCAAAAATTCCATATCATAGAGATCATCACAAAGATGCTTCATATTTTGGACACCTAGGAATTTATGGTTTTACAAAAAAATCACTAAATGCTTTTTGTAAATTAAATTCTTCTAAGTTAGAAAATATTGAAAAATTAGAGCAGTTAAGAGCGATTGACAATGGAGAAAAAATAGCAATGGTAAAAGTTATTTCAAAATCTTTTGGTATTGATACACAAGAAGATTTAAATCGAGCTATTAAGCTTTTTTCAAATGAAAGATAAACTATGAACTATGATATTTTCATCATCAATGACAATTTTGAATTCGATGAAGTTAAAAAAAGTATCTCTAATAAATTTAATAATATAAATATTCATCAATTTTCAACTTTTAATAATATTCTTGATGAAATTGATTCTGTTGATATAATAATGGTTCATATCAATTTATTTGAAAAATTTGAAAAAATAAAAAAATTTTTAAAAGATACTACTGAAGTAATATATATTTCACATGATGATAAAATCAAAAACTTAAAAAACAGTTCAAATATCAACTATATTAACTTTGATAATAATAAATTAATTACAAAAATAGAGAATTATTTAAATAAAACAACTATCAAAGAAGAGATAATAAAAGAAGATTTTTATGAATCTTTCATCAATAATATTAATTGTCCTATTTTTGTAATATCAAATAATCATATTGTATTTTCAAATAATCATTTTTATAAATTAATAAATATATTTTCAGTAGAAGAATTAAATATAAAATACAAAAATATTAATAGTTTATTTGAAATTGAAAAAGATTCAATTAGAAATTTAGATGAAATTACTGAAAATTCAAAAGTTTGTATAATGGATGCTAATGAAAATAAAAAGTTTTTCTCTATCCAAAAAATATTTTTATCAACAAAAGATATAAACATTATTATTTTAACAGATATTTCTCATGTAATAGAACATAAAATAGAGTTGCAAAAGCTTCTTTATATCGATAATTTAACAAAATTGCCAAATAGAACAAAACTAATAGAAGATTTACAAAATAACTTACCTCAAATAAAAGCAATTGCTTTATTTAATATTAACTCTTTCAAAGAAATTAATGATTTTTTTGGACATAAAGTGGGAGATATTATCTTAAATGATGTCTCAAAATTAATTTTACAAATAATAGAAAATAACGATAGTTTGAAATTATATAAATTTC
>NZ_MUXF01000019.1:8718-181908 GCF_003063295.1 Arcobacter lacus
TTTCTGATAGAAACAATAAATTAATTACAGCTGATATTGCACTACAAGGTGCAAAAAAAGACCACAAAGATTATCTTGTATTTTTTGAAAAACTTGACAAATTTCATGAATATGAAAATAATATGCTTTGGACAAAAAAACTTAAAACTGCTTTTTTAAATGATAAAATCACAGTATATTTTCAACCAATTATAAATAATCAAACTTTGAAAGTTGAAAAATATGAATGTTTAGTAAGACTTATTGATGAAGAAAATAAAGTTATATCACCATTCTTTTTCTTAGAAGTAGCAAAAAAATCTGGACAATATACAAAACTAACAAGAACTGTTATAAAAAAATCTTTTGAAACATTTGAAAATTTACCATTTGAATTTTCATTAAATATTTCATATAAAGATATAGTTGAACCTGATTTTTTAGAATTTATTAAAAAAATGCTAGATAAACACAAAGTTACAAATAGAGTTGTTTTTGAAATTTTAGAAGATGAAAGTATAAAAAATTATGATTTATTAATTAGTTTTATTGAAGAAATTAAAACTTTAGGTTGTAAAGTTGCGATTGATGATTTTGGAACAGGTTACTCAAACTTCGAACACCTTTTAAAAATGAATGTTAATTATTTAAAAATTGATGCTTCTTTGATAAAAAACATTACAAAAGATGAAAACTCTCGTAAAATAACAAAAACTATAGTTGAATTTGCAAAAAATTTAAATCTAAAAACTATTGCTGAATTTGTAGAAAATAAAGAAATCTTTGATATGGCAAAAGATTTAGGAGTTGATTATTCACAAGGGTATTATTTCTCTGCACCTATTGAAAAACCAAATATAAATGAATTTAAGAAAAAGTAATTTAAAAATTAAAACTCTTTCCTAAATAATGTTCTCTAACTTCTGGGCTATTTTTTATTTCTGCACTTGTTCCACTTGCAAGTAAAGTCCCTGCTTTCATAACGTATGCTCTATCACATATCTCTAATGTTTCTCTTACATTATGGTCAGTTATTAAAACACCGATATTTATCTTTGTTAATTGATGAATTATCTCTTGTATATCTTTCACAGCAATTGGATCAACTCCAGCAAAAGGTTCATCTAAAAGTAAAAATTTAGGTTTAGAAACCAATGCTCTTGCTATTTCTGTTCTTCTTCGCTCCCCTCCAGATAAAGAAACTCCTTTTCTTTGTCGAATAGGTTCAATATTAAATAATTCTAATAATTCTTCAACTCTTTTTTGTTGTTCATCTTTATCTTCTGTGATAATTTCAGCAGCAAGCATAAGGTTATCTTCAACAGATAAATCCTTAAAAATAGAAGATTCTTGAGGTAAATACCCTATTCCTCTTAATGCTCTTTTATGTAATGGATATTCAGTTATATCTTTATCATCAAAATATACAGTCCCACTTGTTGGTTTTACTAGCCCACAAACAGTATAAAATGTTGTTGTTTTACCCGCTCCATTAGGTCCTAAAAGTCCAACAATTTCTCCAGATTTTACTTCAAGAGAAATACCATGTAAAATTTGTGTTTTTTTAATAATTTTTGTAATATCTTTTATTTCTAATTTATGCATCTATTGTATATAACCTTTTATCATCTTTTTTTCTAATTTCAACTAATACAACTTGAAATCCATAATCTTTTAAAATATCTTCTAATTTTTCATCACCCCACTCTACAAAATGGATACCTTCAGCTTCAAATTCTTCAATCATTCCAAGACAAATAAATTGTTGCAAAGTTTTATTATAAACATCATAATGAAAAATATTATTTGAGTAAACTGCTTGTATAGAAAAAGTAGGAGACGTAACTAAATCATCTAATCCTAAAGCTTTTACGTAATTTTTTACAAGAGTTGTTTTTCCACTAGCTAAATCACCTCTTAAAATTACAACACAATTTTTATTATTAATAACTTTTTTTAATTCATCAACGACAACATCGACACTATCTAAGTCTAATTCAAATTCTTTTTTCAATTTTTTACCTTAACTTAACTGTTTTGATATTTTTATAATCTGCTCAAGTTTATTTTGTGCAGCACCACTAATAATAGCTTCTTTTGCCATATCTATACCATCTTTAAAATCTCTTGCTTTTTCATCAACAATAAGCGCTGCTGCTGCATTTAATAATACAATATCAAGCTTAGCACCAACAATTTTTTTAGATAAAATATCTCTTGTTAATTTAGCATTAAATTCTGGACCTTCTCCTATAATATCTTCTTTACTAGATAATGGTATTCCATAATCCTCAGGATTAATCTCAATATCTGTAATTTTTCCATTTATTAAAAGTGTTGCATAAGTAACATCAGAAACTGATATTTCATCCATTCCATCATTTGAAGATAATATCATAGCTCTTTTGCTATCAAGAATATCTAAAGCAGCTGCAATTTTATTTATATAACTTTTATCAAACACTCCAATTACTTGTTTTTCTACACCAGCGGGATTTGATAAAGGTCCAACGATATTCATAATAGTTCTATGAGGGATTGTTTTTCTAACAGGAGTTATATATTTCATTGCAGGATGATGATTAGCTGCAAACATAAAAGCAAATCCAGTTTCTTCTAACATTTTTGCTGTATTTTCTAAACTTAAATTCAGATTCATACCCAAAGCTTCAAGCATATCTGCACTTCCACTTTTGCTTGTAACACTTCTATTTCCATGTTTCGCTACATAACAACCACAAGCACTAAGTAGTATAGAAACTGTACTTGAGATATTAAAACTATAACTTTTATCTCCACCTGTTCCAACAACATCTATTGATTTTTGTCTTAACTCTTCTGAAATTGGAAGTGGAATTAGGTGTTCTCTCATTGCACTAGCAGCTCCTGCTAACTGAGACGCTGTTTCACCTACTTCATAAAGATTTAATAAATATTCTCTTATTTCTTCTTGTGAAAGTTTATTTTCAAAAATATCATCAAACTTTAACTTTGTTTCATTAAACATTCTTAGTTTATCCTTTATAACAATAATAAATTGATTAGTTAACTTATATTTACTAATTATAATACAAATATATCTGCTAGATTGTACAATATATGAACTTTTATATTACTTTTTTGGATATTCATCATATTTTTTACTAAAAATAAATATTATCAAATTTATTCAAATATGATATTTGTTATTGTAGAATCCCTTTTTAAATAAGGATGTATATGATTATATTAGATAAATCACTAAGAGAACAATTCAGCATTTTTTGTAAAACAAATAATATAACAGATATGCAAATAGCAATAAAATATTTTACGATATTTGGTGGACTTGATATACAAATAGATACAACAAAACCTGTAATAGAACTAATAGAAAAACATATTTTAAATAATTACAATCATTTTAGAAGCGAAATAAATCGTTTAACAGGTGGTTATCATGTTGATAGTGCGATTCTTACAGGAATAGCACTAGGAGATAGAAAAACAACAAATGCTTTTAAAAGAGCTCATGTAAGCTTTGAAGAAGGTATGAAATGCGTAGAATCACTTTGTGAAAAAGAGATTATAGAAATTGACTCTTCACAAAATTTTCTTTTAGGTAAAAGAAATGATTCTAAAACACCAAAAAAATTAATCTTTACAAATCCATTTGTTAGATTTTGGTTTGGATTTATTTCTCCTATTTATAAAGGAATAAAAGAGGGAAATTATGAAGAATTTAAAATAAAATTCGAAGGAAGAGAGTCTGATTTTAGCGATTTTATATTTGAAGAATTAGCTTTATCTTTTGTAAAAAATACATTTGTTGAAGACAAAATCAAACAACATGGTCAATACTGGAATGAAAAAATCCAAATTTCTATAGTTGCAAAAACAACTTCAGATAAAACAATAATTGGATTTTCTAAATATACAGATAATAAGATGAAAAAAAGTGAATTAAACAAATTTTTAGAAGATTGTAAAAAAGAAGATATATCTGCTGATATCATAGTTATTTTTACTAAAAACGGATATTCAACAGAATTAAAAGCTCTAAAAAGTGAGACTTTAAAACTATTTAATGTTAAAAGTTTGAAAGCTTTAGTTCAGTAGTACAAAAACTTAATTTAGTTTTTGTACATATTCATCTATTTTTGATTTTGGTGTTGATTTTGTAGATGGTATTTGTAAAATTTTAAATTTTTCACTTTTTTCAAGATATTTTATCTCTATAATATCTCCAACTTTTACCTCTTTAGCTTTTTTTACAGCTTGGTCATTTAAAAATACTACTTTATGTTCAAGCATATCTTCAGCAACTGCTCTTCTTTTTGTAATATTAACTGCGTTTAAAAATTTATCTATTCTCATAAGATAGATTATAACTAAAACTGTTTTAATAGATATTTAGATAAAATCGCAAATTAAAATAACCAAAAATAGGATATGTTTATGAGTAAAAAAGATATAAAAAAAGTTGTTCTTGCATATAGTGGAGGTTTAGATACTTCTATTATTTTAAAATGGCTTCAAGATGAATATAATGCAGAAGTTATCACTTTTACAGCTGATTTAGGTCAAGGTGAAGAAGTTGAACCTGCAAGACAAAAAGCTATTGCTTGTGGAATAAAACCTGAAAATGTTTTTATTTTAGATATTAAAGAAGAGTTTGTTAAAGATTATGTTTTCCCAATGTTTAGAGCAAATGCTATTTATGAAGGAGAATATCTTTTAGGAACTTCTATTGCAAGACCATTAATTGCTAAAAAACTTGTAGAAATTGCAAACCAAAAAGGTGCAGAAGCAGTAAGTCATGGAGCAACAGGAAAAGGAAATGACCAAGTAAGATTTGAACTTGGAGCATTAGCTTTAAATCCAGATTTAAAAGTTATTGCACCTTGGAGAGAGTGGACTTTAAATTCAAGAGAAAGTTTACTTGAATATGCTAAAAAAAATGGAATTGAAATATCACAAAAACACGTTGATGAAAATGGAAATCCAAAAATCAGCCCATATTCTATGGATGCAAATTTACTTCACATCTCTTATGAAGGTTTACACTTAGAAAATCCAGCAAATGAACCAGAAGAATCAATGTGGTTATGGACAAACTCTCCTGAACAAGCACCTGATGAAGCTGAATATATCACTATTGGATATAAAAATGGAGACCCTATTTCTATAAATGGAAAAGAGTTATCACCAGCAACTTTACTTAAAACTTTAAATGATTATGGAAATAAACATGGAATTGGAAGAGTTGATATTGTTGAAAATAGATATGTTGGTATGAAAGCTCGTGGTTGTTATGAAACTCCAGGTGGAACAATTATGCTAAAAGCTCATAGAGCAATAGAGTCTTTAACACTAGATAGAGAAGCAGCACATTTAAAAGATGAATTAATGCCAAGATATGCAAAACTAATTTATCAAGGATATTGGTTCTCACCAGAAAGAGAAATGCTTCAAGCTGCTATTGATGCAACTCAAAAAAATGTAGAAGGAACTGTTAGATTAAAACTTTATAAAGGAAATGTAACTGTTGTAGGAAGAGAATCAAGTAAATCTCTTTATGATGATGCTTATTCAACTTTTGAAAAAGATGAGGTTTATAACCAAAAAGATGCAGAAGGATTTATCAGACTTAACGCTCTAAGATTTATCATTGCAGGTAAAAAAAACAAAAGATAATCATACTTCAAGCTAAGGTTTAAAACCTTAGCTTTTTTATTTTCTACATATTTTTATAAATATTTATTAACTCATTTTTATCTATTTTGTGATTTGCATTGTATGAAAACTCATCTAAAATAATAATATCTGATGGAACCATATAATATGGAAGATTTTTTGAAATATCACTTTTTAATTTTTCAATATCCAAATCATTTTTACTAACAATAAAAGAGATAAGTTTTACTACTTCATTTCCTCTTTTAAGAGGAATTGTAATAGCTTCTTCTATAAACTCATTATTTGTAAGTTCTTTATCAATTTCACCTAATTCTATTCTGAACCCATGAAGTTTTATAAGTTCATCTTTTCTATTTGCAAAAAAGAGCAAGTTATCTTCAAAATATCCAAAATCTCCCGTTCTAAAACTTCTTTTTTCATATTTCTTTTCAAATTTTTGTTTATTTAACTCTTCATTATTGAAATATCCAATAGATACATTATCTCCAACTATTTCCATTTCACCTATATTTTCACTATCAATATCCAATAGATTTATCACTGTTCCAGGTTTTACATAACCAACAGGTAAACTTTTAGAATATTTTTCTAAAATCTCTGGTGTTATTTCTACTATTGTCGTAGCAACAGTAGCTTCAGTTGGACCATAAGTATTTAAAACTTTTGAATTTGGGAAATTGTTTTTTATTCTTTTTACAGTAGTTGATGGTAAAACTTCTCCACAAAATAAAAATGTTTTTAAACTTTGTATATTATCTTCCACAAATTCATTTGAAAGCAATAATTTACTAATAAATGATGGTGTTGAAACCCAAACATTACAAGCATATTTTTTTAATCTCTCAAAATATTCAAGATGGCTTTCTATTGTATCTTTACTATTTAAAACAATAGTTCCACCAAAACTTAAAAATCCAACTAACTCATAAACTGATAAGTCAAAACTAAAAGGAGCTTGATTCATAAAAACACTATTTTGAGGTAATCCAAAATCATTATTTAACCAATTTTGGAAATCTAAAATAGCATTTTGTGTTATTTGTACACCTTTTGGTTCACCAGTACTTCCTGATGTAAAAATTATATAAATAATTGGGTCATCTAAAAAGTATGTTGTAGAAAGATTTTTTTCATCAAAATCTATTTTATTTTCTATAATATCAACAATTATAGATGATTTTACGATTCCAAATATTTTATCAACTCTCTCTTTTGGATAAATAGTATCAATAGGAATATATGGATATCCCAAGCTTATACAAGCAACCATACTTACTATGAATTCTACTTCTTTATGTCCATAAATAATAACTGGATGACCTTTAGGAAGATTATATTTTAAAAGTTTTTCTTTGAAAAGTTCTACTTCACTTTTAAATTCATTCCAAGTTAAATCTTTATTACTTCCACAAACTGCTAATTTTTGAGTATCTTTTTCACACTCAACAAAATCTAAAAGTTTAAAATCAAATCTCATAATGGAACCCTCCCACTAAAAAAATATAAAGCAAAAACTGCACCATTTATCATCAAAAACCTTTTTAAATTTATACTTATAATTTCAGGAAAAAATGAAAAATAGTCATATCCTCCTTTTTTTACATATAAAACATAGGCATTGTGAATACTTGAATAAATCCCAAATAAAAAACCACTAAAAATAAAATACCAAGTTAAACCATTCCACATTCCCATAAGCAAAAAAGTACAAGTTATTGCTATATTTTGTAAAAGCAATTTTCTATTTTTCAAATATGGATATTGGTGTAAATATTTGTATAAAGGTTTAAAGAAGTAATCTGTCAACCAAGTTCCTAAAGTAATATGAAATCTTCTCCAAAAATCTTGAGGATTTGGTGCAAGATATGGATGATTAAAGTTCATTGGGATAAAAATTCCTATCATAAAACTCAAACCTACTGCCATTGCACTATATCCAGCAAAATCAAAAAATAGATATGTTGTGTATGAATAAGCACTATTTGCCATATCAAGGAAATTTGTACTATTTTCATCAATTCTTGCTAACCAATACATAGCTACTAATTGTGCAATTACAAACTTAAATAAAACTCCAACAATTAAAATATCCCAACCTTTACCAACATTTTGTAAAGTTAAATTTTCATAACCTTTTTTCAAATCTTCTTGAAATCTATATGACCTATCAATTGGACCTGCTAAAAGTGTTGTTGGAAAAAGTAAAAAAGATGTAAACTCCATAAAAGATAGTTTTCCATAATTTTGACTATCAACAATCGCTTGAATTGTTCTAAATGTGATATATGAAATACCAATAATTTTGAAGATTGGATCAATATCTAATTTATGTAAAATCATAGGAAAAGCAATAACAATCATAGGAAAAATTGTCTCTTGATAGTTGTTTGATACAAAAATAATATAAATTATATAAATATAAAAAAGTAAAAGAAAAAGTTTATAAGATTCAGGAATACAAACAGCTATATAAATAACAACTGACAAAAATATTACTGTTTTATATGAAACAAATTTTTTTAGAACATTTTTGAATAAATGTAAAAAAAGAATAAAAATGAAACTTATGACAAAAAAGCCTATTCCTGAAAAAGGTAAAAAATCTTCCATTAAAATTCCTCATAAACAAATTCAACATCGGAATCAACATCATTTCCTATTAAATCGCTTATATTTGCATCCATTAAAATATGCAAAAAACCAACTATTAAAAATAAATATATAAAAAAGATTTTTAAAAAATATTTCAATCAAACTACCTTACTTCATAAAATAATCAATAATTTTTTGGTTGACTTTTATCCAACCTAACTCGTCCAAATGAACAATATCTGTTAAGCTATTCATTTCAAAATCCTCTTTTTTATATGTCCACATATCCATATACTCAAAATTATGTTCTAAGACTTTTGATTTAATTGTAGCCATTAATTCGTTTGCATTTTCTCTATTGCCTGCAAAAACATATGGATTCAAATCTTGCATTATAAATAGTGGTTTTATTTTATATTTATCTAAAAAATCAAGTAATACTAAAAAATCTTGAAACTCTTGGTTTTTATCTAATTCAGGAGGTATTATTATTGAAAATGGAAAATTATTTTTTGCGATTTCTGGTTCAATATATTTTGAATAGTATTCATTATTAACTCCAAAACTATTATTTGAAGAAGGAATTTCTATATTTTTAGCTTCAACTCTTAATTTATCGTAATTCAATTTTGGTTTAACATAATTTAGTGTTTCTACTTTTATATTTTTATAATCAAAATTTTGAATTATAAATTTTTTGATTTCATTATTTAAATAATCTTTTTCTAAAACATTTAGAGGATATTTATATATAAAACTTGGATTTTTTATTAAAGATGCATTTTCTTTTATATAATCACTTATTAAATATCTATATTTATCATCTGTTTCGCTTTCAAAATATAGTTTATTCATCATTCCTGAATACATATATTCCAAAAACTTTGGTATAGTTAAACCATTTTCATTAGAACCTGTAAACCAGCTTGGAGATAAAAGAATCGCAATTCGTGCATTATCTCTTACTACTTGATTATCTAAAGCTGCTAATTGAGACATTATTACAAAAGTTTGATGCCCTTCATTACCTTGAACTCTTAATGGTATATTTAATTCATTATTAAAGAATTTTTGTGGTAAAAATCTTTGGTCAGGATATTTTACTAACTCTGAAGAACCAAATAATACGATTTTTCCACTTTCTAAATCACTTTGTAAACTTACTGTTTTTTGTAATGTATCTTGTAAAGGTTTTGTGTAGTAAGCAAGAATTTCATCTTTAAAAATAAAAATTCCTACTATAACTATAAAAGCTGAAATAAAAAGAGCAAGAATATTTGCAAAAAATTTATTCACTAAATTCTACTTTTTATATAATTTGCTAATTTTTCTAAACTATCAAAATTACTTTCGATAATATCTCTTGTATCAATTTTGATATTAAACTCTTCCTCTAACATCATAGCTAAATCAACTGTTCCCATACTATCAATCAAATTTGAAGTATATAAAGGCTCATCAATTTCAACTTTTTTAAAAGTTATCTCTTCTACTAAAGGCCTAATTCTTTCAATAATATCCACATTTCTCTCCTAAAGAATTTTTTCATCTAAAAAATATTTGACATTATATAAAATAATTACGATTATTAAGCAAAAAAATTAAAATTTTTTTGTAATTTTAATGCTATATTCTTTTATTATAATGCCAATTTCTTATAAGGAGTTTTATATGATATTAAAATTTAAAGAATTTTACCCAAAAATTGACCCAAGTGCTTGGATTGCACCAAGCGCAGATTTAATAGGAAACATCGAAATTGGCGAGGATTCTTCTGTTTGGTTTGGCTGTGTTATAAGGTCTGATGTAAATGAAGTCAGAATTGGTAAAAATACAAATATTCAAGATTTATCTTGTATTCATACAGATACAAATAGTAAAACTATAATCGGTAATAACGTAACAGTTGGGCATAAAGTTATGCTTCATGGATGTATAATTGAAGATAATTGTTTAATTGGTATGAGTGCAACTATTTTAGATAATGCAGTTATTGGTAAAGGAAGTATCGTGGGAGCAAATTCACTTGTAACTGCTGGAAAAGTTTTTCCACCAAGAAGTATGATTATGGGAAGTCCAGCAAAAGTAGTAAAACAATTAACCCTAGAAGATGAAGATAAACTTATAGCTCATGCAGCTCATTATGTAGAGTATAAAAATGAATATAGATAAAAAATAATAGGTTTCAGCCTATTATTTTACATTATTTAAAAAATCATCTACATATTTTACTTCACAAATAAAAACTAATAAATCATCTTTTTTTATCACATATGATGAATCAATATTTATAAACCAATTTCCTAAACTTTTATAAGAGACCATTTTTATATTTTTATATTGTTCTTCTATTTGAGAAATTTTTTTATCTATAAAATTATCATTTGCAAAAAGTTTTACCATCTTAATCGTATTACTTATATCTATCTCTTCAACAGTTATGGTATCAAGAAGTTTTTTAACTAACATTCTTCCAGCTATTTTTTCTGGATAGATTACTTTATAAGCTCCAATTTTTGATAAAATTTCTCCATGAGTTGAATTTATTGCTTTTGCAATAATTGTTTTATTATTTAAGTCTTTTAAAGCCATCACTGTTAAAATACTAGCTTCTATATTTTCTCCAATACTTACAATTACGGTATCAAGATTATAAATACCTACTTCTTGTAAAGCTTGTTTACTCATACTATCAACTACATAAGCGTCATCTATATATTCACTTATTTCTTGAACTTTTTTTTCATCATTATCAACTGCAATAACTTTTACATCTAATCTTGATAAACTTTTTGCAACATAAAATCCAAATCTTCCTAAACCAATAACAGCTACTGTTTTCATATTACTATCTTTCCTACTGGATATTTAAAATGTTTTGTTTTTGCTTTTCCTAATAAAATAATTCCAAAAGCAAAAACACCTAGTCTTCCACCTATCATCAAAACAATAATCAAACTTTTTCCAAAAGTATCAAACTGTTCAGATAGACTCAAAATTCCACCATTTCCAGTAGATACCCCCACTGTTCCAAAAGCTGAAACAACTTCAAAAAGTATTTTTAAAAATGGTAAATTTTGAGTTTCAACTAAAAGCAATGTTGCAAATAAAACAAAAAAAGATGAACTAATGATTATTGCTAAAGCTTTATTTATATATTTTTGTTCAATTGTTCTTTTGAAAATACTTGGTTGTTGATTGCTATCTTTTAAAATATAAATAACTGAAATTATCAAAATTGCAACAGTTGTTATTTTCATTCCTCCAGCTGTTCCTCCTTGCCCTGCTCCAATCATCATAAATAGAGTTGAAAAAAATAAAGATGAATCCTTTAAAGAAGCTAAATCTATACTATTAAATCCACTTGTTCTAAAATTTACTGATAAAAAAAATGAGTTTAAAATTTTTTCAAAAAAACTTAATTCGCCGAAAGTTTTTGGATTATTCCACTCTATTGATAAAAATAAAAACATTCCACCAACTATCAAAATAAGTGTTCCATAAAGCATAATTCTTGTATGAATCGAAAATCTTTTTGAAAATTTTCTATTTTCATAAATCTCAATTAAAACAAAATACCCTAAACCTCCAAAAATAATTAAAATAGACAAAGTAAAAAGTGTAATAAAATCATTTTGATATGACATTAGACAATCTGTAAAAAGAGAAAAACCTGCATTATTAAAAGCACTAATACTATGAAATATTCCATACCAGATAGCATCTTTTAATTCATATTTTTCTAAAAATTGAAAAGATAAAATAACTGCACCAAGTAACTCAATAAGTAAAACAGCTAAAATAATTTTTTTTACAAATTCTTTTACATCTGAATTTGGTAAATCTAAAGATTGTTTTATAGCTCTTTTTGCATCAAAATTTAAATTTTGTTTCATTGATAAAAAAAAGATAATAACTAAAGTCATATACCCTATTCCACCTAATTGAATGAGAATTAAAATAATTAATTCTCCTAAAAAAGTGAAATTTTCTGAAGTACTTGTAACAATCAATCCAGTTACGCTTGTAGCACTTGCTGCAGTAAATAAAGCATCAATAAAATTTAATTTCCCAATATGACAAATAGGTAAACTTAAAATTATTGCACCAAAAAAAACAATAAGTACATAACCTAAAAATATTGATTTTACGTATCGATGTTCCATCTATTTCCTTAGCAAGAAAATCTATAACCAATACCAGATTCTGTTTTAATATATTTTGGTCTAGTACTATTTTCTTCAATCTTTTTTCTTAAAGTATTTACATAAGTTCTTAAATATGGCATCTCATTTTGATAAGCAGTTCCCCAAACTTCTTGAAGTATTTGTTTATGAGTTAGGGTTTTATTTGGATGTAGCATAAAATATTTTAGTAATTCATACTCTATTGGAGTTAATTTTAATTTCTCTTTTTTTAAAAAAATATCCCTTGAAACAATATCAAGTTCAAGTTCATCACAAATAAAATTATTTGCTGATTCAACTTCTATATCTATACTTCTTCTTAAATTTGCTCTAATTCTAGCAAGTAGTTCATTTACAGAAAATGGTTTTGTTATATAATCATCAGCTCCCACATCAAGAGCTGCAACTATCTCTTTTTCATCATGACGTGCAGTTAAAACTATAACTGGAACCTTTGAAATCTCTCTTATTTGTTTTATTAAATCTTTTCCATCACCATCAGGTAATCCTAAATCAACTATTAATAAATTTGGATTATGGCTTAAAAACATCATCAGAGCATTTTTTTTATTTTCACTTGAAATAAAATCAAAATCATACTCTTTAAAAGTTATTTCCAAAAGTTTTCTTACCGATTTATCATCTTCAATTATTTGTATCAAATTTTTCATTCTATATTTACTCTTTTTACTATTGGCAATTCTATTTCTATTAAAATTCCATTCTCTTTTGTAATTGCTTTTATCTCTCCATTATGTAGTTTTACAATACTTTTACAAATTGCTAAACCTATTCCACTTCCTAAAATATCATTTGTATCTTCCAATCTATAAAATTTATCAAAAATATTTTTCAATCTTTTTTTATCTATATAATCAGTTTCATTAAATATTTTGATTTTTATAAAATTATTTAAATTTTCTACGTCTAAATCTATTTTTGTATCACTTTTTGAGTATTTAAAAGCATTATCAAGTAAATTTACAATTAATTGAGTCAAAAGAGTATTATCTCCCCAAAAAAGAGCTAATTCATCTATTTTTATATTCAATTTTTCATCATTTTGTTTTTGGGAAAATTCATTTAATGCAACTCCAATAATATCCTCAAAATCGCACCATTCTAGTTTTAAATCTATATTCTTATTTGATAATCTTGTGCTATCTAAAAGATTTGTAATCAATCTTTTCATTCTTAAAGATGCATAATTTATATCTTCTAATAAAGCCGATAAACTTTTATTATCTAGCTTTTCATTTGATAAAATTAGATTTATTGTTCCATGAATTGTAGAAAGAGGTGTTCTTAGATCATGAGAAATTATATGAAGTAAACTCTCTCTTAGTTCATTTTGTTTTTTTTGAGTAATCAAATTCTTAGCTTGAATTGTAATAATCAATCCAACAACTCCAAAAATTAAAAAACTCCAAAGATAAAGTTCATTATTTACATTAAAACTATATAAAGGTGGAATATATAAAAAATTCAAACATAATACACTCAAAAAAGTCATAAAAACTGTTGCTTTAATATTTCCATGAATTGCCACCACAACAACAGGAATTATATGAATTAAAGCTATATTTATAATTCCTAAATGTTCTCTAAAAAAATGGCTAATTGCGCTAATAATAGTTAAAATAATTAAAGCTTTAAAGATATATATATACTCTTTGTATTTATTAAATGTGTTTTTCATTTTAAGCTTTTGATAGTTTAAATAATAAAATTAAAGTTAGAATACTTAAGATAAAAAGCATTAGAAGATTTGAAGCTGACATAACAACCTCCTTTTAGATTTGTTATGTCAATTATATTTTATATATTGTAAAGAGAGAATCAAAAAAACATTAAAAATATAAAAATTTTATAAAGAAACTCTATTTATTTTTAGAATATTCTTCTTTTAATTTATTATATAAATCATCAAAACTTACATCTTCCATTTTTTCTAGTAAATCTACCATTACAACGTTATCTTCATTTCCATTCCAAACTTTTATATAAGTTCCTTCTTTATAACCATTGTCTTGTCTAAATTGATTTAAACAATTTTTTCCAATATAAAGTTTTTGTAACCAAGTGAAAGATAAACCAGAAATTTTACAACATCTAAAGAATTGATCAATAAATCTTTCAATTCCACTAAATGAAGGCATATTTCCTGTATCTATTGCTAAAGAGATATAAGATAGTTTTTCAGCTTCTCTTACCATAAGTTTTACATCAATATTTGAAGATGCTTCATAAATACAATGAGTATTTACTAAAGATACTGCTTTTGGAACATTTGTTTCTTGTAAAATATAAGACATTAAAAAGTGCCAAATATCAACAAGTTCAACATGAATATTATTCATATCTGGATTTGCATTGATATTTTTCCAGTGCTTCCAAGGAGTTGATTCTATAAGCTCAGCCACTTCCATATGAATACATCTAAGCCAATTTATCTCTTTTCCAAATTTATTAACACCTAATTCCCAATTATTTCCATTTGTTGAATCATTTAATTTTTTTTGTAATAAAAACATCTCTTCTAATTTTGAAGGAAAAGATGAAGCTTCTTCTAAAAGTGTTGCTAAAGGAAAACATTCTTCTACAAGATTATCTAAAACTAAATTTGTTGGTAAAACTTCTTTTTCACCTCTTATTAGATGTAAAAGTAGCGAAATAACATAAGGAACTTCATTTTTTTCTTCCCAATTTAAAATTTCATTAGATGAAACACCTGAATAATTCATAAAATCTTCAATAGTTAAAAAACCCAAAGTTTTTATACTCTCTTTAAAATCTTTATACAACAAATTTAACTCCTATTAGCTTGATTTTTTGGACTAAAAAAATTACAATCATTACCACTACTATTTTTTACAACCATTGATGGTATCATCTTTGATTTAAATCCATAAGATTTACAACCATGCGGTTTATTAGGTTCCCACGTTACAAAATAATAAATACATTTTTGACAAACTATTCTATTTTGCATTATATCTTAAATCTCAACTTTGCTTTGTATTGCTTTTGATAAAGATAAAATATCTACATTTTCCAAACTAACTCCAGTTGGAACACCTTGTGCAATTTTTGTAAATCTTATATCGAAATCTTTTAATTTATCTTCAATATATAAAATAAAAGCATCATTTGCAATAGATGGAGTTATTGCAAAAAGAATAGTTTTTACTCCATTATTTAAAATAAATTTTTGTAAAGAGTCTAAAACATCTTGATCTAACTCTTCTATTACAAAATATCTTCCATCAAATTGATTTGAATCTTCAATTACAAAAATATCTTTCGCACTTTGAACAATACAAAGCTTTTCATTATCTCTATTTTCATCTAAGCAAAATTCGCAAATTTCATGCTCACTCATAGAACCACATCGTGAACATTTTGTGATATTTTTTAAAGCATTTTCTATACTATGTGCAATTTTTATACCACAATAATTGTCATTCATAACAATATGATAAGCAAGTCTTAATGCCGATTTTTTACCTATTGTTGGTAAAGATTCGAAAGCTTCAACAAGTTCATAAAATTTTTCTAGTCCTTTATTCATTTTGGGATTATAGCCAAGATTTATAATAAATTTAATTAAGCTTTAGATAAAATACTCGCTTATTAAAAATTATTATATTTTTTTAGGGAGTACAAAATTGACTGAAATTGATTATTATGAATTATTAGAAGTTAGCAGAAATTCAGATAAAAGTACCATTAAAAAAGCTTATAGACAAATGGCTATGAAATATCATCCTGATAAAAACCCAGGTGATAATGAAGCAGAAGAAAAATTTAAAGCTATAAATGAAGCTTATCAAGTTTTAAGTGATGATGAAAAAAAATCTATTTATGATAGATATGGAAAAGCTGGACTAGAAGGACATGGTCAAAGAGGTGGTGGTTTTTCTGGTGGATTTGATGATTTGGGTTCTATTTTTGAAGAGATGTTTGGATTTGGAACAAGTTCAAGAAGCAGAAGAGAAAGAAAAACTTATAATTATAACTTAGATGTTACTATTGAAGTAAAACTTGAGTTCAATGAAGCTATTTTTGGTTGTAATAAAGAGATAAATTACAAATACAAAACTGCTTGTAAACCTTGTGAAGGAACTGGTGCAAAAGATGGAAAATTATCAACTTGTCCTACGTGTAAGGGACAAGGACAAGTTCATTCAAGACAAGGATTTATGACTTTTGCTCAAACTTGTCCAAGATGTGGTGGAACTGGTCAAGCAACAACTGACTCTTGTAAATCTTGTAAAGGTACTGGTTACGAAGAGGTAAAAGATAACTTTAAAGTTGATATTCCTGAAGGTGTAAATGATGGAATGAGAATTAGAGTATCAAATAAAGGAAATATTGCACCAAATGGACAAAGAGGAGATTTATACCTACAAGTTTCTGTAAAAGAAGATTCTCACTTTGTAAGACATGATGATGATATTTACTTCGAAGCTCCAATATTCTTTACTCAAGTTGCTTTAGGAGGAACTATAAAAGTTCCAAGTTTAAGAGGAGAACTTGAACTTGAAATTCCAAAAGGTGCTAAAGATAAACAACAATTTACTTTTAAAGGTGAAGGTGTTAAATCTGTCCAAGGTTATGGAAAAGGTGATTTAATTATTCAAATAAAAATTGAATATCCAAAAGCTTTAAACAATGAACAAAAAGAACTTTTAGAAAAACTACAAGATAGTTTTGGAATAGAAAGTAAACCTCATGAAACAACTTTTGAAGGAATGTTTGATAAAGTAAAAAAATGGTTTTCATAAAAATTTTATAAATATATTTAGGGGAAAATAAATGAACAAATCATATTTAGAAAGTATGCCTGATGCTAATGGTTTTTTTGGTAAATTTGGAGGTTCATTTATTCCTCCTGAATTAGAAAAACCTTTTGAAGAAATCAAAAAAGCCTATGAAGAATTAAAAAATTCTCCTAAATTTATAGAAGAATTAAAATATGTAAGAAAACACTATCAAGGAAGACCAACTCCAATCTCATTTGCAAAAAATCTGACAAACTATTGTGGTGGAGCAAAAATATATTTAAAAAGAGAAGATTTAAATCATACTGGTGCTCATAAATTAAACCATTGTATGGCTGAAGTAATCTTAGCAAAACATCTTGGAAAGAAAAAAGTAATTGCTGAAACAGGAGCTGGTCAACACGGTGTTGCACTTGCAACAGCTGCTGCTTATTTTGGGCTTGAATGTGAAATTCATATGGGTGAAGTTGATATTGCAAAAGAGCATCCAAATGTAGTTAGAATGAAAATTCTAGGAGCAAAAGTTGTTCCAGCAACTCATGGACTTAAAACTTTAAAAGAAGCTGTTGATTCAGCTTTTGAAGCATATTTAGCAGATACACAAAACTCTATTTATTGTATTGGTTCTGTTGTTGGTCCTCATCCATTTCCTATGATGGTAAGAGATTTCCAAAGTGTTATTGGGTTTGAAGCACGTGAGCAATTTTTAGAACATGAAGGGAAACTTCCAGATGCCGTTGCTGCTTGTGTTGGTGGTGGAAGTAATGCTATGGGAATTTTCTCTGGATTTATTGATGATAAACAAGTTGAACTTTATGGTGTTGAACCAATGGGGAAAGGTGATAAAATAGGAGAACACTCAGCATCTTTAACTTATGGAGAAGAAGGAATTATGCATGGATTCAACTCTATTATGTTAAAAGATAAAGATGGAAACCCAGCTCCTGTTTACTCTATTGGAAGTGGGATTGATTATCCAAGTGTTGGACCAGAACACGCTTATTTAAAAGAAACAGGAAGAAGTAAAGTGGGACTTTGTGATGATAATGAAGCTGTTGATGCATTTTATAAATTATCTCAACTAGAGGGAATCATTCCTGCTTTAGAGTCAGCTCATGCAGTTGGATTTGCTATGAAATTAGCAAAAACTTTAGATAAAGAAAAAACTATTTTAGTGAGTCTTAGTGGTCGTGGAGATAAAGATATTGATTTTGTTATCAATAATTATCCTATCCCAAATTCAAAATTTTAAAGGTTGAAAAATGAAATTAGAATATGCCGGTTTTAAACCAATAATAAGTCAACATGGAATATCTTTTAAAAGAGGAAAAGATGATAAATTTATTTACCTTCCTTTTGCTTATGAAATTTTAAATGCTTTAAATCAAGATTATGAAACTGCTAAAAATCATTCTCATTCTATAAAAGTTGAAGAGTTACATACAGAAAAAATATTAAAAATAATTTCTTCTATTTACTCAACAATAGATACAGAATTAGATGAAAAAGTTAAAGAATATATAAAACATTTAGATGAAGAAGAAAAAGAAGTAGAAAGCAGAACAACTTTAAGTGATATTGAAAAAAATATATATTTAGAAAACTTAAAATTAATGAGAACTTATAAAATTCAAAGAGCAAAAAATAAAATATTTTACTATTATTGTGTTTCAGCTATTGTTGAAATCATCAAAAAAAATAAAATAAGAAAAATTGATTTACCATTCAATGAAAAATTTTGGCATATTTTAAAATCGATTCAAAGTAAACTTCAAACACAAAACATCTCTTCTAATTTAAAAATAGATGAACTTGAAGGTTTAAAAATCAAATTTACTATAAATATTTTCTAAAAAATTTAGAACTGTTTGATTAAATTTGTATTGTAGTTATCTAACTCTTTATATTTAGTCAATAGTTCTTGATATTTTAAACTGTAATCATCATATAAAAATGAGTATTTATCATCATCTTTATATTTATCATAACCATCTTTTGAAGTTTTTGTTAGACTTCCAATAAAATCAAAAGAATCTATTTCTAAAAGAATTTCATCTAATTTTTCTTGAGATATAACATCTGTGCTAGAAATATTTTGGCTCACTTTATTTGAGATTGATTGATGAAGTAAATCAAATAAAGATGAATTACCATATTTTGATTTAAAATAGCTATCTTTATCATTGTATCTATCACTTAAATATTCAAATCCCACACTAAAAGGTTGTCCTAAAATTACGTTAAATAAAGCTTTTGATAGATTCTCATCTTTTGAAAACAGTGTAGCAAGTCGTAAATTTTTTGCCATATTTTTATCTTCTTCATCTACAAATAAACTTTCTATCTCTTCTAAAGTTATTCCTTTTATATTTTCATAACTCAAATCAGCAGTTTTGGAACTTTTATTTTCATTGTTTACATCAACTAAAGTATCTAAAAATTTATCAACTTCTTGATTAGAAGTTTGTTTATTATAAGCTTTCGCTATCGCTATTTCATAATTTGAATTTATCATTAGTTACAATCTTCCTTTTTTGATAATTTTTTTAACTCATTACACGAAAAACCTGCTTCTTTTCTGGCTGTAAAATTTAAATCCATTTTTCTAGTTGTACTTCCAGGAAAAACTTCTTCTATTATTTCTAAATAAGTTGATTCTGGTTCTAAATTCAATCTTTCACACTCATATTTAAACCAAAAATCACCTTTTTTAACATGACTTACTTCTTCTTCTAAAATAATTTTTAAAGCATTTATGAACTTTATATTAAATTCATCTTTATTTGAATTTAGCTTTTTCATAATTTTTGGGTTTTGATCAAGTCCATTAGCTTCAAGATATCTTGGAACTGCTGCCATTCTTCTTAAAAAATCAGGAGTTTGCTCCATAGCTTCAAATAAATTTTTGTGTACAGGAAAATCTCCATAAACTCCACCAAGTTCATGTATCAATTCTTCAAGCATCAAAAAATGTCTTATTTCATCTTCTGCTACTTCTAACCAATCTTGATAATATTTTAAAGGTAAATTATGAAATCTAAGTGCTGCATCTAAAGCTAAGTCAATTGCTGAATATTCGATATGTAAAATTGTATGAACTAAATATTTTTTACCTTCAATAGTTTTAAAATTTTTTATAGGAGGTAAAGCTGTTGGTTTAATTATTTCTAAAAAAGATGAATAAGAAGGATTTTTTAAAGTTGGTGCTTCATAATTATCATCAAAAGAGAGCTTGTTTTCCAAAAAATTTTTATAAAATTTATTAAATTTTTCAATTTTATCTTTTGGCTTACTTGTCAATAAAACTTCTTCGAGCATAGTGAAATAATGCATTAATTAACCTCTTTTTTGATATAATGAAAGAATTTTATCAAACTAAGGTTTAAAATGGAAATTAAACTACATCCTATGGGCGATTATCAAACAAACTGTTATATTGTAACTATTGATAATAAAGACATTATTATTGATCCAGGTGTAGGTGCTTTATCTTGGATTCAAGCAAATGTAAAAAATCCAATTGCCATTTTAAATACTCATGGACATTTTGATCATATTTGGTCAAATCAAATAGTTAAAGAGACTTTCAACATCAAATTATACACACCTAAAGATGATGATTTTATGCTTACTTTAAATCCATATAATATGGGAATGCCTCCATCATATGCTGATATTTTGGTAAATCCTGATGAAGAGATAGAAATAGAAGGTATAAAACTAAAATTTCATCATTTTCCAGGTCATACACCAGGCTGTAGCGTAATTGAAATAGAAAATAGTTTATTTAGTGGTGATTTTATTTTTAAAGGAACTATTGGAAGATTTGATTTTCCAAATTCTGATGCAAAACTTATGAAACAAAGTTTAAATAAAATATTAAATTGGAAAGAAAATTTTCATGTTTATCCAGGACATGGAGATAAAACAACTTTGCAAAATGAATTAGAAACACTTAGACAATGGGAAAGACATATTTAATGAAACAATTTTATGAAAAAATTTTAACAAAAGATCAAGAATTAAAATTGTTAAATTTAAATGATTTTTCTTTAAACATCTTTAACTATTTAAATGCAAATTATCATATTCATTTTTTAAAAATATATATTAAAAAACAAGATAATATTCAAAATTTATTTGATAATTCTCAAAAAGAGCAAGATTATTTATTTCATACTTTAAAATTTAGGCAAAGTAGTGAATATGAAGTTATTTTTAGTCTTTTGTTTAAAACAGAAAAAGAACTTGAAACTGCAAAAACTGAATTAAATTTAATAAAATTTGTGTTGGAAATTTTTTCACAATCTTTATTTAATAAATATTTAGAAAAAGTTATAAAAGATATTTCAATAATTGATAATTTGACAGGAAACTATAACCGTTATTATTTACATCATTATATAGAACCTTTATTTAGTTTATCAAAAAGAAAACAAGAAAAAATTGCTTTTTTAAGAATTGGAATTGATCACTTTAAAGCTGTAATTGATGAATTTAATTATAAGATAGGAGATAAAGTTATAAAAGCTTTATCAAAAATAATAAAAAGTAGTATCAGAGATTCAGATACAGTCGTAAGAATGACAAATGATGGTCATTTAATAATTTTACCAAATATTGCAAATTCTGATAATGCAATTTTAGTTGCAAATAAATTAATAGACAAGTTTAGTAAAGAAAAAATTATTGTAAATGAAGATACAAAACAAACATTAATGAAAACTATTTGTGTTGGTATCACAATTTATCCTGATGATGGTACAGATATAGATACAATAATAAAAAAATCTGATATAGCTTTATATGAGGCAAAAAATATAGGAAGAGGAAAAATATTTTTATTTAGTGAAGAAGAAACAAATAAAATAGAATTTTTTTAGGTAAAAAATGAGTAGTATTTTAAAATTAATAAAACAATCAGCAACAGATGAAAATGCTTTTACATCATTGGAAAGTATTTTTAACTTTTATGAACAATTACAATATGCAACAAATATAAAACAAGTAGCAGAAGATATTTTTGTTTGGTTAAATAAAGATTTTGATGTAAACAATCTTATTTTTTCTCTTTTTGATATAAATAAAAGTACAAAAGAAGATATTTTAATAAAAGGTAAAGAGTTCTATTTAGATGATGATTTATCACATTTTTTTATTGTAAATACTCATACAAATTTAAATGCTACTGTGTCTTTTTGTGCAACTTCGCAAGAACATTCTGAATTTTTAGAAAAAAAATATGAAACAATAGAAGCTGCTTTTTCTCAAGTTTCTCCAATTATTCAAAATAGTATTTTAAAGAAAAATTTTATAGACTCTTTATCTTTAGATTCTGTTACAAATGTTTATACAAGAGATTACCTAATCAATAAATTATCTGAAAGAATTAGATTATTAGAAACTGAACAAAATGAAATGTATTTTCTAATGATAGGAATAGATAGATTTAAAGCTATTATCGATGAGTTTAATTATGAAGTTGCAGATAAAGTTTTAATTGAATTAGCTCGAGTAATTCACTCAAATATTAGTGAATTTGATATGGTAGGTAGATTAAATACAGATGTATTTTTGATTTCACTAAATGACTGTGATGAAATTCAAGCTTCAAATATCGCAAAAAAAATTATTTCAGATTTTTCTGAAATTGATATTTTAGTTAACAAAAAAACTGGTCAAACACTGAAAAAAACTATTTGTATTGGTTTTGAAAAATATACTCCAAGTCATAAAATTTCATTAGATAACTCTATAAAAAATGCAGATACTGCACTTTATGAAGCAAGAAATAAAGGACGAAGTCAATTTTTTAAATTTAATGATTTAAAATCTGAAGATAATATAGAATTATTTTAGAATCTACATTATCTTTCTAGCTTTTATATAAACTCTTTTGGGAGCTGGATAACCTTCAACTGTTTTTGTATTATCATTTGGATCTAAAAAGTCTTCTAAACTTTGATCAAAAGACCATGGAGTTTTTCTTTGTTCTTCACTTGTAGTAATTGTTGTTGCAAGAACTTCAATATCCTCAAACCCTGCTCTTTCCAACCAATTTTTAAGTGCTGAAATTGTTGGAATAAAATAGATATTTGGTATTTTAGAATATCTTTTATTTGGTGTTAAACAAATCTCTTCTTCTCCATCAATCATAAAAGTATCAATTAAAATTTCACCTTTACTGTTTAATCCCTTTGCTAAAGATTTTAATGTTCCAACAGGATCTGGTCTATGATATAAAACACCTAACATAAATATAAAATCAAATGAATGATTATAATATTCTAAATGTTCAACTCCAAGCATCTCATAAATAATATCTGATTTTACAAAATGATTTATAAACTCAAATTGATGTAAAGTAAGAGGACTTGGATCAAAACCTACTAATCTTTTTGGCTTATCTTCAAGCATTCTAAACATATAATAACCATTATTACACCCAATATCTGCTACAACTTTATCTTTTAGATTAAAATATGGACGAATAAGATTGTATTTAATATTACTTTGCCATTCGCTATCTATTTCAAGACCAAATATTTTAAAAGGTCCTTTTCTCCAAGGAATAAGTTTTTTTGCTGTTTGTAAAATAACATTAAACTCTTCTTCACTTAAATCATCTTTTTTCCCTACACTAAACCAATCACCATAATCTATATCTAAATTTGATTTTTCTATTTTACAAGCTTCTTTTAGTTGTAAAAACCAAGGTTCAACATTTTTCCAAGTTCGACATTCTTGTTTTTTATTTTGTAATATTTCTAAATTCATGGGTAGTATTATAGATATTTAAGCTAAAATTCCATCTTAAATTAACGTATTAAAAGAGAAATTAAAATGAGAATCCTAAAATTAGATAAAAAATATAAAAATGATTTTATACATATAAATAATACAACAAAAGAATATTTATCAAATCCAAGTTTTTTTATAGGATTTTTTACAGAAGAAGAAATAAATAGCTTTTTAGAGACTGAAGATAAAGCTATTTTTTATGGAGTAATAGAAAATGAAAAGTTAGTTGCAATTTCAGGACTATTTTTTGAGATTGAAGATTTTTTAGATGAATTAAAATTACTTAACATAAATCCAAAAGATGTAGCAGAAATTGGAGCTTGTATGACATTACCAACTTCTCGTTCAAAAGGATATATGCTTAACTTAAATAAAGAATTATTAGAAGTTGCAAAAACAAAAAAAATAAAATATATTTTAGCAACTGCTCATCCAGAAAATATCTCTAGTAATAAATCTTTGCAAAATTTAGGTATGAATTTTATAAAAGAGTTTACTAGACATAATTTCCCTAGAAATCTGTATATTTTAGAACTCTAAAACTTTATATTTTTTAAATAAGATATGATAGAATACTGCCTTTATTAACGATGAGTTAACCTCTTTTTAATACAATTTGAAAAAATTTTTTAAAGGATATTCTTTGAAACTATCTAATGTCTTATTTTCATTTAAGACTACACTTATTTTACTTAGCTTTTTAGCTATTGGAGCAGGAGTTGCCACATTTATTGAAAATGATTTTGGTACATCATCTGCTAGAGTTTTGGTTTATAACAATATTTGGTACGAAACTATTTTAGTCTTAACTACTATAAATTTAACTGGAATAATTTTTAAATATAAAATGTGGAAAAATAAACCTAGATTTATATTTCACTCTGCATTTGTTATTATTTTAATTGGTGCAGGAATTACAAGGTATATCGGTTATGAAGGCATTATGCAAATTCCAGAAGGTCAAACAGAAAATAAAATGCTATCACTTGAACCTTATTTACAAGTTACAATAAAAGATGGTGATAAAACATATTATCAGGAGTATCAAAAAGAGTTTACATCTTTACTTCCAATTTTCAATAATTTCTCTCATGATATTCATTTTGGAGATAAATCTATAAAAATTAACTATAAAGATTATATATTTGCAAAAAAAGAACAAGCTTCTATGGGATTATTAAGTGTTGAAGCTATTTACAATGGTCAAACTCAAGCTATTAGATTACCTGGGCAAAGGGGTCAACAAGGAGTAGAAAGAGATTTAGACTTTGGTGATATATCAGTAAATTTAGTATATGGTTCTAAATATGTAGAATTACCTTTTGCTATTAAATTAAATGATTTCCAACTTGAGAGATATCCAGGAAGTATGTCTCCATCATCTTATGCTTCTGAAGTTACAGTTATAGAAAAAGATGGAAAATCGTATGATTATAGAATATTTATGAATAGAACTTTAAATGAAGGAAATTTCTTATTTTTCCAAAGTTCATATTTTCCTGATGAAACAGGAACTGTACTATCTGTAAATAATGATCCAGGAAAATGGCCAACTTATTTAGGATATTTTTTATTAACTTTAGGATTACTTCTAAATTTCTTTGATAAAAAATCAAGATTTAGAAAACTTACTAAATATGTAAGTGGTAAAAATTTGGCTATTTTTCTTTTAACTGCTGCCTGTTTTTTCTCTCCGAATTTACAAGCAAATCAAAATATTGAAGATGAAAATCTACAACAAACTGTTGATTACTTAAATAATTTAAAAGATTCTTCAAAAGTTACTGCTGATAAATTTGGGGAATTAGTTGTTCAAAGTAATGGTGGAAGAATGAAACCTCTAGCTACACTTAATAGAGAAATTATTCAAAAATTAAGTGGAAAAGCTTCATTTTTAGGAATGGATGCAGATCAATTAGTTATTGGTATGTTATCAAATCCAAATGTTTGGAAAGATGTAAAAATAATCAAAATACAAACTCCAAAATTAAAAAAATTTTTAAATATAGATGCTCATGAAAACTATATCTCTTTTTCTGAAGCATTCGCAAGTGATGGTACATATTTATTAGCACAGGAAGCTGAAAAAGCTCTTCTTACAAAACCTATTGAAAGAGGAACATATGAAAAAGATGTTATTAAAACAGATGAAAAATTAAATATTATTTATTCAGTATTCAATGGAACATTATTAAATATTTTTCCAAAAGTAAAAAATCCAAATAATTTTGACGATGACAATTATAAATGGTACTCTCCTCTTGAAGCGATGGAGATGTTTGAAGGGGAAAATCAATTTGCAGTAGATTCTATTACAAGAGGATTAATAAACTCAATCATTGAAAATAAATGGGAAGATGCAAATAATTTTATTGATATGATAGCTTTATATCAAGATAAAATTGGTAGTGATGTTAAACCATCAAAATCAAAAATTAATGCAGAAATTATGTTCAATAAAATTGATATTTTCTTTAAATTAACTATTGCCTATATGATATTAGGATTAGTTATGTTAGTTGTTGCCTTTATTATAATTTTTAAACCAGAATTTAAACCTAAAAAAACAACTAAAATATTTTTTATTATTTTAGCTACTCTTTTTGCTTTACACACTTTTGGTATGGGTTATAGATGGGTACTTTCAGGACATGCACCTTGGTCAAATATTTATGAAACTTTAGTTTATATTTCTTGGTCAGCAGTTTTTGCAAGCGTTATTTTCTTTAGAAAATCTCTTTTAGCTTTAAGTGCAGGTGTTATAATTGCAGGAATATTTATGTTTACTGCCCATTTAACAGATGTTGATCCACAAATCACAACTTTAGTTCCAGTTTTAAAATCTTATTGGTTAACAATACACGTATCAATACTTACAGCATCTTATGGGTTCTTTGGGCTTAGTGCAATTTTAGGATTTTTAACTTTAGTTATGTTTATTTTTAGAGATAAAAAAACACATCTTGATGAAATAATCAAACATGTTTCGGCAATTAATGAAATTTCATTAATTATTGGTCTTGCAGCTATCACAGTTGGAAATTTTCTTGGAGGAGTTTGGGCAAATGAGTCTTGGGGAAGATATTGGGGATGGGATCCAAAAGAGACTTGGGCTTATGTATCAATAGTTGTTTATGCAATAGTAATTCATTTAAGATTTATAAAAGTTTTAAATACACCATTCGTTTTAGCAACAGCTTCACTTTTAGCATTTAGCTCAATACTAATGACATATTTAGGAGTAAATTTCTATTTATCAGGAATGCACTCTTATGCTACAGGAGATCCTGTTCCAATCCCAACTTGGGCTTATATGACTTTTGCTTTAGTAGTAATTACTATTATTTTAGCAGTAAAAAATAGAGACTTAAAAGACTCTCTTTCAAACTAAAAGGCTAGATTTTCTAGCCTTTTTTTATTAGGACAAAAAATGAAAACTATTTTAGATATTTTTAAAGAAATTACAGCAATTCCTAGATGTTCTGGAACTCATGAACCATTTATAAATTATATGAAAGATTTATCAAAAGAGTTGGGATATTTATGTTTAGTTGATGAAACAAATAATATTTTATGTAAAAAAGAGAATTCAAATGCAAAACTAGCTTTTCAATCGCACTATGATATCGTTTGTTTAAGTGATAATTGTGTTCCACAAATCGTACAAGATGGTGATTTATTAAAAGCTGTTGATTCAACTCTTGGTAGTGATAATGGAATTGGATGTTCATATATGATTGCTTTGATGTGTGAAAATTTTGATGGAGAGTTTTTATTTACAAGTGATGAAGAAATAGGACTTATTGGAGCAAATAATTTAACTTTACCTTTAAATGCTTCTTATATGTTAAATCTTGATAGTGAAGAAGAAGGAGAAATCTGTATAGGTTGTGCTGGTGGAGTTGATATTTTTGGAACAAATTCAAATAAAAAAATCATACCAAATACAGATAATCTTGATTTATATGAAATAAGTATCTCTAAACTTCAAGGTGGACATAGTGGAGTTGATATAGATAAAAATATTCCAAATGGTATAAAACTTATTGCAAAAACTATAAAAGAGTGCAACGGAAAACTTCTTGATATAAATGGAGGTGAAAGAATTAACTCAATTCCTGTTAATGTAAAAGCTATAATTGCTTCAAAATCTACTCCAATAGCTAGCCATGAATTTATGAAAATAGAAAAAATAGATACAAAATCTGAACATTTAAATGTTTATGATGACAAAATTATAGATTTTATTTATGATTTTCAAAATGGTGTAAGAGCTATGAATGATGAATTAAAAGTTGTTCAAAACTCTATAAATCTTGCCATCATAAAAACTGGAATTGATAGTATAAAAATAGAACTAAGTGCTAGATCTATGGATAACACTGAACTAAAAAATCTAAAAAATGAAACTATAAAAATGCTAGAAGATTATAATTTTACAGTTGAAACAAATGGAAAATATCCAGCTTGGAAACCAGATATAAATAAATTTACATCAAAAGTTTTAGAAATATATAAAGAGTTTAATCCAAAAGCTTCACTAGAAGCTATTCATGCTGGACTTGAATGTGCAATATTTAAAGACAAATATCCGCACATAAAAGTAGCTTCAATAGGACCAACGATAAACTTCCCTCACTCTAAAAAAGAACAAGTTTCTATAAAATCAGTAGAAAATGTCTATAAAATTGTAAAAAAGATAGCTTATAGTATATAAGTTATCTTTTTTGAACTTCTATTAAAATCTCATCAAAATATTTATTTATAGTTGTATAAGCTATTTTTGTTCTTTTATGTATTTGATATTTTGTTGGCGAAATATTTTCATGTATAAGTTCTTGAAGCGTTTTTTTAATCAAATCTTTAACTCTTTGTGTTTTTATTTTTCTTGCTTTTTCTAAACTACTTGAATCTAAAGGTTTAATCTCTTTTAATTCATTATAAAGAGCCAAATTTTCATTTTCCATAAAATTTATTAATCTAGTAAGAAACTCATCTTTTATCTCTATAATCAAAATATCTCCTTTATATTAAACTTAGTTAAATTATAGTAATAATCTAACTAAGTTATACTATATTAAAAACTCTCCCATTCATCATTAGCACTGTTAGAAGTTACAACTACTTTTTCTTGTTTTTTTGATATAACTTTTGATTCAACTATATCTATTTTTTTCTCTTTTTTTTCAAATGAAGTTTTGTTTGTATCTCTTGCTATTACATCATTTTTACCTATAAACTCTTTTTCATTTGCATCATTTACAACCATTTTTGCAATTTCATCTGTTCCAATAGCTACATCATGTGTTTGAGAAGAAATCATTGCATTTTGTTGTGTTTGTCTATCTAATTGATTTACAGCATCATTTATCTGCTCTATTCCAACTAATTGTTCTTTACTAGACATTTCAATATCTTGAATTAAAGTCATAGTTTGTTGAATATCTTTTGTCAACTCAACATAACCTTCAATCATATTTTTAGATATTCCTTTTCCTTCATTTGCTTTTATTGTTGCATTTTCTACTATTGTTTTTATCTCTCTTGCAGCTTCTGCACTTCTTGATGCTAGATTTCTAACCTCTTGAGCAACGACAGCAAATCCTTTTCCAGCTTCACCTGCAGTTGCTGCTTCAACGGCTGCATTTAAACTCAAAATATTTGTTTGAAAAGCTATATTATCAATAACTGAAATAGCATCATTTATTAAATTAACTTGATTATTTATTTCATCCATTGCATTTGTAGTTTGATTTGCTAAATTTTCACCATCATTTACTGATTTAGTAACTTGATTTGATAAAGTAGCCATTTTAGAAATATTTTGAGTCGTATTTCTAATGTTACTTGTAATTTCTTCAATTGCTGCTGCTGTCTCTTCTAAAGATGCTGCTGCTTCATTTGAAGAAATATTTAATTTGTTTACATTTTCTAATAAAATATGAGAACTATTTTCTAATGTTAAACCATTCTTTTTATTTTCTACAAGTAAATGATTTATTGTATCTGCCAAAGAATTTATCTCTTTTGCAACTTCACCATGTGGATTAGTTATTCTAGGTCTAAAGTCCATATTTTTATACTTTTGTAATACTTCATCAATTACAATTAAATCATCATTAACTTTATTTGATATTAGCACTAGCATTTCATTTAAAATATTCTTTAATTCTTCTAAACTTTCATTTTCAGTTTTAGCTTCAATTCTATTTTTTAAATTTCCCTTATTTATTTCTAAAACTACATTTTTAACATTATTAATCAAAGCTTCATCTTGTTTTAAAAGTTTATTTGTTTTTTCAATATTTTCATTTACAAACTTTGCCATTATTCCTATTTCATCATTATTTTTGACTTCTATATTTTCAACATTTTTAACTTCTTTATTTAAGTATTTAAAAAATGATAAAAGTCCCACTTCAAATCTTTCTAATGGAAAAATTATTTCTTTTGTTATAAAAAATGAGATAAATGCAATCAAAATAACAGAAACAATTACTGCTATAATAACTATTCCTAAAATAATTGAAGATATTTTTTCATATGAATTTTGTCTCATCACTTCAATATTCTTTTCTATATTATCAATATATACACCTGTCCCAATCATCCATTTCCACTCTTGCAATCCATCAGCATAACCAATTTTATCATATAAAGTAGGATCATCTTTAGTTTTTTGAAAATCAAAAATAATAGTTCCTCCACCTTTTTTGGCAGCTTCAATCAAATCTTTTATATAATAAACACCTTTTTTACTTTTATTTTCCATTAAATTTTTCCCAACTAATGCGGGATTTATTGGATGCATTATATTTGTACCATCATAGTCGTAAACAAAAAAGTATCCATCTTGACCAAATCTAATTTTTGAAATATCTTCTAAAGCTTTAGCTTTTAACTCTTTTTCTTCATTATCTATATAAACACCTGTTCCTACAACCCATCCATAAGGCTCAAATAATCTTATATTTGATAATTTTTCTCTGGGAGCTTTTCCTGGTATTACTTGTTGATAAGGAACAAAACCTTCTCCTTTTTCAAAAGCAGTTTTTATAAATTCTAAAATGTGAGAACCATTATTTTTAGTTCCTTCTCTTTCTGGAGTTAAAGGTAATTTCAAAATTGTAGAATTTTTATCATAAACAAAAAAGTAATCTTTATCTTCACCATATCTAACAGAACCAATAGCATCTAAAAGCATTTTTTTAAGTTCTGATTCAGATATTTTATTTTTTTGTTCTTCATAAATTTTCGTTATCATTGTAAATAAAAAGTCTGTTTGAGACTTTAAGTATGCACTTTTTCTAGCTTTAACATTTTCTATTTTAGACTTTTCGTAAGCATCCTTTGCTATATTCACTGCAAATGTAGTATAGTTCTTCATCTCTTCTATATTAGAATTAAAAGCCCTTTGTTTATACTCTTCAATAGTTTGATTAGTTAAATTATTTACTTCATAAATAGACTTTGTAGCAATAATTATAGATACAAGAACAATAGTGGCTATCACAATAACTAATAACTTTATTCTTATTGACAAATTATTCATTATGCTTACTCCCTTATTTGAATTTAAGGGTATTATACCTATGTTTTATTTAAAATATGAGAATGATTATATTAATAATAATTTTTTTAGATAAGTTTTTTATAATTTTATTTTATAGTTACTTTAGGTAAACCATAAGCCGCGTTCTGTCAAAGACAATAATTTATCTAGGTACTAAATTACTTTAGTACTCCTGCGAAGACCAAAAATGTGAAGTAATTACCTAGTCTTCTTGCTGCAAGTTGGGTTTACAAAGCCAAAAAGATTACTCAATTTGCTGGTAAGCTCTTACCTTACCGTTTCACCATCACCAAAAAATTGGCTGTCTACTCTCTGTTGCACTATCCCTTAGATTACTCTAGCCATCATTTAAATGGAACCATACTTCACTGCAGCCCGGACTTTCCTCTTGAAATTTCAAGCTATTGTCTGGTTTACCTAAGTTAGAATTATAGCTTGAATTCCTTAAAATCTATTTTCTTATAACGTCATAATAACTTGGAATATCAAATTTAAAAATAGTATCAACAATTTGTTCATTTTGAACTACTTCAAAAAATTTAATTACTACACTATTTTCAAGTTTATCTGTATATTTTATCTCTTGAATTTTGTCATCTTTTGAAGTTTTTATTGTATATTTTACATCATCAATATCTGTTAAATAAGTATTATTATCTATTTTTTTAGAGCTATTTAAAAGTTTGATAATATCTATTTCACTTTCAAGTTGAGTAAGAATAGCTTGCTCAAGTTCTGGTTCATCAACTATTGCAAAATTACCATCGATATAAACATTTTTTACAACAGGCGTTTTATATTTCCACAATATTTTACCACTCTTTTTTATAAATACTTCTCCTTTATACTCAATAACATTTTTTGAGTTTGAAGTAATAATTTGAGTAAATTTAGCCTCAAATGAGTCTAAGTTTCTAATATCTGTTGAAGCAATTGAAAAAATAACTGAGAATATCAATCCGATAAAGACTTTATAAAACATCTTTTAACCTTTTTTTTTATATAATCTTGCGATTATAACGAAAAGGAACTAATTTTATGTTAAATGTTTTTTCAAAAATTTTTGGTACAAGAAATGACAAAGAAGTAAAAAAATATAGAAAAAAAGCTGATGCTATAACAGCTTTAGAAAGTAAATACACAAATTTAAGTGATGATGAACTAAAAAATGAGTTTCAAAAGCTAAAAGAACTTGTACAAAAAGGTGAAAAAACACTAGATAATGTTTTATTTCAATCGTTTGCAATTACAAGAGAAGCTAGTCGTAGAGTTTTAAATATGCGTCCTTATGATGTCCAACTTATCGGTGGAATGGTTTTACATGATGGAAGAATTGCAGAGATGAAAACTGGTGAAGGGAAAACTTTAGTTGGATCACTTGCTGTTTCTTTAAATGCGTTAGAAGGTAAAGGTGTTCATGTTGTTACAGTAAATGATTATCTTGCTAGTAGAGATGCAAATGAATTAAGACCTTTATACGAATTTTTAGGTTTTAGTGTTGGTGCAGTTGTAGGTGGACTAAGAGATGATGTTGAAAGAAGAGAACAATATGCTTGCGATATAACTTATGGTACAAATAATGAATTTGGATTCGATTATTTAAGAGACAATATGTGTTTTGATATCAAAGATAAAGTTCAAAGAGGTCACAACTACGTAATTGTTGATGAAGTTGACTCTATTTTAATTGATGAAGCAAGAACCCCTTTAATTATATCGGGACCAACAAATCATAAAAATTCAAATTATCTAAAAGCAAATGAAATAGCTTTAAAATTAGAAAAAGGTGAATTAATAGAACCAAAAAGTGCAGCTGAAAAACCAACAACAACTGGAGATTTTATCGTTGATGAAAAAAATAGAGCTGTAACATTAACAGAACAAGGGCATGAAGTTGTAGAAAAACTTTTTGGAGTTGATAACCTTTATTCTATTGAAAATGCTATGCTTTCTCACTCTTTAGACCAAGCTTTAAAAGCAAACTATATTTTCAAAAAAGATGTTGATTATGTTGTAAAAGATAATCAAATCATAATAGTTGATGAATTTACAGGAAGATTAAGTGAAGGAAGAAGATTTAGTGAAGGACTTCACCAAGCTTTAGAAGCAAAAGAAGGTGTTACAATTCAAGATGAATCACAAACTTTAGCAGATATTACTTTCCAAAACTATTTTAGAATGTACAAAAAACTTGCTGGTATGACAGGAACTGCTCAAACAGAAGCTACTGAATTTGCTCAAATTTATAATTTAGATGTTGTATCTATTCCTACAAATATTCCTGTAAAAAGAATTGATAAAAATGATTTAATTTATAAAAGTGAAAAAGAGAAATTTGAAGCGGTTTGTAATAAAATTAAAGCATTGCACGAAAAAGGACAACCCGTACTTGTAGGAACTGCTTCTATTGAAAAATCTGAAAAATTACATAAAATTTTAGTTGATAAAAAAATTCCTCACACAGTTTTAAATGCAAAACAACATGAAAAAGAAGGAAAAATTATTGCTGATGCTGGACAAAAAGGTGCAGTTACAATTGCAACAAACATGGCAGGGCGTGGAGTTGATATTAAACTAACTAAAGAAATCTTAGATTTAGGTGGTTTAGCAATCATTGGAACAGAAAGACATGAATCTAGAAGAATTGACAACCAATTAAGAGGAAGATCTGGAAGACAAGGAGATGTTGGTGAATCTCAATTTTATCTATCATTAGAAGATAATCTTTTAAGAATTTTTGGTAGTGATAGAATAAAAGGTATTATGGAAAGACTTGGAATTGAAGAAGGTGAACATATTGAGTCGAGAATGGTTACACGTGCTGTTGAAAATGCTCAAAAGAAAGTAGAATCTATGCACTTTGAGAGTAGAAAACATCTACTTGAATATGATGATGTAGCAAATCAACAAAGAAAAGTTATTTATAGCTTTAGAAATGACTTACTAAAACCTGATTATGATATAGCTTCAAAAATTGATGAAAATAGAATTGAATATGTTCAAAATCTTTTAATTGAAGCAAATATAACTTCAGGAATGGCTGAAGACGATTTTAACTATGAATTTATTGTAAATAGATTTTTAGAAGATTTACATTTTAAAATTAGTGTTGAAGATATAAAAAAAGAGTCTTATGATGAATTGGAAGAACATTTAATTTCTATATTAAAAGATGTTTATGATAAAAAAATGTCTGTAACAAGTCTTGAACAAAAAAGTGAAATAGAAAGAATTTTATATTTACAAATACTTGATGGTGCATGGAGAGAACATTTATATGCAATGGATACACTAAAAACAGGTATAGGATTAAGAGGATATAACCAAAAAGATCCTCTAGTTGAGTATAAAAAAGAGTCTTATAATATGTTTATTGAGCTAATTGGAAATATAAAAAATGAAATCATAAAGATTTTGTTTACAATTCAATTACAAAGTCAAGAAGATAAGAAAAAAGAACAAGAAGCATTAGCTAAAATGAAAGAGCAAATGGAAAAAAGTACAGAACATACAACTACAAATCTTGCTCAAGAAGCTGTAAAAAATAGTGATAAAAAAATAGCTAGAAATGAATCTTGTCCTTGTGGAAGTGGTTTAAAATATAAACAATGTTGTGGGAAAAGTGGACCAAAAATTGGTTTAGCTGCAGGAAAATAGTTTGAACAAAAAATTAGTAAATTTTATTGTAAAGAAATACCTAAGATTTGATAAAAAAAATCCTTTTATTTCAATTAGTGCTATATTAGCATTTGTTGGTGTTTCTATTGGTGTTATGGTTTTAATTTTAGCTATGTCTATTATGAATGGAACAGCAAAAGAGTTTGAAAGAAAACTCTTCACTATGAATTATCCTTTAACAATTTACCCAAAATTTGCAGATTCTGTAAATCAAGATTTATTAGAAAAACTTCAAAAAGAGTATCCAAATTTAAAATTTTCACCATTTATTTCTACTCAAGCAATTGTTCAAAATGGCGATAATATGAGTGGTGGTATAATTTTTGGAGTAGATAGCCAAAAAGAAGCAAATATAAATCCTATTTATAAACAAGCTGTTGGTGATTTACTTCTTGGAAAATATGATGTAATAACAGGTTCGGGAATAAAAGATAAGTTGTATCTAAATAGTGGTTCTAAAGTAACTTTATATTTTACAGAACTAAATCCGGCTGGTTTTTCATTGATGCCAAAAATGAAAAGATTTGATTATGTTACTTCATTTACTTCTGGTTTAAGTGCTTATGATAAAGCTTATATGTATACTTCTTTAGAAGCTTTACAAACTTTGCTTCAAAAAGATTCAAATATTTATGATGGTATTCATATTCATTCAGATAATGCACTTGAAGATATAGAAAAACTAAAAATTAGTTTAAAAGGAACAAATGCTTCAATTATTGGATGGTGGCAACAAAATGGTAATTTCTTTGCAGCGATGAAAATGGAAAAAACAGCTTTATTTATTGTTTTAATGCTAATTATCTTAGTTGCATCTTTAAATATAATTTCTTCTTTACTTATGACTGTAATGAGTAGAAGAAAAGAAATTGCGCTACTTTTATCAATGGGAGCTTCTGCAAAAGAGATAAAGTCTATATTTCTAAGAGTTGGAACTGTTATTGGTTTTGGTGGAATTATTACAGGAATTGTATTGGGATTTATTGGTTATTGGTTTTTAGATACTTTTGATATTGTATCGTTACCAGCTGATGTTTATGGAAGTGCAAAATTACCACTTGATTTAGCAATGAGCGATTTTATTTCTATTGTTATAGGTGCAGTAATAATTGTACTTTTATCATCTTATTATCCAGCATCAAGAGCTACTAAAATTGACGTTATTGATGTTTTAAGAAATGAATAAGTCTATTATTTAGACTTATTTCATTATTATACTTTTACTATCTTCTTTTTCTAAATTATTTATATTATCAAAAAATCTCACTGGAGAGTTAATAACTCTTTTTAAGATATTTGTTGGAATATTAAATGTATCTGTTGTAAGATTTGTTCCAATTGTTGGATTTTCTAAATCTCCATTTATATTTATTCTTGTTTCAACTCTATTTTCATCACCTAAAATTACATAGTTTAATACAGGAATTGCACCAACAACATTTGCATAATCTTTAAAAAATATCAGATTTATATTCAAATCTAAATTTGAATTTGCTAAATCAATATTTCCCTCTCCTTCAAAGTCAATACCATTTCCAACAGTATTAAGTTTTACAATATTTATTAATCCTTTATCTTTACTATAATTAAACTCTAAATCACCTTCAGAAATTTTATAAGTTAATAAATTAAATCCAGGGTTTGTCGCCAATCCAACAACAGATGGAATCGCCAAAAATGGATTTATAATTGCAGGAGAAGTTTGTATAAATAGTAAAATATTATTTAGAATAGATAAATTTGCAACACTACTATTTTTTAAAATTACTTTTCCATGTAAATCATTTATGTCACCTGTTGCAAAAAAATGAACTTTTCCACCTAAAAACATATTTTTGTCTAAAATTTTATTTAAAAAATCTGCACTAATATCAACTGCATAAAGTTCTAATTTTCCATTTGTGTCCTTAAAAACAACTTGTGTATCACCATATTTTATATAAGCAAATTTATCATCTGGTCTAATTCTCAATTCATAATTATCTGATATTATTTCAAATTTATTATCAATTAATATATTAGAATTTTTACCAATAATATCTATTTTATTATAAGTTGAAATAGTATCTTCATCTTTTGTAGAATAATCAATATCATACTCTTCTAAATACAAAGACAAACTATCTTTTTCTAAAAATAGTATTAAGTCTTGATTTTTTGTATATATTTTTACATCATCTTTTTTATAATTTCCAAATAATTGTATTTCTTCAATATTTTTTCCATCTTTTTTTAAAGGAATATCTAAATCTTTTATAGTTGCATCAAAATTTACATTTTCATCTTTTACAGTAACCATTGCATCTTTAATATTATAATTTTTATTGTCTATATTTAATTCACTATTTTTTAAATGTAAATTTATATTTTCTTTAAAATTATTTGCATTCATTTTTGTGTCAACAAATACTTTTAAATCTTTTAAATAAAGATTTGTTTCATCATTTATTATTAATTTTATATCTTCATTTAAAGCAGAAATTTCAACATTTTTATCTTTTATACTTCCTTTTAAATCTAGATTATTTACCTGTTTTTCATTTTTTTGTATAGGTAAATTTATATTTTTTAAAAAAGCATTAAAATATATATCGTTTTCATTTTTAATTTCTAAAGAGATATTTCCATCTTTTACTGTGTATTTTTGTAAAAGTTTAGAATAAGGATAAATCTTTGATATGCTTGCAATATCAATAAATATTGATTTATCAACTTTTATTTTTGTTTCTAAATCTTTTAAATTTATTGTTGTTAATGAACTAAAATCCATATCAATTAAACTATTTTTATCTTTTATTTCTACAACTGCTTCATCCTCATTTTTTACAACTAAAGAGTTTATATGAACTGTTCCTGTCGATTTTAAAGTATTTGTATCTATACCTAGATTTCCATTTGCATCTATCATATTTTGATATAAAAAATTTGCATCTTTTATATAAACCATATTTTCATCAAGAATTACTTCTGCCTTTTTACTAAAAAATGAAAAATTATCAATAGAAATTAAAGAATTATCTACTAAAAATTTGCCTTTTGTGCTCATTGGTTTATCAAGAGCATAAGGAAAGTTTAGCACCAAATTTGCATTTGTTGTTCCACTTTTTTGTTTTATTGGAAGATTTATTTCATAAGCTTTTAAAATACCTAAAATATTGTCATCAAGTTTACTATTAGTTTTTATATTTACTTCAACATTTCCACTTATCTCATCAGTTAAGTTATGAATATTTACAAAACTTCCTTCTATGTTTTTATCTTTAAATTTTGGTTCAATTAGATTAAAATGTAAATTATCATCTTTATAAGTTACATCAATACTTTTTGTAAAAATCTCATCAACATCTTTATGAAATCTTATTTTTCCATCTTTTATATGAGCTTTTCCTTCGATTGAATTTTGTACAAGTTCATTTTTCTTTAAATCATATTCACCATAAAGCCAGTCAAGTTTAAAATCACCTGTTACATTATCGTACATCCACTCATTTGCTGCTTGTGGTAAATCTAAATGTTCTTTTAAAAATTTCAAATTTTCAAAATATTTACTCTCTAAATAAAATTTTATTTTTTCAGACGTTATATCAATATTTAGAGCTGTTTGAAAATTTTCAAAATATAGATTTCCAAAAAAATTTAATTCTTTAGAAAAATAATCTATTTTGGCTTTCCCATCAAATAAAACTTTATAATCTTTTAAATATAATGAATTTAACTCAAAAAAAACTGTATTTGAAGAATCATCTATTTTCGAAGAAAGATTTATAAAATTATTATCAAGATATAATTCTTTCCCATTAAACCAGATATAAAATTCATTATCATTTATTTTTAAATTTTCTATTTTTATGCTTTGAAAAAACTTTAAAATTTTTGGAAGTAACTGAATATCATTTTTTAAATTTTCTAAAGAGTTACTTTCTTTATTACTTTTTGACTCATATTCTATTTTTTCAATGTTCAAAATAAGTTTTTTATCCATTTTTATATAGAATTGCGAAATTAAAAAATTAGAGAAAGAAAAAGAGTCGATTTTTATGCCAATATACAGAGATGAAAACATTAAAAATATAAAAAGAAATGATACAAATATTGCAATTTTAATGTTTTTTAACATTATAGATTTTATCCTCATTGGTTTAATAGTTGTTTTATTTTATCTAACAATGCCAGTAAATTCCACAAAAGTTTTGTTTATCCCTAAAGGCAGTACGGCCAATATTATATCACACTTAAATAAAAGTGGATATGAAATGAATGCATTAGATGAAATAATTATAAAAATGACAGGTTACATTCAAAGTGGTTGGATAGATATTGATCAAACAAGACTTACAAAAATGGATTTTATTTATAAACTAATTAGCTCAAAAGCTGCTCTAAAAAACATTACATTAATACCAGGTGAAACTTCTTATTTTTTCCTAAAAAAAATAGCTCAAGAATTTAATCTTTCAGAAGAGATTTTAACAAAAATATATAATGAACATGCCTATAAAGCAGATGGAAATATTTTAGCAGATACATATTCTATTCCTATTGGAATGAAAGAAGATTATATTATTTTTTATCTATTTTCTCAAACAAATAGAAAATATGAAGAGTTTTCAAAAAAGATATTTGGTGTTTATGATAAAAAAAAGTGGTACAACTATATAACTTTAGCCTCTGTTGTTCAAAAAGAAGCGGCAACTACAAATGAAATGCCAATAGTTGCAAGTGTAATTCATAATAGATTAAAAAAAGGTATGCGTCTTCAAATGGATGGGACTTTAAATTATGGTAAATACTCAAATAGTGTGGTAACAGCAGATAGAATAAGAGAAGATACAAGTTCTTATAACACTTATTTAAATGCTGGTTTACCTAAAGATCCTGTTTGTGCAGTAAGTCTTGATGCTATAAAAGCTGGAATATTTCCTGTAAAAAGTAGCTATTTATACTTTGTGAGAGATAATCGAACAGGTTTACACAAATTTGCATCTACTTTTGATGAACATCAAGTAAATATTCAAGCAAATGTTGGTGTACCAAAAACTTATACAAAAGTTAAAGCTGTTGAAACAAAAATTGATGAAGAAGCTGAGACTATTATGAAGACAGATATTTCTAATCAAAAACCAACATCAATCAAAGATTTATTTAATAATATAAATTAATATTTTGTGAAAATTTGAAACAATCAAATTTTCATAAACTAATATATATTCTCAAATTAAATAACCTTAAATACAAATCTAGATAATATTTTTTCAAATTCAAAATTTAGGAAAAAATATGTCAAAAATCATTTACACAAAAGTTGACGAAGCACCAGCGTTAGCAACATACTCTTTTTTACCAATCATTCAATCTTTCACAAAAAGTTCAGGAATCGAAATGGTTCAAAAAGATATTTCACTTGCAGGAAGAATCATTGCTGCTTTCCCAGAAAATTTAACACCTGAGCAAAAAATTGGTGATGCATTAGCAGAACTTGGTGAAATGACTCAAGATCCAAAAGCAAATATTATTAAATTACCAAATATTTCAGCTTCAATTCCTCAATTAAAAGCTGCGATTGCTGAATTACAATCAAAAGGTTACAAAATTCCTGATTATGATTCAAGTGAAGAAGCAAATGCAAGATATGCAAAAATCTTAGGATCTGCTGTTAATCCTGTATTAAGAGAAGGAAATAGTGATAGAAGAGCTCCAGGTGCAGTTAAAAACTATGCTAAAAATAATCCTCATAGAATGGGTGTTTGGACAAAAGATTCAAAAACTGATGTAGCTCATATGGATGCAAATGATTTTTATGGAACTGAAGTTTCTACTACTTTAGATTCAGCTGATAACTTCAAAATCTCTTTTGTAAATAAAAATGGAGAAGAAACTGTTTTAAAAGCTTCTTTACCATTATTAGCTGGTGAAGTTGTTGATGCTACTAAAATGTCTTCAAAAGCTTTACAAGAGTTCTATCAAAGAGGAATTGATGAAGCTAAAAAAAGAGATGTATTATTATCTTTACACTTAAAAGCTACAATGATGAAAGTATCTGATCCAATTATGTTTGGATTTGCTGTTAAAGTTTACTTCAAAGATTTAATTGCTAAACATGGTAAATTATTTGATGAAATGGGTGTTAACTTTAACAATGGTTTAGGTGACTTATACTCTAAATTAGATTCAATTGATGCTTCTAAAAAAGCTGAAATTTTGGCTGATATTGATGCAATTTATGCAAAACAACCAAGACTTGCTATGGTAAATTCAGCTAAAGGAATTACTAACTTACACGTACCATCAGATGTTATTATTGATGCTTCTATGCCTGCTATGATTAAAGGTGGTGGGAAAATGTGGAATAAAGAAGATAAAGAAGAAGATACTTTAGCGATGATTCCAGATAGATGTTATGCTACAACATACCAAGTTGTAATTGAAGATTGCAAAAAACACGGAGCACTTGATCCAAAAACTATGGGTTCTGTACCAAATGTTGGATTAATGGCACAAAAAGCTGAAGAGTATGGTTCACATGATAAAACTTTCCAAGCAAAAGCTGATGGAAAAATCGTTGTTACAAATAAAGCAGGAGAAACTGTATTTAGTTTTGATGTTGATAATGGTGATATTTTCAGAATGTGCCAAACTAAAGATGAACCAATTAAAGATTGGGTAAAACTTGCAGTTAATAGAGCAAAATTATCTGGAACTCCAGCAGTATTCTGGTTAGATAAAAACAGAGGTCATGATGCACAAATGATTGCAAAAGTTGAAAAATACTTAAAAGATTATGATTTAACAGGATTAGAAATCTCAATTATGGCTCCAGATGATGCTATTCAATACTCACTTGATAGAATGAGAAAAGGTTTAGATACTATTTCAGTTACTGGAAATGTATTTAGAGATTATAACACTGACTTATTCCCAATTTTAGAACTTGGAACATCTGCAAAAATGTTATCAATCGTTCCATTAATGCAAGGTGGAGGATTATTTGAAACTGGTGCGGGAGGATCTGCTCCTAAACACGTTCAACAATTCCAAGAAGAAGGTTACTTAAGATGGGATTCTTTAGGTGAATTTATGGCACTTGCAGCATCTTTAGAACACTTAGCAAATACTCAAGGAAATAAAAAAGCTCAAGTTTTAGCTGATACTTTAGATAAAGCAACAGGAACTTTCTTAATCAATGACAAATCTCCAGCTAGAAAAATTGGAAGTATTGATAATAGAGGTTCTCACTTCTTTTTAGCAATGTATTGGGCACAAGAATTAGCAGCTCAAAATGTAGATGCTGATTTAAAAGCTGAATTTACTCCAATTGCAAAAGCAATGACTGAAAATGAAGCTCAAATTGTAAAAGAATTAACTGAGTGCCAAGGAAAAGCTGTTGACATGGGTGGATACTATTTACCAGATGATGCAAAAACATCAGCTGCTATGAGACCATCTGCAACTTTAAATTCAATTATTGGATAATTTTCTTTTGATTTATTCGAAGGCAAAGCTCTGGCTTTGCCTTTTTTTATGCCCAATAAAGATATAATCTATTTTAAACAAATTTTAAAGGCTCTATTTTGAATAACAAAACAATAGGAATTATTGGAGTTGGAAATGTAGGTGCAACATTAGCCTTTACATTAGCTACAAATAATATCTGTTCAAATATATTATTAAAAGATATAAGAAATAATATCTCTCAAGCAATGGCACTTGATATTTCACAAGCGGTACAAGGAACAAGTAGTAATACTAAAGTTACCGCTTGTTTAAATAATGAAGATTTTAAAGAATGTGATATTATTGTAATAACTGCTGGAATAGCAAGAAAACCAAATATGAGTAGAGATGATTTACTTCTTACAAATGCAAAAATTGTAATTTCTGTTATGAATGAAATATCAAAAAATAATCCAAATGCAATTATTATAATAATTTCTAATCCTCTTGATGCTATGGTTTATACTGCTTTAAAATCATCAAATTATCCAGCAAATAAAGTTTTAGGTATGGCTGGAACTCTAGATAGTGCAAGAATGAGTTATTTTATAGCTGAAAAATTAGGATTTCCAAATGTTAATATAAAAACTTCTGTTATTGGTGGACATGGAGATAGTATGGTTCCATTAGTTGATTTTTCAACTATTGATGGAAAAAAATTAAATGAAATATTATCTTCAGAAGATATAGTTGATATCATAGATAAGACAAAAAATGGTGGTGGACAAATAGTGAAACTACTAGAAACTGGTTCTGCATACTATGCTCCTGCTTATTCAACAATAGGAATGATAGAAGCTATATTAAATGATACAAAGGAGTGTTTTGCTTGTGCTACTTTGCTCAATGGAGAATATGGTCATAAAAATATAGTTTCTGGGGTAGATGTACTTTTAGGCAAAAATGGTGTTGAAAAAATTGTTGAGTTAGATATAAGCAATTTTGAAAAAGAACAATTTCAAAAATCAATTAATAATGTTCAAGAGTTAGTTGATGTTTTAGAAGAAAAAATTTTTAATAAAAAATAATTATTTATTAAAGTCAATATCTTTTAAATCTTATTTTTGTATAATGAATCTATCTTATAGAAGAAGGATTTAGTATGAAAAAAATTATTATTGCAACTACTGTTTTAACTGCCTGTTTTGGATTTGCGAATCCTTACGCAAATTGTGTTATATGTCATGGAGCAAATGGGGAAAAAGTTGCTTTAGGTAAATCTAAAATTATTAAAGATATGACAAAAGCAGATTTTGTTGCATCTTTAAAAGGATATCAAAATGGAACATATGGTGGAGCACAAAAAGCTTTGATGCTTCCTCAAGTAAAAGATATGTCTGAAGCTACAATGAATGAACTTGCTGATTTAATCATCAAATAGTTTTTAACTAGAGAACTTTTCTCTAGTTATCCAAAATTTTACTTTTTTTTATATCATTCAGAATGTTTAATAACTCTTTTTTTTCATCTAAAAGTTTTTTTATCAGAATATCTTTTTCATCTTCAATTTTTACTTCATATATATTTTTTTGTTCCAAAATTTTTCCAAGATGAAACTCAAAAACATTTTTTTGCTCTACAAAATCTATTTTCAAACATTCAATAACAATTTGAGGTTTTTCTTCTCCTAAACCATTTGTTATTAATAGTTTATTGATTTGTTTTATTTTATAAATTAATTCATTTTCAATAATAATTGGTTCAAATAACTCTTTTTTCCAATAATTAGAGCTCTCTTTTTCTATAATACATAATTTTTTTAATAATATGTTAGAAAACAAATCTTTATTTACTGAAATTTTAAACACCCTATTTCCTATACTTTTCTGTACTATATCTATAAATTACTAAATTAAAAATATGATACAATCTCTCAAAATAAAAAAGGATAAAAATGAATAATTTATTTAAATATCTATTTATAACAATATTTAGTACAATTTTATTTACAGCATGTACTACAAAAGATGTAGCAATCATTGAAGTAAAAGAAAATGACTTAACAGAATTTTCAAAAAAAGCAAATGATAATTTTATAAATCAAGAGCAAGCAACAAAAGATTATTTTACTAAATATTTTAAACCTTGGGATTTAACAAAAGTTTCATATCCTAAAATAGAAGCTATGTGGGGACAATCATATAGATTTAAAAAAGTATATTTAGAAAACCATCAACTAGCTACAAAAGAGTGGTTTGACAAACAAATACAAAACTCAAATTTTGATGAATATAATGTAGTACCGAAAAAAGCAATAACTTTAAAAAATACAAATATAAGAGTTCTTCCAACAAATTCTCCAATGTTTTATAATCCACTACTTCCAGGAGAAGGATTTCCCTTTGACTATAATCAAAATTCTTTAATCAAAATAAATACTCCAATTATAATTTCTCATTTGTCAAAAGATAAAGCTTGGGCATATATAGAATCAAGTAGTGTTGGAGGATGGGTTGAAATAGATAATATAGCATTTGTTGATGAAAATTTCATAAAACAATTTAAAAATTCAAACTACTTTGTGAGTGTAAAAGAAAAATTTCCAATGTATGATTCAATTTTTAGAGAATATATAAAAGTTGGAACAATATTTCCCAAAGAAAAAGACAACTATCTAATTGCTAAAAAAGATGATAATGCAAATGCAATAATTTCACACATACAACTAAATTCAAATGAAATTGAAGCTATGCCAGTACTTTATAATACAGAAAATAGAGTAAAAATATTAAACGAACTTTTAAATGAACCTTATGGTTGGGGTGGATTACTAAATAATAGAGATTGTTCTAGTTTTACTCAAGATTTTTTTACTCCTTTTGGTTCATATTTACAAAGAAACTCCAAAGCACAAACAGCAAATGGAAAATATATTGATATTTCAAAACTAACTTTAGATGAGAAAAAAGAGTTTATAAAAAAAGAAGCTGTCCCTTTTTCAACACTAGTTTATCTAAAAGGTCATATTATGCTCTATGTTGGAATAAAAAATGATGAACCAATGGTTGCTCATAATGTTTGGAGTGTAAGATTAAAAGATAAAAATAATAAAGAATTTAGACATATTATTGGAAAAGCAACTATTACAACCCTAGAACCAGGAAAAGAGTTAGAAGGTTTTGATGAGACTAGTAATATTTTAAATAAAGTTTTAGGAATAGTTATATTATAAGCTTTAGATTTTATCTAAAGCTTAATCTTCTTGTAAATCTTTGCTTTGTTCTATTTGTTGTAAAGGATTAAATAATAAAGAATCAATAATTTGATTTTTAAACTTCATATCTTCAAGTTGTTGCGATAAAAAAGTATTTTCTTCCTGTAAAGATATATAATGTGCATATAATTTATTTATATCTTTACTCGTATAATAAATATTATTTCTTAAATATATTTTTGGAAAATACAAACACAATGCAAAAAATAATATAGCAAATACAATAGCTAGTGAACTTTGTGAATTTAATTTAATCAAATTTAAAAATCCTTAATTTAGAACTTCTGCTTCTAGGATTTTGTTTAATCTCTAAAGCAGTTGGAATTATAGGCTTTTTTGTAATAATTTTTCCTAAAGCATGATTATTTCCACATTCACATCTAAAAACATTGTCAGGACAAATACAAGATTTGCTCCATTTTTTAAAATAGTTTTTTACAATTCTGTCTTCTAAAGAATGAAAAGAGATAATTGCAACTATACAATTTTTGAATTTTGCATTTTCTAAAGAATCAAAAAGGCGTTCTAAAACTCCCAACTCATCATTTACTTCAATTCTAATTCCTTGAAATGGTAAAGTTGCTGGATTTATTTTTCCTTTTGGCATTTTTTTTATCAATAGTTCACTTAGCTCTTTTGCACTATAAAATGGTCTATTGTTTACTATCAAAGAAGCAACTTTTTTATACTCTCTAACTTCTCCAAAATCTTTTAAAATTCTTTCTAATTCCGTTTGAGAATATGTATTTACAACAGTTGCAGCGTCTAAACTTTGATTTTGATTCATTCTCATATCTAAAGTATCACTTTCAAAACTAAAACCACGTTCTTGTTTATCAAGTTGTAAAGAAGAAACTCCAATATCAGCTAAAATCCCCTTAATGTTATAATTTTTAAAAGTTTCAATAACATGTTCAAAATTCCCTTTATTGAAAGTCACCCTATTTTCAAAATTTTCGAGTCTTTTTTTACTAAAAGCTAAAGCTTCATCATCTTGATCATTACAAATTAATTTTATATTTTGATTTTGATTTAATAAACCACTGCTATGACCAGCAAATCCAGTAGTGCAATCTATTATATAACCTTCATTTATATCTTTAAAAGTTTCTAAAACTTCATTATATAAAACAGGTATATGAGGAATATCCATTAAAACTGTCCTTAATTAAATTAATATATAATATCCAAAAATATATTCAAAGGCTTTTAATGGTAGATAAAGACACTATAAAACTACTTTCAGATTTATCATTTTCTATGTTTAGTAAAAACTTTTTTGGTATCTATCATGGTGCAATTTCTTCTAAACTTGATCAATATAACTTTATGATAAACACAAGTGATGCTATATTTGATAAAATGGATGAAAAATCTTTTTGTACTTTAAATATGAATAAACAAGATTATAGATGGAATATTGCAAGTATGGAATCTCATATTCATTCTACAATATATACAAATATTCATGAAGCAAAATATATAGCTTTTGGTATGCCAATCTACACTACTGCATATACTTTAGTTCATGATAAGATAATTTTTGAAGATTTTTTTGGGAAAACTTTTTTTGGAGAAATTTCTATTTATAATCCAGGTGATTTTTCAACTTGGTATAAAAGAAATGCTCTTGAAATTACAAAATATTTAAAAGAATCAGAACATAATTTGATGGTTATAAAAGGTGTAGGAACTTACGTATATGATAGAGATGTTTATGAATTAGTTAAAAAAATAGCTATTCTTGAAAACTCTTGTAGACTTTTAAGTATAAAAAGTTCTTTTGAATAAAAAAGATACAGAAAAGATAAAAAATTTATTTGCTAAAGCCCGAACTTTTAGCTATTTCAAAGCTTAAATACTATAAAGTTTTCTCGATTTAATTTTATACAAGGAGTTCTCCAATGAACAAAGCAGAGTTTATCGATGCAGTAGCTGCAAAAGCTGGTTTATCTAAAAAAGATGCAAAAGGTGCAGTTGATGCTGTATTAGATACTATTACTGAAGCATTAGTAAAAAAAGAATCTGTAAGCTTTATCGGATTTGGTACATTCGCAACAGCTGCTAGAGCAGCTAGAACAGCAAAAGTTCCAGGTACAACTAAAACTGTAGATGTTCCTGCTACAACTGTTGCTAAATTTAAAGTTGGAAAAGCTTTAAAAGAAGCAGTAGCTAAATAATTTCTTTTAAAAAGTAAGTTCATCTGCTACAGATGAACTTACTTTTTTTTCTCTAAAATCATGTGCCGCTATGGTGAAATTGGTAGACACAAGGGATTCAAAATCCCTCGCCTTTGGTGTGTCGGTTCGAGTCCGACTAGCGGTACCACTATCAGATATTATTTATTTAATAACTTTAATAATTTCATTTAAACTTTTTTCTATTTCATCCTCATTTATACCATTTTGCATAGCATTTTCTTTCACATCACCTTGAAATATTTTTTCAATAGTTCCATTAGCTAAAAGCTTATAAACAAAATATCTGTTTTGTTTATTATCATTTAATCCAAAGGAATTAATAAAACTTCCATTAGAATCATTTATCAAAGGTATTTTAGAGTCTTTATACATTTTTTCCAATTCATCATCAACTGCAATTTTTTTAATAAGCCAAGGAGCTTCAGATATATTCGCAACTAAAACGATATTATTTTTATCAACTTTTTTGTATAAATCCTTAAATACAATCAAAGAATCGTGATTTAAAACTACAATATATTTTTCTTCTCCAAGCTTAAATAATGTATCAATTTTTGAATAAGATTTATTTCCAACAATATCAAAATATTGTGGTATAGAATCTATTGTCAAATTTTTATTTTTACTTATTTTATTTTCTGGTAAAGTTAAATACACTAATAATGCAAAACCAACTATCCCTAAAAATATAACTTTCAATGTATTTTTCATATGTTTTCCTTTTGTTTTTTTGCCCATCTTGAAAATAGCCTATAATTTGTAATATTTTTATCTAAACTTTTTTGATTTACTACATTTTCAACCAAACAATTTGCAAGATATAAAGATAAAACAAACCCTCTTCCTCCAACACCATTTAAAGTGTAGAGATTTTCAAGCATGATTAAATTTTCATCTTTTATATGTGTTCCATTTTTTATATGAGGATATTTTTTTATACTATTTTTAGAATCTACAAGTCTTCCAACCATTGGAAAATAATCAATACTTGAAGCTCTTGCACCAATCTTAACATCTACAACTTCAACATTTTCCAATATTTTTATATCATTTGCTTTTTTTAACAGTTTTTCAATATCAGATTCTATAATTTCTTTAGTTTTTATATTGTGTTCTAATTTATTTATATTTGCTAATTTTAAATTATAACTTGTTTCACTCATATCTTGCGTAAATCTATTGTGCGTTGCACCAATTGAAACTAAATATTTACCATTTTCAAGTTTTTTACTTTTAGATAAAGAACACTCTTTATGATAATTTATTTCTACTTTCGTAGAAGTTAAAACATCAATTTTTTGTCCCCAAACTGCTCTTATATCAAAGTAATTTTCATTTACTAAAGAGATATCTGCACCTGTTGCTAAAAAAAGATTTTTTGCTTTTATTTCATCATTTATAAACCAATCTTTTTCAATTTGTTCTATTTTTTTTACTTCATAGTTAAAAAGTTTTTCTATATTATTTGTCAATTTTTTACAAATTCCATAAGGATTTATAACACTTCCTATAGGGAAAAAATATCCACTTTCAAACTTTTCAAACTCAAAATCCATATAAGGAATATAACTTTGAAATTTTTTTTCATCTTCTTCATTTTTTGGAATTCTACAAGTTCCAAAATTTTGTAACTCTTCACTAAAATTGTTTTTGTAATAATCTATAGAAAAATTTAAAGCTTTTGTCACTAAATCTTTGAAATCATTAGGTTTTCCTAAAAGTGGAGATAAAAATGCACCAGCAGCTCCACTTGCTCCATAAGCTACATCCTCATTTTTATCTATAAGTAAAATTGAATTTGAGTATTTCTTCAAAAAATGAACTATCGAACAACCTGCAATTCCAGCACCAATAACTACATAATCAAACTCTTTCATTCATCATCACTTAATTGAAAATTTGGTCTAAAATATGCTCGTCCACCTTTTAAACTTACACATTTATAATTTGGAAACTTTTTTTTATAATACCCTATTCTCTCTTTTGTTGTTTTCCCTGTGTCACAATAAAAAACAAAAACTGTATTTTTAGGATAATTGTTCATTTCATAAGGATTATAAGTTATCGTTTCAATAGTTTCAAGAGGTTTTAAAATTGTATCAATAACTACAACTTTTATCCCCTCTTTTTTTAATATTTTTTTATTTTTAAATAACTCTTCTTGCGTCCATTCATCTTTGGAAAACATATCTTATTAGCCTTTTTTATAATTATATTATTATATTACTTATTAAAAAAAAGTAATTTTTATTAAAATTTGGCTAGAATATAACACTATAATTAAAAATTAGGAAATATTTGAATGAAGATTTTAGTTACAGATGATTCTAAAATGGCAAGAAAAATGGTTATCAGAACTTTAGAAGAATCTACTATAAAAGATTTAGAAATTTATGAAGCACAAAATGGACAAGAAGCACTTGATTTATATAAAAAGATTTCTCCTAAAATTGTTTTTCTTGATCTAACAATGCCAATAATGGATGGATTTGAGGCTCTTGAAAAAATAAAAGAGTTTGATGAAAATGCAAAAGTGGTAATTATTTCAGCAGATATTCAAAAACTTTCTATGGATAGAGTAAGAGAACTTGGCGCTTTTAATTTTATTAAAAAACCTATTGATACATTAAAAATGCAACAAATTTTAGAAAAAATAGATGAAGTAGGATGATGGAAAATAAAATATATTTAACAGAAGATGAAAAAGACTGTTTACAAGAGCTTATGAATGTTGCTTATGGTAGTGCAACAGCTGCAATTACGGAAATTTTAGATGCTTTTGCAAAACTATCAATACCAAAAATTCAAATAATAAATGCAAATGAATTTCAATCTTATTTATCAAAAGAATTGAATTTGGAAGAAGAGCATTTAATATCTTTACAACAAATAAATGGCACAATCAACGGTGAAAATATGTTTGTAATAGATAAAAAATCAGCAAAGAATATTGCTTATAAATTTGGATTAGAAGAAGATGAAATAAATGATGAAGAGATATCAGACATTGTTTTGGAAATTACAAATATTTTATCTTCTTCAACTATTAGCAAATTAGCTGAAGATATAAATACTGATGTTTCTTTTTCTGCTCCAACAATAAATAATTTAACTTCAATAAATCAATTAAATAATTTATTTATTACTAAATATGAAAAAATAATAATAATTTCAACTCAATTGAATTTTGATGATTTAAATATTTCTGCAGAATTATTTATCCTTACAACTGATAATTCGATTTTATACATAAAAGAAAAATTAAAAAAGATATTGGATGAACTTTGAAATTAGACTCTAATAAATTTGATATAATTTGCAACACTGTAGACAATGGTATTATTCTTATAAATAAGAATTTAGAAGTTCTATTTTGGAATAAATGGTTAGAAATTAGAACCGGAGTTGCAGCTTCAGATATAAAAAATCAAAATTTAATAGATTTTTATCCAAATATTGATCACAAAAAATTAAAAAGAAAAATCACAACAGCTTTAAAACTAAACTCTTCTACTTTTTATACTCCACAGATGAGTGAATTTCTTATAAATATTGAATTAGGAAAAGTTGCAGATAAAGTTTTTAATAATATGCAACAAAGTATTACAATTACTCCTTTAGATTCAGAAAGTGAATTAGTAATTATCTATATTTATGATGTTACTATTTTATCTGAAATAAATTTTAAACTAAAAGAAGTAAAAGAAAAAGTTGAAGAAAAAAATGAAGAATTAAAACTTTTATTTGATACTACAATGGAAGCTATAATTCTATTCAAAGATGATAAAGTAGCTGATTGTAATAAAATTGCTATTGATCTTTTCAAGTATAGCTCAAAAAATGATTTAGTTGGTAAACACTTCGAAGAATTAATTTATAACAAAAAGATTTTAGAAGAAATCAATGAAAAACCAATTGAAACAACTATTATTAGAGAAGACAAAAGCTCTTTTAAAGCTCTAATAAACATAAAAGATACTCCTTTAAATTCTCAAATTTTCAAAATATTAACTATTATTGATATAAGTGAAATAAAAAGAAAAGAAAATCTACTTGCAGAACAATCAAAACTTGCTGCAATGGGTGAAATGATAGGAAATATTGCACATCAATGGAGACAGCCTTTAAATATTATTTCTATTGCAGCAACAAATGCTAAACTAAAAAAAGAGATGAATTTATTAACAGATGACATCTTACTTGATGCTTTGAAATTAATCTCAGATACAACTGAACATTTATCAAATACAATTGATGTTTTTACAGATTTCTTAAAAGAAGACAAAGAAAAATCACTATTTAATTTAAGTCAAAATATAAAAAATAATATTTCACTAATTGAAACTATTTTAAATGAAAATAAAATAAAAATTGAACTAGATTTAGATGATGAAATTTATATATACAATTTTTCAAATGAATTTAGTCAAGCTCTAATAAATATCTTGCATAATGCAAAAGATGCACTAAATTCAACTAAAAGTATAGATGAACTTAGATTAATAAAAATTTCTACAAAACAATTACTAAATAATATTGAAATTTCTATATCTGATAATGCAGGTGGAATAAATAAAGATATCATTGATAAGATTTTTGAACCTTATTTCACAACAAAACACAAATTTCAAGGAACTGGACTTGGTCTTTATATGACTCGAAAAATTATAAAATCTAGCATGAAAGGCGAAATTATCGCATCAAATGAAAGATTTACTTATAATCAGAGAAATTATGAAGGTGCTCACTTTAAAATTCTTTTACCAAACAATAGTTGATTGACATTGACTCAACCTTTTGATATAATTATCCTTTAAAAATTAAATATTTATATAATAATTATAGGATAATAAAATGGCAAAAAGTTTATATGAAACATTAGAAGTAAATGAAAATGCTAGTGCTGAAGAGATAAAAAAAGCTTATAGAAAACTAGCAAGAAAATATCATCCTGACGTAAATAAAGAAGCAGGAGCAGAAGACAAATTTAAAGAAATCAACGCAGCTTATGAAGTTTTAAGTAATCCAGAGAAAAAACAACAATATGACCAATATGGTGATTCAATGTTTGGAGGTCAACATTTCCAAGATTTTGCAAGATCACAAGGTTCAAATGTTGATTTAGATGAAATTCTAAGACAAATGTTTGGTCAATCTGGTGGATTTGGAAGTTCAGGATTTTCAAGAGGAGGATTCGGTGGATTTGGAGGGTTTAGTGAACCTGACTTAGATACTAATGCTCAAATAAATATTCCTTTTGATGTTTCAATCCTTGGTGGAAAACAACACATCTCATTAAACAGCGATTCATTTGATGTAAAAATTCCAGAAGGAATTGAAGATGGACAAAAAATTAGAGCAAAAGGAAAAGGAAAATCTTATCAAGGACAAAAAGGTGATTTAATTTTAAAAATTAATGTTGCAAAAAGTCCTGAATATACAAGAGAAGGTGATACTTTAACAAAATATTTTGATGTTCCTTTAAAAACAGCTTTATTTGGTGGAAAAATTGAGATAAAAACAATTCATAAAGATATTACATTAAAAGTTCCACAAAATACAAAACAAAATCAAAAATTTAGAGTAAAAGAACTTGGTGTTTTAAATAGAAAAACTGGAACAAGAGGCGATTTATACTTAAAAGCTAATATTGTTTTACCAAAACTTGAAGATTTAGATTCTGAATTGGTAAAAATGTTAGAAGCAAAGCTTCCTGAAAAATAAAAGGTTTTTTTATGGAAACAAATAGCTATATAGAACCGGTTTATTTAATCTCTGCTGTTGCAGAGATTTTAAATATTCATCCTCAAACTCTAAGACAATACGAAAGAGAAGGTTTAATAAAGCCTTCAAGAACAAATGGTAAAATAAGACTATATTCTCAAAAAGATATCGATCATATCAAATATGTTTTAACTTTAACAAGAGATTTGGGTGTAAATTTAGCTGGTGTTGATATTATCTTACAATTAAATAAAAGAATTGAAGAGTTAGAAAAAGATATGTACATTTATAAAAATAAAATTAAAAGTATAAATTCTCTTTCTGTCGTTCCAGATACAAAAGCTTTAGTTGTACAAAAATCATCTTTGAATATGGTTATTGTAAAAAAATAGAGATATTTAAAAAAACATTTAAATACTTCTATCCTTCAAAAGGATTATAAAGTGAAGAAAAAACTAACTATTGCACTCATTATTCTACTGATAAGTTTTATTTCTTATAAAATCTACTCAAATATATTTTTAAAAAATGAAAATAACCTCACATTCTATGGAAATATTGATGCAAGAACTGTAAATGTTGGATTTAGATTTTTAGGAAAAATTGAAAATATAACAAAAGATGAAGGTGAAATTGTCAAAAAAGACGAAATTTTAGTAAAACTTGATACAGCTAGTTTAGGAAAATCACTAGAAGAGTTGAACGAAAAGATTTTTGCATCAAAACTTGAACTATCAAAGTTACAAACAGGTTATAGACAAGAAGAGATTTTAGAAGCAAAAGCTGCAATGGAAGAAGCTATAGAAAATCTTAATAAAACAAAAGATACTTATAATAGACAAGCAAATTTATTTAAAACTAAATCAACTTCTGAAGAAAACTTTACAATTTCTCAACTAAATTATAAACAAGCTTTAGCAACTTTAGATAAAGCAAAAGCTCTTTATGAATTAAGAAAAAATGGTTATAGAGATGAAGATATAAAAATTCAAGAATCAAATTTAAAATCTTTAGAAATTCAAGCTGAAAAGCTAAAAATTGATTTAAATGATTCAATTATAAAAGCTCCAGTTGATGGAGTTATTCTTACAAGATTTAAAGAAATTGGTGCTATTACAAATGCTGGTGAAAGTATTTTAGAAATTGCAAAAACTGATGAATTTTGGGTAAGAGCATATATTGATGAAAAAAATCTAGGCAATATAAAACCTGGTTTGAAAATGTCTATTCAAACTGATTCGAGAGATGAAAATTATGAGGGAGCTATTGGATTTATTTCTCCAGTAGCTGAATTTACTCCTAAAAATATTGAAACTCAGGAATTAAGAGCTGATTTAGTTTATAGCTTTAGAGTTATAGTAAAAAATCCAGATGATAAGATAAGACAAGGTATGCCTGTAACTTTAAAAATAGTGCAAAATAATGCAAATAATTAGTGCTTCGAATTTAGAAAAAACCTTTACAGATAATACAAATGCTATAAAAAAAATAAACTTTTCTATTTTTAGTGGAAAAATAACGGGAATTGTAGGACCTGATGGAGCAGGAAAAACAACTTTAATTAGAATGCTTACAGGTTTATTAGCCCCTACTTTTGGTGAGCTAAAAGTTTTAAATTATAATATGCCAAATACTTCTAGCGATTTTTTACAACAAATTGGATATATGCCTCAAAAATTTGGTTTATATGAAGATTTAACTGTTTATGAAAATTTAAAACTTTATAGTGACTTACAAAATATTGAAAATTCCAATAATAGAATTGATGAACTTTTAACTTTTACTTCTTTAAAAAAATTTCAAGATAGATTAGCAGGAAAACTTTCTGGTGGAATGAAACAAAAACTAGGACTTGCATGTGCTTTAATAAAAAAACCAAAACTTCTTTTACTTGATGAACCAGGAGTTGGAGTTGATCCAATTTCTAGAATTGAACTATGGGAAATTGTACAAAAACTTTTAGAAGATGATATTGCAGTTGTTTGGAGTACTTCATATTTGGATGAGGCTCAAAATTGCGATGAAGTAATTTTATTAAATGAAGGAAATTGCCTTTATCAAGGAACTCCTCAAAATTTAAAAGAAAATATGAAAGATAGAGTTTTTTTAATAAGTGGAATATTTTTACAAAAAAGAGAAACTCTTACAAAAATTTTGGAACAAGATGAAATTTTAGATGCTGTTTTAGTTGGTTCAAAAATAAGAATTAATCTAAAAAAGAATACAACTTTGTCAAAAGAATTTATCTATAAACTTGGAGAAGATGTAAAAATAGAAGCAATTGAACCAATATTTGAAGATTGTTTTGTTGATATTTTAAATATAAAAACAAAAGCTCATTCACAACTTGTAGAAAATATGAAAAATATTGAAAAAAGTAGTTTAAAATTGATAGAAGCAAAAAGTTTAACTAAAAAATTTGGTAATTTCGTTGCAACTGATAATATAGATTTTGAGATAGGAAATGGTGAAATATTTGGATTTCTAGGTCCAAATGGTGCAGGAAAATCTACAACTTTTAAAATGCTTTGTGGTTTATTAACCCCTACTTTTGGAACAGCTAAAGTATTAGGAGAAGATTTATACAAATCAAATTCAAATATAAAAAACTCTATTGGTTATATGGCGCAAAAATTCTCTTTATATGGAAATTTAAAAATAAAAGATAATTTAGATTTTTTCTCAGGAATATATGGACTAAAAAACAAAAAAAGAGAAGAAAAAATAGAAGAGATGATAGAAATCTTTGATTTTAAAAACTATTTACATCTAAATGCAAATTCTTTACCTTTAGGAATAAAACAAAGACTCTCACTTGCATGTTCTGTTATGCATGAACCGAAAGTTTTATTTTTAGATGAACCAACTTCAGGAGTTGATCCAATCACTAGAAAAGAGTTTTGGACACATATAAATGGAATGGTTAAAAAAGGAGTTTCAATCATGGTAACAACTCATTTTATGGATGAAGCTGAGTATTGTGATAAGATAATGCTTATTTATAAAGGTAAAAATATAGCTAGTGGAACACCAGATGAATTAAAAGCTCTTGTTGGACCTAATGCATCTATGCAAGATGCTTTTATCACTTTAGTTAAAAAATATGATAAAGAAGATTTATAAATGAATTTAAAAAGATTAAAAGCTTTAACTTATAAAGAGAGTTTACAAGTTTTTAGAGATCCTAGTTCTATTTTAATAGCTTTTATTTTACCTTTGATTTTACTATTTTTAATGGGTTATGCAGTATCTCTTGATGCTAGAAAAATTCCAATAGCTATTATTTCTAAAAGTAATAGCGAATTATCTCAAAAATTAATTTCTTCATTTATTAGTTCAAACTTTTTCGAAGTTGATTTAAGTAAAGATAAAAATATCTATTTAGAACAAATGCAAAAAAGTAAAATAAAAGCCATTTTAACTTTAAATAATGATTTTGGTAAAAATTCTAAATACAATATTCAAATAATTACAGATGGAACAGAACCAAATGGTGCAGGATTAGCTCAAAATTATATTAGTGCAGTGATAAAACTTTGGGCAAAAGCAAATAATATTTATAATAAAGAAAATATCATTTTAGAATCAAGATATTGGTTCAACCCTCCTCTTTCAAGTAGATACTTTTTGCTTCCTGGTTCTATTGCTATAATCATGACTTTAATTGGTACACTTTTGACTGCACTTGTAATAGCAAGAGAATGGGAAAGAGGAACTATGGAAGCACTTATGGCAACTCCTGCAACTATGAGTGAAATACTTATAGGAAAACTCATTCCTTACTTTATTTTAGGAATGTTTTCTATGCTTTTGTGTTTTATTGTTGCATATTTTTGGTATGAGATACCATTTATGGGAAGTTTTTTTATTTTAATAATATTAAGTTCTATTTATCTTTTTTCATCTTTAAGTATCGGTTTACTCATTTCTACATTAGCAAAAAATCAATTTGTTGCAGCACAAATGTCATTGATTGTTGGATTTTTACCTGCATTTATACTTTCTGGTTTTTTATTTGAAATAGGAAATATGCCACAATGGCTACAATATATAACTTCAATAATTCCTGCTAGATATTTTGTTGAATCACTTCAAACAATATTTTTGGCAGGAAATATTTATGAAATTTTTATTTTTGATGCTTTTGTAATGATTTTAATATCAGCTTTACTTTTTGCATTTGTTTTAAAGAAATCAAAAAAGGCTTTATGATGTTTGAAAGACTATTTGCTTTAATAAAAAAAGAATTTCTAGCAATCAAAAATGATAAAAAAAGTCTAATGGTAGTTGTTCTTCCTCCAATTGTTCAAGTAATACTATTCTCTTTTGCTGCAACACTTGAAGTAAAAAACATAAATTTAGCTCTTTTGAATCAAGATGATAGTTATAAAAGTAAAGAGTTAATAAAAGATTTGGGAAGTTCAAGTTATATAAAATCTCTAAATATTGTAAAAAGCTATGAAGATGGAAAATATGAAATAGATAGACAAAAAGTTATTGCTTTTATAGTTATTCCCTCAGATTTTTCAAAAGATTTAGAAAAAGGAAGTTCAAAAGTTCAAGTTATTTTTGATGGAAGACGCTCAAATACTTCTCAAATTGTCGAGGGATATTTAAACCAAATAATTTTAAATCATTATAAAAAAGAGCAACTCAATAGTAAAATAAATATTATTTCAAGAAATTTTTATAATCCAAATTTAGAAAACTTTTGGTGGATTGTTCCATCATTATTTGCCTCAATTTCAATGGTTGTTGCTATGCTTTTAACTTCATTATCAATAGCAAGAGAGAAAGAATTAGGAACTTTTGAACAAATACTTGTATCTCCTCTTAGTTCTATTGAAATCTTACTAGGAAAACTTCTTCCTGCTTTATTTATAAGTGTTTTAGAATCAACATTTATACTTTTTGTAGCAATCTATTTTTTTGGAGTACCTTTAAATGGCTCAATTTGGTTATTATATTTAAGCGCAACTGTTTTTTTATTTTCTATGTCAGGAATTGGACTTTTTATATCATCAATTTCAAATACTCAACAACAAGCAATTTTAGGAAGTTTTGTAGTTATGTTACCATCTTTTTTACTTTCAGGTTTTGCAACTCCAGTATCAAATATGCCTCAATGGTTGCAACCATTTACAGATTTTATACCTTTAAAATATTATTTGGAATTGATAAAAGGGATATTTTTAAAAGATATTAGTTTTTCTATTGCCCTAACATACTTAACTCCAATGTTTTTATTTGGAGTTATATCTTTATTTGGGACAGTAATTTACTTTAAAAGAAAAAGAGCTTGATTATTGCTCATTTTCTTTTGAATCTAAAATAAACTCTTTATTTTTATAAATAGAATGAATAAATGCTAAAGTTATTGGAACAATAGCAAAAGTTGTTACAAGCATTGGTGGTAAGTGGTGAAATATTTGAACTAACATTGATAAAGATAAAAGTCCAATTGACCACATTGCACCATGTTCTAAATAGATATATTTTGATACAACATCTCTTTCAACCATATAAATTGTTAAAGACCTAACAGCCATAGCTCCAATACCAAGTCCTAACATAATAATCACTATATTTTGAGTAATTGCAAATGCTCCTAAAACTCCATCTAAAGAGAAACTCATATCGATAAGTTCAAGATACATAAAAGATATAAAACCACCACTTACTTGAGTTATTTTAGAATCTGATTCTTCTTCATTTCTATGTTCAATAAAACCTTTTAAAAACTCTATCATATAAAAAGCAATCACACCAATAATCATAGGTGCAAGAATTTCTATTTTATTTACATTAACCATATTATCGCCCATCACAACTTGATTTGGTGCTATATATGTAATTCCTAACATTAAAAATAAAATAAATAAAATCTTTACATCACCTATTTTAGATATTTTTGTAGCAAAATTTTCAATTGATTTTATCCAGTGTAAATCTTTATTCTCATCAAAAATAAATTTTAAAAATAACATCAATAAAAACATTCCACCAAAAGACATAATAACGTGGTGAGAACTCTCTATAATTCTTTCATATTCATCTGGATTTGTAACAGCAAGATTAAATGAATCTATAAATCCCATAGGTGTAGAAAAATATACAATCAATATTGGAAATACGAATCTTACTCCAAATACAGCAATAATCATACCCCAAATTAAAAATCTTTTTCTCCAAACAAGAGCCATTGTTGCTAAAATAGTTGCATTAACAACTGCATTATCAAAAGATAAAGATAATTCAAGAACAGAAAGAATTGTTCCTTGATAAACAGCAAAAAAACCACCATAAAGAAAAAGTAATATAGTAGCTATAAACCAAACGGCAAAAAAACCGTAAAAATATGAAATAATTGGTTTTTGTATCAAAATAAATCCTTTTTATTGATATCTTATTAGCAAAAGTTTCGCCATTTTATCTAATTTTGCTTAGTAAAAGATTATGGTTACAATTTGGTTACAAATTATCTTTTTGAGGAATAAAAGCTCCGATAATTCCAAAAATAATTGAAACTAATATCCAAGAAAAACCATATTCAAATAGAGGTAATTTTGATAAAAATTCTATATGTAAAGTTTTTTCAGAGATAACTTCTAAAAGAGAAAATCCCATTGCTCCAAAACTCGCAAATTTATAAATGTTATCATTTTTGATACTTTTTTCAAAAAATATTAGAATAACTAAAACTATTGCACCAGGATAAACAACAGCTAAAATAGGAGATGCAAAAGAGATAATAAACTCTAACCCAATATTTGTAATTATTATGCTAAATATTGTAACAACAAAAATCAAAGTCGTATAAGAAATTCTTCTATGAGAAAGTTTTGAGAAATATTCAGCAGTTAAACTAGTAAGTGCAGAACCAGTTGTAAAACAAGCTAAAAAAACAATTATTCCTAAAAGTAAATTTCCAGCGCTTCCAAATAGATGAAAAATTATATTATTTAATAAAGAAGCTCTTTCTATATCTACTGTATAAGTTGTAGAAGTTGTAGCTCCTAAATATGTCAATCCAAAATAAATTATAAATATAAATATCGCTGCAACAATAGAAGCATATCCTATTAATTTATATCTTAAAATAGGAGATTCATATTCTCCTTTATCTGAAACTGCTTTTATTATGATAATTCCAAAAGCTAATGCAGCTAAAACATCTAAAGTTTGATAACCTGCTAACATTCCTTCAAAAATAACATTTTTAGATGATTGTACAGAAGAAACATCTCCAAAAGGAGTTATTATTCCTTTAATTATTACAATAATTAAACCAATAAAAAGAGTTGGTGTTAAAAATTTCCCTAAAATCTCTATCATTGTTGTTGGTTTTAATGTAAAAATCAATATTAAACCATAATAAATAATAGATGTTATTATAGAATTTGTTAGATTATCTCCAAAAAATGGAACAACTAACATTTCATAAGTTGTAGCACCTGTTCTTGGAAGTGCAATTAATGGACCAATAGATAAAATTATCGAAGATGTTAATAAAACTCCAGCAATTGTTCCTATCTTGTGAGTTAAATATTCAATATGTCCACCAACTTTAAGTAACGCAAACATTGCTAAAGTAGCAAATCCAATATCAGCAATAAAATATGATACAAATGCAATTCCCCAATCATTTGTAGAACTAAGTCCTAAATATGGAGGAAATATAATATTTCCTGCACCAAAATACATAGAAAATATAGCAAAACCTAAAATTAGAATATCTTTTGTAAGTTTATTTTGTTTAAGCATTTTGCTCCTATTATTGTTTTTAAGTTAATTATAATATCAAATATTATCTTTTTACCATATTTTTAATTGTATTAAAGCTAATAAAATTATAGAAGAAATAGCAAGGAATATACCATAAATTGTACTTTTATAAAGTTTTTCTTTGAAATAAAATCTTCCAATTAAAGTCCCACCTATAATAACTCCTAAATTCATTGTAATAAAAACTAAAGTAGGACTTTGAGCAAAAGCTTTATGTGCTTTTATATAAAAATAGATATTTGAGAAGTTTAATATTCCAAAAAATATTCCTAAAAAGAAATATTTAAAATTGATTTTACCTTTAAAAATAAATATATAAAATAGAGAAACTATCGCACTACAAATAAAAATTAAAAATAAAGTTGTGATAAAATCTGCTGATTTATTTATAGCTATTTGTTTAAATAAAGTATCGACGATTCCATATCCTAAAAATACAGCAAATAAATAATATATATTTTTAAAACTACTATTTGCACCTTTATTTCCTAAAATAAGAAAAATACTTATAAAAGCTAAAACAATTACTATTGCTTTATTATACGAAAAGTGTTCACCAAAAAGTACAAAACTTAGAATTATTGGTATTATCAAAGATAATCTTTGAAAAATATCTGTTCTTGCAAGTCCTGAAGTTTCCAAAGATTTATTTAAAAAATATAAAATTGTTGGTAATAAAAAACCAGTAATAGCTATAAGTTTATAATTATAAAGTTCAAAATTTATTTTTTGTATTTGAATATGAAATAAAAAATAAGATAAAAATATTGCAGTAAGATAGTTTGAAAAAATAAATATAAAAAGATCTTTTTTAAAGCTAATTTTTAAGGATTTTATATAAAAACCCACTAATAAAGATGATAATAAACTAATAGCTAAAGAACTCATATTTTGTAGATTTTAAATTTTCCTAACATATAGATGGCGACCCCAGCAAGATTCGAACTTGCGTGTTTAGGAGGAAATCCTAACGTCCTTGGCCACTAGACGACAGGGTCAAAAAAAGAAATAGATTATAGTTTAGTTTGAGTTTGTTTTTGCTTAAAAGCGAAGCACCAAATAGTGATATTATCGTAATTTCTTAAATCTTTTTTTAGAAAGTTTTATTATAGAAGAAGCAGTTGTTTCATAAAAACCATCGGCATTTTCTACTATTACATCGGCATTTTTTGAAGCATAATTTATCTCAAAATTTTTTGTTGTTTCATTTGCAGAAGTAGAATAAAGTACAGAAAATTTTGAAATAAAATCATAAAATTTACAATCTTTACTTACAACTCTAAAAGAGTTTAAATTTGGATATATGAAAGTAGTTTTTTTACTATTTCTAACAAGTTTTCTAAAATTCTTTGGAACTCTTGTATTTTTATTTAAAGTAAAAAAAGTATCAACTGTATTTAAAATCTTTTTTGAATTTGGTCTTTTTTTGATAGCTGAGAGTTTTTCATCATTTGATGATGAAAAACCCACTGTTGTATCTGTTTGAACTAGATAAACTAGAGCTGAATCCATTAGTTTTCTAAAAACTCTTGAATCGATTTTGGAGTTGAAACATCATTTGTTTTTAAAACTTTGATAGCTTCAACTGCAGCAAATGCAGCTGCAACAGTAGTAAAGTATGGAACATTCATTCTTAAAACTGCTCTTCTTATCTCTTTTCCATCATCTTTTGATGATTCTTGATCTCCACTTGTATTTATTGCCATTGCAATATCACCATTTGTAAGTAAATCAGTAATATTTGGTCTTCCTTCACTTACTTTTAATACTTTTTCGCAATCAATTCCAGCTTCTTCAATAATCTTATGTGTTCCACCTGTTGCAACAACTGTAAAACCGTTTTCAGTTAAACCTTGTGCAATACTTGGAGCAAATTCTTTGTCTAAATCACATAAAGAGATAAATACTTTTCCTTTTTTAGGAAGTTTATTTTTAGCAGCACTTTGAGATTTTGCAAATGCCATTCCAAAATTATCAGAAATCCCCATAACTTCACCAGTTGATTTCATCTCTGGACTTAAAAGTAAATCAGCTCCATTTAATTTATTAAATGGGAAAACAGCTTCTTTTACAGCAACGTGATTTTTAAGTCTTGGTTTTAATACATTATTATCTTCAAAAACAATATTTTTATCATAAACAGCAAGTGCATTTCTTAAACTTTCACCCCACATAACTCTAGTTGCTACTTTTGCCAATGGCATTCCAGTTGCTTTAGATACAAATGGAACTGTTCTAGAAGCTCTTGGATTCACTTCAATTAAATATATTTGACCTTTATGAATTGCATATTGAGTATTCATAAGTCCAACTACACCAAGACCTAAAGCCATCTCTTTTGTTTTAGTTTCTAACTCTTTTATTAAATCATCACTAATAGAAACAGGAGGTAATGAACAAGCAGAGTCACCTGAGTGAATTCCAGCTTCTTCAATATGTTGCATAATTCCACCAATATAAACTTCTTTTCCATCACTTATACAATCAACATCAAGTTCAATTGCTCTATCAAGGAATTTATCTATTAAAACTGGTGCATCATTTGAAACTGATACTGCTTCATCCATATATTGTTTTAATTCATCTGTTGAATAAACTATTTTCATACCTCTTCCACCAAGTACAAATGATGGTCTAACTAATACTGGATAACCGATTTTTTCAGCAATTTCTATCGCTTCAGTAACTTCAACAGCTGTTCCATTTTCTGGTTGTAATAAACCGATTTTTTCAACAAATGCAGAGAACTTTTTTCTATCTTCAGCTAAATCAATAACTTCAGCAGTAGTTCCTATGATTTTTGCTCCAGCTTTTGTTAAAGCATTTGCAAGTTTTAATGGAGTTTGTCCACCAAAATGTACGATAACACCATCTGGATTCTCTTTCTCAACTACACTTCTTACATGTTCAAAATCAATTGGTTCAAAATATAAAATATCAGAAGTATCATAATCTGTAGAAACAGTTTCAGGATTGCAGTTATACATTATAGTTTTTACACCCATTTCATTTAAAGCAAATGAAGCGTGAACACAACAATAGTCAAACTCAATACCTTGCCCTATTCTATTTGGTCCTCCACCAATAATCATAACTTTTTTATCAGTTGATTCAGTTTTATCTATTTTTGGAAGTTTTGTTACATTTGTAGTTGAGTATAAATATGGAGTTAAAGCTTTAAATTCAGCAGCACAAGTATCAACTTCATTGTATTCAAAATCAACATCTAAAGTTTTTCTTGCCAGATAGATATCTTCTTCAGTTTTACCTATTAAATTAGCAATCATTTTGTCAGAAAATCCGTTTGATTTTACTTTTCTCATAAAATCAGCATTTGTTAAAATTGATGAATCTATTGATTTTTCTAAATCATGGATCTCTCTAAATTTAGTTAAAAACCAAGGGTCAATTTTTGATAATTCAAAAATTTCTTCATTTGATAAACCTTGTCTCATACCTTCCATTAGGTATAAAAGTCTTTTATCATTTGGTCTTCTAATCTCTTTTTTAATAAAGTCTAAATCTTTATCTAAAATTCTATCAAATCCTACAAGACCAGTTTCCATTGAACAAAGTGCTTTTTGAATAGATTCATTAAATGTTCTTCCAATAGCCATTGCCTCACCAACAGATTTCATAGAAGTTGTTAAAGTTGAATCAGCTTTAGGGAATTTTTCAAAAGTAAATCTTGGAACTTTTGTAACTATATAATCAATTACAGGTTCAAAAGAAGCAGCAGTTCCAGTAATGTCATTTGTGATTTCATCAAGTGTAAATCCAACAGCTAAAAGTGTTGCTACTTTTGCAATTGGATAACCAGTTGCCTTAGATGCAAGTGCAGAAGATCTTGAAACTCTTGGGTTCATCTCAATTACAATCATTCTTCCTGTATTTGGGCAAATAGAAAATTGTACATTTGATCCACCTGTATCAACTCCAATTTCTCTTAAAATTGCAAAAGATGCATTTCTCATATCTTGATACTCTTTATCTGTAAGAGTAAGAGCAGGAGCAACAGTTATAGAATCTCCTGTATGAACTCCCATTGGATCTAAGTTTTCAATAGAACATACGATAATACAGTTATCATTTCTATCTCTGATAACTTCCATTTCATACTCTTTCCATCCAAGCATAGATTCCATAATTTCAATTTCATTTATTGGAGATGCTTCAATTCCAGATGCAGCAAGAACTTTAAACTCTTCCATATTATAAGCAACTCCACTCCCTCCACCAGCAAGAGTAAATGAAGCTCTTGAAATCACAGGGAATCCAATCTCTTTTGCCACTTTTATAGCTTCTTCTAAAGTATAAGCATTTGCACTTTTTGGTAAATCCATACCAATTTTTTTCATAGCTTCATTAAAAAGATGTCTATCTTCACCTTTTTTAATAGAATCAGGATGTGCTCCTAAAAACTTGATACCTTCAAGCATCCCTTTTTCATACATAGAAGTAGCAACGTTTAATGCTGTTTGTCCTCCCATAGTAGGTAAAATAGCATCAATATTCTCTTTTTCAATTATTTTTGCAACAACTTCTTCTGTAATTGGTTCAATATATGTTTTATCAGCAAATTCTGGATCAGTCATGATTGTAGCTGGATTTGAATTAATTAAAACAACTCTATATCCAAGTTCTTTTAGCGTTTTTGTAGCTTGAGTTCCTGAGTAGTCAAACTCACACGCTTGACCAATAACAATTGGTCCAGAACCAATAAGTAAAATAGATTTTATATCTTCTCTTTTTGGCATAAAAAATTCCCCATATATATTATAAAATTTGGATATTGTATCGAAAAAGCTCTTAAGATTGTGTTATGCAATGTTTTCATAATATTTGTTATTAATTAAAAAAGGAAAATATAAATGATAGAACAAAATAAAACTTATTTGAAAAATAGAGGATTTATTTTCTTTGTATTATTCTTTTTATTTACAAATTTATATTCTAATTCTACAAATTCTAATGAATATGAAGAGTTAAAAAAATCTATAAATATAAAATATAAAAATCAAATTCCAAAAGAGTGGAAAGAAAATGCAACGGGAGTTAAAACAAAATTAAAAACAAAAGAAAAAGTTTTAGCAATAACAATGGATGCTTGTGGAAGTTTATATGGAATGCAATATGATAAAGATTTGATATTATTTTTAGAAAAAGAGCAAATTCCTGCAACACTTTTTATAAATGCAAGATGGATAGATAAAAATTTAGAAGATTTTAAAGTTTTAGCAAATAATACTCTTTTTGAAATAGCAAATCATGGATTACTTCATAAACCAGCTTCAGTAAATGGAAAATCTATTTATAAGATTTCTGGAACAAAAAATATTGATGAATTAATTGATGAAATTGAATTAAATGCCAGAAAAATTGAATCAATTACACAAAAACGCCCTAAATATTTTCGTTCAGGAACTGCTTATTATGATGAAATTGCTGTAAAAATAGCAAATGACTTAAACCATGAAGTCATTGGTTTTTCAATTTTAGGAGATGCTGGAGCAACATTTAGTGCAAAAAAAGTTGAAGAAACATTTTTAAAAGCAAAAGGTGGAGAAATAATAATCGTACACTTTAATCATCCAAATTCAGGAACAAGAGCTGGTATGATAAATGCAATAAAAGAGTTAAAAAATAAAGGTTTTAAATTTGTTAAATTATCAGATTACTCTTTAGAGTAATCTAATATGTTTTGTTATGCTTTAGATATTTTAAATTTATAATTTATAGAAATTAATATCATTCCTATAACTGTCGCCATAAATGAAGCAGTGAATATTCCTATTTTTATAGCAGAAATAGTATCTTCATCAATAAATGCTAAATTCGCAATAAATATAGACATTGTAAATCCAATACCAGCAATAAATCCAACAGATATTATTTCAAACCAAGAGATATTTTTTGGTTTTTTTATGATATTTAACTTTGTTGCAGCATATGTAAATCCAAAAATTCCCAAAGGTTTTCCTACTAATAATCCTAGTGCTACACCTAAAACTATCATCCAATTTGTCCAAACAGTAGAAAAATCCAATAAAACTCCTGCATTTGAAAATGCGAATATTGGCATAATAAAAAATGCTGAAAAACCGTGTAAATCGTGTTCTAATCTGATAAGTGGATTTTGAACTCTATCATATCCATATGCAATTCCTTCTAAAGCATTTATCTGTCTATGATTTAATATTGGTTTATCATCCATACATCTTTCAAACTCTTCTAAATCAGCTTTAGTTTTTTCTATAAATTTTTTTTCATTCATTCTTGAACTAATAGGAATAGCAAAAGCCAATAAAACTCCTGCAATTGTCGCGTGAACTCCTGTTTCATGGATAAATATCCATAAAAAAATACCTAAAAATAAATAAAAAGAAAGTTTTTTTACATCAAAATAGTTCAAAAGCCAAATTAAGCCATAAACAAAAGCCGCATGTAAAAAATACTCTAATTTTAATTCACTTGTATAAACAGTTGCAACAACTATAATTGCACCCAAATCATCTATAACAGCAAGAGCAACAAGGAATAATTTAAGTGCAGTATTTACTCTTTTTCCAAGTAATATTAGCATAGCAATGGCAAAAGCAGTATCAGTTCCCATTGGGATTCCAAAACCAATAAAATTATCTGGATTCAATGCAATATAAATTGAAGCTGGAACTATCATTCCACCTAAAGAAGCAACAAAAGGAAACATCGCTCTTGAAACACTTGCAAGCTCTCCTATTAGTAACTCTCTTTTTATTTCAAGACTCACCATAAGGAAAAATAGCGCCATTAAACCATCATTTATCCAAAGGCGAAGAGGCATTGATATAATAAAATCACCTATTGCAACACCTAAAGGTTTATCCCACAAATTAAAATAAATGTCACCTAAACTAGAATTAGCAACAATTATGGCAAATAAGGTTACAAATAAAAGTAATATACCACTTAAGGCTTCTTTTGAGATAAAATTGTCTATTACTTTATATTTTTTTACCATAATTGTCTCCTTAAAAATCTATCTAATCTTTGCTTTCTACTGAAAAAACAAGTTTTGCTTCATCAAGAAGTTTTTGTGCAACTTCTAGCTCTTTTATACCATCTTTATAAAGTTTTATAGAATCGCTAAGTGTAATTTCAGGATTTGAAAGTTTTTCTAAAAACTCTTTTGCATTTGAGATTTTATCTTCAAAATTTACTTTTTCTAAATTTTCTTTCATTCATTATCCTTTAAAATATCTTTTACATAATCTTGAAATTTTTCAACTTCAACTAAAAAAGAGTCATGTCCTGAGTTACTATTTATAAGTTTATACGTAACTTGATTTTTTCGTCCAAGTTTTATCATAATATCTCTTATTTCTTCCATCTCTTCAGGGAAAAACAACATATCATCACTAAATGCTATTAGATGCAGTTTTGCTTGAATTTTATCAAATGAATCTTCTAGCTTATCTTTATTTCTTCCAGCATCAAAAATATTTATCGTTTTACAAATATATAAATATGAAAGCGGATCAAAAAATTTTGGAAAACTATAAGAGTTATATTCAAGATATTTTTCTACTTCAAATCTTCCAAAAAGTTCATATAATCCATCAGTTGTTACATAATCTCTACCAAATTTATTTTTAAATAAGTTTGGACTAAGATACATCATAAGCCCTGCCATTCGTCCAACTGCAAGTCCAGGAAGTCCTAAAGCTTTTAAATCTTCTTTTTTATAGTTTCCATTATTAAAAATTTTATCGTGTCTTATAGCCTCTATTGCTATTTTATTTATTCCAATAACCCAAGGTCTTGTATATGCAGTTGTTGCTAATGCGATTATATGTTTTGCAAAAGTTGGATATTCTATTGAATAACAAAGAGCTTGCATTCCTCCCATACTTCCACCAACAACTGCAACGGCATTTTTTATACCTAATCTTTCATATAATTTCATCTGTGCTTTTACAATATCTGATATTGTAATAACTGGAAATTTTAATCTATATTCTATTTTTGTACTTGGGTTAATACTCAAAGGATTTGTCGAACCATACGAACTTCCTATTGTATTTGAGCAAATCACAAAATATTTTGTAGTATCTATTGCTTTTCCATCACCTATAAATTTATCCCACCAACCTGGCTTTGCTTCATCAGCATATCGACCTGCTGCATGATGACTTCCTGAAAGTGCGTGACAAACAATAATTACATTTGATTTATCTTTATTTAATTCACCATAAGTTTCATATATTAATTCAAAAGATTCTAAAAGTCTTCCACTTTCAAGATATAAAGGTTCATTAAATTTTTCTACTTTTGTCTCTATTTTCAAAATTTATTCCAACCATAAAAGTTTTAAGACTTTAGTGTATCTAAACTATCCTAAGAAAGATTTTAGCTATAAATTTTAATGATTTAAGAGTGAAAATTATCAGATATTTAACTCTTAAATAAATCAACATAAAATATATAGCTCTTATCATAAGCAAATTTATATATAATTAGTCAAAATAAATCTTATAAAAAGGAATTTTATGAATAAAATAGAAGAACTTCAAAAAATATTAAAAACTGATGTTTTATTAGAAGTAGAAGCTGAAATAGATGCTTTACAAAAGTTGATAGCAAAAAATAAAAGTAAAGATTTAGAAAATGAACTAGAATATATGCTTGATGTAAAAAAGTTTTATGATGAAGCTTTAATTTTAATAGAAAAAGGAAAATTAACTCAAGAAGAAGCTATAAACATATTATTAGATTTAGAAGATATGAGAGCTGATGATGAGGATGAAATATAAAAAAGATTTAAACTTTAAAGTTTAAACCTTAATTTAATGGATACTCAATAGTATAACCTCTCATTAGAGGTGGAGTATCTAAAGATGTTTCAGCATTTTCTGTTTTTATAACTTCAATATCTTCCACTTGTTCTTCTGAATCTGTTTTTTCTTCATTTTTAGATTCAAATCCAGTTGCAATAATAGTTATTTTTACTTCATCCCTATCAAATGTTGCATCTGTTGTTGTACCAAAAATAATTTGTGCATTTTGATCAACTTTTTCATGAACTGTTTCCATAATATCACTGATTGCTAAAAGTGAAATATCTGGATTTACAGTGAAGTGAATTAGAATACCTTTTGCTCCATCAAGAGGAACTTTTTCTAATAATGGAGAATTTATCGCATTTTCTAAAGCTCTTTGTGTTGCTTCTTCACCTTTTGCTTTTCCAATTCCCATTAAAGCTATACCTTTATGTTTCATAATAGTTTTAACATCAGCAAAATCGGCATTAATATCTGCACCACTTCCAGGATTTAAAATAACCTCACTCATTCCATTTACAGCTTGATAAAGGATATTATCTACTATTTTAAAAGCATTTTTTATACCTAAACTTGCATCAACAATCTCTGTTAATTTATCATTTGATATAACTATTAATGAATCACTTACTTTTTTTAACTCTTCTAATCCAAGATTAGCTAAACCTGCTCTCATTTTTCCTTCAAATGAGAATGGTTTTGTAACAACTGAAACAGTTAAAGCTCCTACTTCTCTAGCAGCTTTAGCAATAATAGCAGCAGCACCAGTTCCAGTTCCTCCTCCAAGTCCAGCAGCAACAAATACTATGTCTGAACCTTTTAAAGTCTCTTTTATCTCTTCATAACTTTCAAGTGCAGAATTTCTTCCAACTTCTGGATCCATTCCTGCACCAAAACCATTATTTAGTTTATGACCTAACTCTATTTTTTTTGGAGCTTTTGATACATGAAGAACTTTTAAATCTGTATTTGCAACAATCAAATCAATTTTATGTGAACCTTCATCTATCATGTGGTTAATCATATTACAACCACCTCCACCAACTCCAATTACAGCAATTTTTGGAAGGTTATTAGATAAAACCTTACTTGGCATATCTACTCTGATATCATCTTCTCTAAATAAATTTTCCATTAAAACCACTCCGATAATTTATTCCAAAGTCCAGAAACACCTTTTTTCTTGTCTTTTACTAAAGGCTCTAAAACTGCTCCACTATGTTGTTTTGGTTGCATATAATCTTTATTAACTGTGTTCATAGTGTTATTCATATTTGACATAGTTACTTTTTCTACAACTCTTTCTCTTCTTACAGGTCGAATTAATTTTTTACCTGAATCTAATTGATAACTTCTATTTATTCCTAAAGAATACATCAATAAGCCAACTACTGTTGACATATTTGTTTCATCAAAACTAATTTTAAAATTATTTGGTAAATTTTTTGGAGTTGAAACACTAACAGGAATCCCTTCAAAAATCTTTTTAGTTAAATCTTTTATTCCACCTAATGAACTCATACCACCAGTTAAAACTATTCCCGAACCAATATTATCAAGTAATGCACTCTTTTTTAGTCTATTTTTTACTAAAACTAAAATTTCTTCAACTCTTGCATGAATTATTGTTTGAATATAGTCAAGTGCAACTTCTGTATAACTATCCTCATCATCCGTTCTTGGAAGAGTTACTTTTGTGGCACCAACTTCATTATTTCCAGAATAATCTCTTGTTAATGAACCATATTCTATTTTGATTTTTTCAGCAGAAATATTTGGTGTATGAAGCATAACAGATAAATCATTTGTAATATTTTTTGAACCTGCAGGAATAAATCCATTATAAACAATAGAATTTCCTTTAAAATATACAAATTCAGTTGTTGTTGAACCAAGATTTATAACAACTGCTCCAAATTTTCTTTGTTGTTCATCAAGCACTGATAATGATGAAACATAAGAATCTAAAGCGAATTTAACATCATCAATACCTGATATTTTTAGTGCTGATTTGATATTAATCAAAGCATTTCTTTTTGCAGTAACAATATAAACTGCTACTTCAAGTCTATTACCATTCATATTCAAAGGATTATCAACTTCTTCTTCATCAATTCTAAAATATTGTGGAATTACATGAACAACTTCGTATTCTGGAAGAATGATAGCATTTGATAAAGCCATTTGCATAGCCTGATTTATATCTGCTTCTGTTACTAAACCATTTGGAACGTTAACTGCACCACTTCCTTTTATACCTTTTGTATAATTTCCAGAAATTGATACAACTGTTGTTCCTATTGCTTCTGTTACACTCTCTTTTGCTTTTAAAATAGCATCTTTTATAGTTTTTGAAGCATCTTCAATGTTAATAATTAAACCTTTATTAACACCTTTACTTTCACTAATACCTATTCCTAAAATATCTATATTATTATCTGCATCATATTTTGGTCTTGCAATAACAGCAGTTATTGCAGATGAACCAATATTTATTGTTAAAAAAGTATCATTCATATTATTCAATTTATTACTCCTTTGTCTGGATTGAAGATTTGATATTAAAACTATTTTCTAATTTTTGTAATAAATTTGTCATAAGTTCTGTTTCTTGAAGTTGCATTATTGCATTTTTTACTACTTCATCTTTTGTTTTATCATAATCTTTTATTTTTGAACTATTTATTCTATATAAAACTATTTTATCCCCTATTCCAATCACTCCTTCTTTAGTTGTAGCAAAGAATAGTTGATTTAAAAAATTTGCTGATTCTTCTTGAGACAAACCTGCAATTTTTGAAGTTCTAGTAACTCCTGAAATATCTGTTCCTTTAAAATCTTTTTGCTCAGCTTTCGCTTGTTCTTGTAATTTTTGTGCTCTTAAAACTTTTTCATAATCTTGTGTTGCTTTTGCTTTTGCCTGATCAAAATCTAAAACTTTCGAAGGATTTATTTTTACAACTTTTACTATAATATATTTTCCATTTTCAACAAATGGTTTTACAACTTCACCACTTTTTACTTCTTTGATTTTTGCTATATTTTCCTGTGAATATGTAAGTTTAGATTCTGAAATATTTAAAGTTTTATCAAATTTTTCTTCATCTTTTTTAAGTTTCAAATAAATTTTTAAAGCTTCAGTTTTTGTAAATTTATCATCTAAATCTGTTTTGATTTGTGGTGTCGCTTCTTCTAAAGATTTGATTTTTCCATCTTCATGTTTATAATCAATTTTAAATTTTTCATATTGTTCTTTGATTTCAGCTTCAGTTGAGTTTGAGTTCATAAAAGGAATCTCTTTTATCTCAAAATCATAAGTAACTTCTGACATATAAGAGTTTTTATTATCTTCCCAATATTTTTTTAAACCTTCTTCATCAACAGAAACTTTTATATCATTTGCAGATAAAATTTTTATTGTAATATCATCTTCTAAAAATAATAATTTACTTACATTTTCAATTTCCCAAGAAGTTGGATTTACTTCAAACAAAGATTGAACTTTTTGTAATAAAAGTGTTCTTTTTAGAGATTCTTCAAAATGTTTTGGTGTTAATCTATTTTGATTTAAAACTTTAACATATGTATCTTTATCAAATTTCCCATCTTTAAAGAAAGCGTCATATTTTAATAATTCTTTTGCTACTTCTTCATCTGTAACATCCAATCCTAAAGAATCACCATATGCCATAAATAGATTTTTTTGTAAAACTTGATTATAAGCTATATCTTTAAGTCCTAATTGCTCAGCTACTTGATTATTAAACATATCACCAAACATTCTTGAATATTGTGAATAAAGATTTGAATACTCTTGTTGATATTCTTCAACAGTTACTTCTCTATCACCAATTTTAGCTACTACTCCACCTTGTTTTCCATAATCGTAAGAACCCCAACCAACAAATCCAGCTCCAACGAATGCAATTGTACTTATCCATATTGTAATTACTAACCACTTTTTGTGTCTTTGCATCCAAGTTATCATAAAATCTAACCTCTTTAAAAATTTTTAGAAGAGATAATACAAAAAAGTTGCTTTTATGTTCGTTAAATACTAATCATTTCAACATTTGATAAATCAATTTTTGGCTCTTTTTTACTTAATAAATCATTTATTACTGATTCTCTTATTGTAATCTCTAACTTTTTACAAGCACTTTTAAAAGCCTCTTCTTCTCCAACAATAAAACACATTTTTTTTGCTCTTGTAATTGCTGTATAAAGTAGTTTTGTATTATGCATAATATAGTGAGAAAAACTCATAGGAATAAGTGCATTATCATACTCCATTCCTTGAGTTTTATGAATAGTTAAACAATAAGCCAATGATAAAAGATGATGAACATTTTCAAAGTCATAAAATACTACCATATCATCATTTGGATACAAAACAATACATTTTTCTTCTTCAAAATCAAGTTTTATTATAAGACCTAATTGACCGTTATAAACTCTTCTTTCTAAAAAATCTGTTGAGCCACTTTTATACATACTCATAGTTTGAGCTTTCATATTCTCATTTTTTATATGAATTACTTTATCTGTAAGTTTATATTCATAGATTTTTGAAGCAAAAGCTTTTCCTTTTGTGTGATTGAAAAGTTTTTGAAGTTGAATATTTAGATTATCAACTCCTAAAACTCCTCCTTTCATTGGAGTAATTACTTGAAAAAGTGTCAAAGCTTTTGATATTTTTTTCTTTTTTATAAAATCATAATAATCTTGGATATAAGTTGAAGAGATATTTAAAATATTATTTAAAATATATTCGCTATTTTCACCTCTTAAATCTGCAAAATCATTTGATGAAACAGAGTTTTTCATTGCATAATAGTTTGCTATTGAAACATCAATAAACCTAAAATCTTCATAATCTTCTTTGTAATTAGGAAGTTCTCCACGTCTTATATCATTTGCAATAACTGCTATTGCTTGATTTTCATTTTGTCTATAAATTTTTGTAAGTTTACAAATAGGTGCTAGTTCATATTTTATTGCATCTGCTAAAATATTTCCAGCTCCAATAGCAGGAAGCTGTCCATCATCTCCAACAATTATAAAAATAGTATCATCATCAATCTTTGAAATAATTTGATAAAAAGTAACTGAATTTACCATAGAAGCTTCATCAAGTAAAATAGCTTTATAAGGAAAAAAATCTTTCTCTTTATGTTTTACAAGTAAACTTTGAATAGTTGAAGAGTTATAACCTGTTGTATCACTTATTCTTTGACTTGCTATTCCACTTAAAGCAATAGTCATAATATCATCATAACTCATTATCTCTTCAAGAAGTTCTAATATCGCCCTACTTGATGTTGACTTTCCAGTACCAGCGTAACCAATCAAAAATAGAGTTTTTTCTCCACTATTTATAAGTTCAACTGCTTTTTTTTGCTCAACACTAAGTTCAAAACCTAAAGTTTCTTGTTTTTTAACTAAATATTCATCAAAAGAAGCGATAATTTTCTTATTTTTTTCATCTTTTCTTCTACTAAAAAACTCTAAAATTCTTTTTTCTGCATAATAAAGCATAGAAAGTGCAACTCTATTTTCACTTGTAACAAAAAGCTCTTCATCTACTAACATTTTTGAAATTGCTGATTCATATAAAAGTTCTTGATTTGAAAATCTCAAACTTTCATCTAAAAGTTTATATAAATGAAATTTATCTATTGAAGAGTTTCCGTTGTTATCGCAAAACTCTCTTAAAGTATAGTTTAAACAAGCCATTATTCTAAACTCTGATTTTGGGTCAATTCCAAGTGATTTTGCTATTTCATCAGCTCTTTTAAAACCTATTCCTTTTATATTTATCAAAATATATGGATTTTGTTTGATTTTTTCTATTAAGTTTTCAACTTCACCAAAAGTTGAATATATTTTTGTAATTAAGTTTGAAGTTACTCCAAATTTTCCTAAAAATGAACCAAGTTCTCTTAAATGTTTAAACTTATGCCAAGATGCAACAATAGTTTCTAGTTTTTTATCTTTTATACCTTTGAAATTTAAAAGTTCATTTGGTCTATCATTTAAAATCTCAATCAGTTCATTTTCACTATATCTTTCTAAAAGTTCACTAGCAAATTTTTTTCCTACACCTTTTACAATTTTTGTAAGAAAAAAGAACATTTCAGCTTCTTTAAGTTCTAAAGTATCAAACTCAAACTGAACTCCATATTTTTTATGAGTTGTCCAATTTCCAGTCAAAACAACCTCTTCTCCAACTATTTTTTCAATATCAGTGTCAAAATATGTTCCACAAACTTTTTGATTGTTTTCTAAAACTGCAATTATGTATTTTGTTTCATCATTTTTATATAAAACTTTTTTTATAACTCCTGATAATTTGAAACTTTTATACTCTTCTTGCATTAATATCCATCATTGAAAGTTTGTTTTTTATGTTTATCTTTTTTGTAGTTTGTTTTATTTTTCTCTTTTTGAAGTAAATTTGCATCTTTTAACAAATTTGCTCTTTCTTCCTCAAAAGTTTCACTATGATTTTGTGTATAACTTATCGTTTTAGAAATAAATGCTTTTAAATTTGTATAATATTCAGAATATAGCTCAACTTCTTTAGTTTTATTCATATCTTCTAAATTTTTTTTAGTTCTAGTTTTAAATAACTCTTTATCAAAATTTTCTAATTTTAATAATGAAATAGTTCTTGTAAAAAATTTTTCTAAAACTCGAATATATTTTATTCTTTGTTGTTTTTCGTTTACTTCAAAATTCATTTAAGTAGTTCTTCCAAATTCTCAATTGGTCGTGCAATAACTGCAACATCACCTTTTATGATAATTGGTCTTTCAATTAAAATAGGATTTTTTACCATAATTTCTATAAGTTTTTCTTCGCTACTTTCATCTTTTAGATTTAAAGTTGTATATAGATCTTCATTTTTTCTTAAAAGTTCTTGTGCGCTTATATTTAACTTTTTTAAAACTTCTTTTAATTCTTCTTTTGAAGGTGGATTTTCTAAATAATTTCTAACATCTGCTTTAATTTTTTTATCTTCTAAAAGAGTCATAGCATTTCTTGATTTTGAACAGCTTTGATTGTGCCAAATTTGAATATCTTGCATAAAATACCTCTGCTTATTAAGTTTTTTATTATATCTAAAACTTTTTTATAGAAGATAAAAGCTTACAATTTGTAAGATTTATGTTATACTCATCATTATGTTAGTTTCAAATGGAAGTTTATTAAATATACTATTACCAAACAACAATAAAGTTTTAAATGATGTACTAAAAGAAGCTGATTCAAAAAATTTAGAACAAATGGTGAAAAATTCAACTTCATCAACTTCAGCAAGTACTATTTTAAAAGAGCTTTTTACAAGCCTAAAAGATGGAACAAAATCAAATTCAACTATAGAAAATATGATAAAAAACTCTACTACTTTTAAAGAGTTAGGAAATGTATCTACAAATTTATCTTCTTTAGTTGATGAGCTTTCAACTGATGAAAACTTACAAAAGTTTAAACCCGTACTCGAAAACTTTTTAAAAGATGTCAAAAATATAGATGCAAATGCTTTAAAAGAACAGATAAAAAATTCTGGAATTTTTTTAGAATCAAAACTTTCACAAACACCTAATTCTAAACTTGAAAATGTGTTAACTCAACTTCAAAATTTGGTAAAAGACATAAATACACCTCAAGCAAAACAAGTAAACGAACTAATAGATAAACTTTTACAAAATATAAAAACTCAAACGAATACAAATACACAAGTATCACAAAATCAAACAGCAACAAATGAATTTACAAACAATCTAAAAACTTTAACTTCATCTTTACAAAATCTAAATAACTCTTTAAATCCAACTCAAACACAAAATCTTTCAAATTTAGCAAACCAACTAAAAAGCTTAATAAATGAAGGAACTTTGGTTGAATCTAAAATAGAAAATAGTACAAATTTAACTGATAAAACGACTAATTTAGCAAATAATACAACTTTAAAAGATAGTATAAATTTACAAACAAAAGAGCTTTTAACACAAATAAAAAATGACATTATTCAAAATCCAAATATGTTGCAAAATAAAAATATTTTGCCAATGATTGATAACCTTTTGAAAATGGACAATTTATTTTCAAAAAATGATACTATTCAAAACTTTTTAGCAAATAGTAATTCATCTGGAAACTTAAGCACTTTTACGAGTAATTTTGCTTCAAATTTATCTCCACTTTTAACAACTTTAAAAGAGAGTTTAGAAACACTCAATCCAAATAATACTCATCTACAAAATCATTTAACAAAACTTGTAGATAAAGTAGAACACATCATCCAAGATTTAGCGACAACTCCAAACGGAAAGATTGATACAAAAGTAAGTGAAGATATGAAAACTGTTCTACTTCAAATGCAAGATGAATTAGCTTCAAAAACTGATCCAAAATCACTTGAAGTAGCAAAACAAGTTGATAAACTTTTAACTCAAATTGACTTACACCAATTAACTTCTATTGTATCAAACTCAAATTATGTATATTTACCATTTTTTTGGGAAATGCTTGAAGATGGTTCGATTGAAATGAAACAAAAAGATGAAGAGAAGTTTTTTTGTCAGATAAATCTTACTTTAAAAGACTTTGGAAAAGTTGATTTGATGCTTGGTTTATATGATAAAAACAAACTTGATTTGACTATTTATGCACAAAGAGAACATTTTAAAACTGCAATTAGAGAAAATATGCAACAACTAAAAATTGCTTTAAATAATGTCGATTTAATACCTGTAAATGTAAAACTTCTTGATATGAAAGAAGATAATAAAGAAAGTAGCAAACCAACACAAACTTATATAAATAACTACAATAACCAAGATTTATCTTCTGGAATTGATATAAGGGCTTAAAAATGCAAGAAGATATAAACAAAAACTTTATACAAAAAGCCGTTGCTTTAAAATATCAAATGGAAAAGGATAATGCTCCAAAAGTTACTGCAAAAGGAAAAGGTGTAACTGCTTCAAATATCATAAAAATTGCAAAAGAGAATAAAATTCCTATTCAAAAAGATGAAGATTTAATAGAACTTTTATCTCAAATTGATGTAGATAAAGAGATTCCAACTTCCATGTATAGAGCAGTTGCTGAGATATTTTCTTTTATTTATGATTTATCAAATAAAGCAAAAAAGTAAACTTTAAATATTAAAGCTCACTCATTTTTTCATCAAAATCTTTATTTATCTGCTCTATTTTCTCCATAACTTCTAAAATACTATTTTCAACTTTTGTTTTTTCTATTCCAAAAAGTGTAGAAGCTTTATTTTCTAACTCTTCAAGTTGCGCTTTTAAAGGTTTTAAATCTTGGCTTTTTTTTGCAACCAATTCTGCTCTTAATTTTTTGCTCTCTTTTTTATTTACTTTTGTTTTTTCAACTTTTTTCTTTGGTTCTTCTAAATCATCTTCCCAACCAATTTTTTCTAAAAACTCATCATAAGTTCCATTAAAATAATCTGCTCCATCATTTGTAAATACAATCAATCTATCACAAACAGCTCTAAGTAAATCTTCACTGTGAGTTACAATAATACAAGAACCTTCAAAAGCTTTTATAGCATTTGTAAGTGCTTCAATAGAGTCCATATCAAGGTGGTTTGTAGGCTCATCAAGGAATAGTAAATTTACATCTTGAGCGATAATTTTCCCAAGCATTACCCTACTTTTTTCACCTCCACTTAAAAGTGAGATTTTTTTCTTTGCGTTATCACCACTAAACATCATCAATCCACAAATATTTCTTATAGTTGATTCAGCTAATTTTACATTTACAGAGTGAATTTCATCCATTATTGTATTATTTTGGTTTAGATGAGAGATATTTGTTTGTCCAAAGTGTCCAAATACACAACTTGGATGATAATCTACACTTCCAGTTAATTGTTTTAATTCACCTGCAAGAACATTTAAAAGTGTTGATTTTCCTTTTCCATTTTTTCCTATAATTCCAATCGTTTCGCCTTTGTTTAAAGCAAAAGTTATGTCTTTAAATAAAATATTTTCTTTTGTATATCCAAAACTTACATCTTTAACTTCAAGTAAAAATTTAGCACTTGTATCTTTGTAATTAAAATCAAATTTTAGATTTCTATCATATTCAATATCTTCCAAAATATCCATTTTTTCTAAAATCTTTACTTTTGATTGAGCTAAATTTGCAGTTGCTGCTCTTGCTTTATTTTTTGCAATAAACTCTTCAAGTTCTTTGATTTTTTTCTCTTGTGCTATTTTTTGTTTTTCATAGTGTTCATCATTTTGTTCTAATAATTCATAAAACTTTTTCGTTCCACCTTGTACCATAAAAGCATTTTTTCTTATAATTCCCATAGTATGAGTACAAACACTATCCATAAAATCTCTATCGTGAGTGATAAGTATAACTTCACCATCAAAAGATTTTAAAAAAGCTTTTAGCCATCTAATAGATAAAATATCAAGGTAGTTTGTAGGCTCATCAAGTAAAAGCATATTTGGTTCAGTTAAAAGAAGTTTTGCTAAATTTATTCGTATTTGATAACCACCTGAAAAGCTTTTTGGCTCTTTTTGTAAATCACTTTCACTAAATCCTAATCCAAATAAAATTTTTTCAGCTTTATAGATGTTGTATTTATCATCTTCTCCTAAAGCTAAAGCTGTTTCATCTAAAAGTGTTTTTTCTGTAAAATCAAAATATTGTTTTAATGCTCCAATTTTATAGTTTTTTGGTATTGCAATTTCACCACTTTCGGCATGTTCTTCACCTAATACAAGCTTAAAAAGTGTCGATTTTCCTGTACCATTTCTCCCAACTAATCCTACTTTATCACCTTTATTTAATCGTAGGTTTAAATCACTATAAAGCTGGTTTGTAGGATAACTTTTTGATATGTTTATTAGTTCTATCATCTATGTCTCTTTTATGTAAATTCTATTTTTAAAGGTGGGATTATATGATATTGTCAGTTATATTATCATAAACTCATTTTTTTAGTATTTTGTAAAGGAGTTTTTATGGCTGTTCCAGTAAATAAAGAAGAGTTAATTCTTGCAATAAATACAAATTACAAAAAACTCAAAAAAGAGTTAGAAAATATTCCTATCGAACTTACAACTTTAAAAGATTTAGAAGGACATTCAAAAGGTACTTTAATGTCTATTAATAATCTTTTGTCATATCTTCTTGGTTGGCAAGAATTAGTCTTAAAATGGAATATAAAAAAACAAAATAAAGAAGAAGTTGATTTCCCAGAAACAGGTTATAAATGGAATCAATTAGGAAAACTAGCACAAAAATTTTATGAAGATTATAAAAATGATGATTTTAATACCTTGATTTCTAAACTGGATAAAAGAGTTGAAGAAATTTTAAAACTTATAGAAAATAAATCAAATGAAGAACTTTATGAAATTAGTTGGTATGAAAAATGGACTTTAGGAAGAATGATACAATTTAATACTTCATCGCCATACGCTAATGCTAAAGCAAGAATAAGAAAATGGAAAAAAAGTCATAATATTTAAAATAAAGTACTAATTTTTGACAATGAATACCTAATTTTAATTACTTGTCATTTGTTTTATAATATTCCAATTTTCTTTATATAAAGAAATTTCATCTAGTTTAACATTTTTACATTTACTATCATCTAATGAATCTGCCCAAGACATTGGAATAATATAACAAATCCCAACTTGTTTGTCTACAGCTACGTAGATATCACAATCTTTTGATGTTATTCTTTGCCCAATATTTTTTTCATGTTTATGGTCTATTCCCTGACCTCCTCTATCTCTATCTTTAAAACTTATATTATTACCTGAACTAATACCTTTTATTTGAACTCTTAAAAGCTTATCATTAAAATCAATAATTGCATCATATCTACTACTTCTTACATCTACACTGCTACAATTAAATCCAGCTAAAATTGCACGTGCGACAAATATAAATTCTGCACTATCTCCTGCATTTGCAGTCATTACTCCACTATCAATATGATTAATATTTACACTAAAACCATTCGTCATAGCAATATATAAAGATTTTTCAATAATTTTCTTTAAATCAGTTTTAATAAAATTAAATTCACTTTTTAATGTTTCATCTTTTAATGAATTTTCAATTACATCAATATTAATATTTGATAATTCATTTAAATTTATAACATTTGCAATATCATCAAAAAATTTAGATTGATAATATCTTTTCAATTCAGACTCTGTTAAATCATACTTATTTGCAATTAATTTTATAGAACTTTTTTTATAATTATTTTTCTTTAATTCATCAATATATTTACACATTTAATGCCTTTTTAATCTCTTTTGCTATTGCTTCTATCACGGGAACTGTTACTGAATTTCCAATTTGTTTATATAAATGTGATGTTGCTAAAGAATCACATAAAATAAAATCATCATTATATCCTTGAAATCTGGCACACTCTCTTGGAGTAAGTTTTCTAATATCCTTTTTATCAATAACCAATGGTACATTATGCCCACCAGTACCCATATTTGCAGTTAATGTTGGACATAATTTACTTTTATTTTCTCTAACATATTTTCTTCTCCACTGATATACTGTATCTTTATTTATCATTTCTTCTTTTAATAAAGAATAATATTTACTTTTTGAATAATAAAATTTTTCCTCAACTTCATCATCAAGTAAATCATTGATAGTTTTTGTTAATTTTTTAGGTTTTGGGAAATTAAATTTATCATAACTTTCTTTATCTTGAAAGCCAACTATATAGATTCTTTCTCTATTTTGAGGAACATTTGCATATTCTGCACTATTCAATACTTTATAGCTTATAAAATATCCCCTATTTTCTAATTCCTTAATTATAATGCTAAATGTTCTACCTTTATCGTGTCCTTGTAAATTTTTAACATTTTCTAAAAAGATAACTTTAGGTTTTAAATCATCTATAAATCTTAAAATTTCAAAAAATACATTTCCTCTATCATCTTCAAAGCCTTTTCTATATCCTGCAACAGAAAATGCTTGACAAGGAAATCCTCCTGTTAATATATCAATTTCTTCTACTTCATTTGTTTGTAAATCTCTTAAATCTTTTTCAAAAAGTTTGTGCTTATGATTTTTTCTATAAGTAATTGCGGCATTTTTATCAATTTCATTTGCCCATGAAATTTCAAAACCAACTCTTTTAAAGCCTAATTCAATCCCACCAATTCCTGCAAATAATCCACCAACTTTTAAATTATTCATAGACTTATTACTATTAAACACGGTATTATTTTCTACATTAACATCAAACGAGTTTTGTATAGTTCTACTCATAATTTATCCTTTTTGATGTGCATACTATCATTTTTATTATTCTTATTTTAAAAATATATCAAATTGTAATATTTTTTATTTATTTTATCTAAACTATATTAATCAAAGAGTTAAATAAAAGAAATATAAAAAAAGGTAAAAGAAATTTTTCTCTTACCTTTCAAACAATTTAATAAATTATATTAGTGTAAATCAGCGTTTAGTTTGATTTCTCTTGTACTTCTCATAGCAATTGTTTGACCAGTTGAAGAATTTACTCTAAAGTGAACTCCATTTACTCCGATAAAATCGCTACCTTTCATAACATTAGAGATTTCTTTTCCTGGATTTATAGCTTTTAGTTGTTCTACTGCTTTATCTGAAAGTGCGATTTTTGTTCCTGGAAGGATTGTAACACCTGCATCTAAAATACAACCATCACCAATAGTTGTTCCCGTACAAGAATTTGCTCCTAAAAGTGTATTTTCTCCAATAGTTACAGGAACACCATCAGTTCCGCTTAATACTCCAAGAATTGAAGCTCCTCCACCAACATCACTTCCAGCTCCAACAACAGCGCTTGAAGATATTCTTCCTTCAACCATAACGCTACCTAAAGTTCCTGCATTGAAGTTAATATAAGCAGCACCAGGCATAACTGTAGTTCCAGCTGCTAATTGAGCTCCCATTCTAACTTTTGAAGTTTCTAAAATTCTTGTATTATCAGCAGGAATAACATGTTGTAAGAATCTTGGGAATTTATCTACAAAATCAATATTTGGATATTTTGCACCAATTTTTAAAACAATTTCATTTGCTCTTAGCCAGTCAAGTTCAATTGGTTGATTTCCTACCCAAGCGCAATTGTGTAATTTTCCAAATGCACCATTTAAATTAAGACTTCTTAATGCTGCTTTCCCAGTAGAAAGCGCATAAAGTTTTAAATATACAGCTTCTGTCGACTCAGGTGCTACATCTTCAAAAATAAATACAACTCTATAATCATCTGCTGTTAGTCCAGAATCAATTGGAAGAGATGCTAAAGTTGAAATAACTTGAACATTTTTATGTGCATCACCTTTTGATTCAGGAATAAATGGTCTAAAAGCTTCAACACAAGAAGTTAAAAATTCATCTGAAATTTTACATACTAATTCAGATTTTGATGTATCTACATTAACTCCTGCCACTTTTAAAGCATTTAAAAAAATTGCTGCACTTCCAAAGTTCTCATTCCAGTTAATTACTGGAAAAGTTGCTTGAAGTATTTTATCTTTATTTAATTGTCCTCTATCAACTCTTGCAATACCAAATCCAATTGGATTTTTGTACCAAGATTGTGCTTGAATATCTTCTACTAATTGTTTAAATTCATCTTTTGTATAAGCCATTAGTTCTTAATCTCCTATAAATTTTTGGTATATTGTACTATAAATAAGACTAATATTAGGTTAATTAAAAAATAGTGAAAAAGCACTATCTTAGAAAAACTTTTTAGTTCTTTTCAATTTTTAAAGACATTTTTATTTTTTCTAACTTATTTTGAATTCTTTTTATAAGCTTTGCATCTATCTTTTTATCTAAACCTTTATATGGTTTAGAATTATATTTTTCGTCATAACATAAAACGTCCTCAACTTTATTTCTTTTTGCATAAAGCTCTTTTATTTTTGTTGCTTCTTTATCTTTAGAAGGTGCAACTAAAAGAGAATAAAGTATTGCACAAGCAACACCAAATTCCAGATTTTGAGTTTTTAAATCCATACTTTGTGCTGAAAAAATATTACCTAAAACTCTTTCATCTTTTTGAAGTTTTCTCAAAGGATCTCGACCAACTCTATGACAACTATCTTTAAATGAAACTCTGCATCGTTTTATAAAATTATTTATAAACTCTAAAATATAATCTTTTAATTCTGGTGTTTCATTTATCAAAAAAGGCTTTATTTCATTTTCCATAATCTTTTTTGCTAAAGAATATACTCTTTTATCTCCAATTCCTTGTCCTATTGTTTTGTATCCTAGAAGTGAAGAGTACCAAGCTATAATTGCGTGTGTTCCATTTGAAAGTTTATTTTTAATATTTTGCATAACATCTATATTTGATACAGTTTTAACTTGTCTTAACGTATTTAAAATTGGACTATTATTATCAGCATAAATCAAAATATCTGGTTCACTGGAAAATAAATCTATATTTAGTTCATCTATTTCAGATAAGTTTTCTTTTAATTGTTTCAAAGCATTTGAAATTGGAATATTTGAAACCATACGATTAACTACAGTTTCGCAAAAATCAGTATTATTGATGATTTGTGTTGCTTCTTTATCTTCAATGATTGTTTTAAGAGATTTTAATATATGTCTTTTTACATATTTTTTTGCACCTATTTTATTCATTACAATTAAAATAGTAAGTTTTTTATCATATTTTTCATATCTTGCTTTTAATCCCAAAGCTATATTTATTGCTTGAGTTTTTATTGCAGATTCGGGAAGAGTTAGAGCTATAATATCGCTTTCAATATACATTTTATCCATAGCTTCACGGTCATTTAAATCAATAATATTGATTCCTCTAATAATTTGATGATATGCGATACTTTCATATTTTATAGTATATTTTCCAGATGAATTTATCAAATCTTTTAAAAAAACATTTTTTGAAGCACCTGTTATTTTTTCTGGACGTGTATATCCATCCCAATGAAGAAAAATTTGAGACAAATAACCTCCACCAATTGCACCAAAACCGTGAATTCCTGCTTTAAATGAATCTGTACTTTGTGGAAAATGTTCATTTATAAGTGGTGGTTTCATCTTTGAAGTGTATAAAGCTAAATCTAAAACAAAATCTTTCATATTTTGATATCTTTTGAAAACTTTTTGTAAAATTTCTTCATTTGGATCTTTTATATCTTTGATATAAATTGGTAGTGTATTTGCATCTAAAGCAGATATTAGACCATTTTGCGAATCTTCAAAAACCAAACACTTATTTGGTTGACAGTTTAGTTCTTTCGCAGCTTTTATAAAAATATCAGGATTGGGTTTTCCTTTTTTTATTTCATCTCCACAAACTGTAATATCAAAAAAATGCATTACTCCTGCATTTAAAAGATATTGTTCTGCTATTTCCCTTCTACTTGAAGTTGCAAGTGCTATTAAAATACCATTCTTTTTTAATCTTTCTAAAACATTAAATAAACCTTCTTTTATTGGTACTCCATTTTGTTTTGTCCAATTAATTTCAAGTTCGTCTGCGAGTTTCCTTATCTCAATATAAGGATAATTTTCATCATATTGTTTTTTAATCAGTTCTTCCGAAGCTTTTGCACTCAAGCCCAAACATTGCGTTAAAATCTCTTCAGATAAACTCTCACCAAAAATCTGTTTTGAAGCTTGCTGAATCATTCTCATTCTTAACTTTTCAGTATCAAACATCGTACCATCCATATCAAAAATGGCAGCTTCTATCTCTTTATTATCAAATATCATATTGCTTTTACCTCCTGTGCTGTTTTGATTCCTTTTATGTTGATATTTTTGTTATTTTTCTTTCGAAAACCCTTCGATTTTAGCAGTTTTAAATAAATATTCACTTTATTGAAGGCTTAAAAGAAGGCTTCTTTATTATAAAAAGTACTCTTTGTTTCCTATATATTGGTAAGTTAAAAAAATTATGAATTTCTTGATATTTTCAATTTTATATCTAATTTTTTATTTAAAAATATTATATTTAGAAATATACACAAAGTATAAATAAATTAAAAAAAACAATTCAATTTATGCTAGATTTCGGTAATTTACTACATATTTTTTGTAAGTATAATTTACTTTATGCTATGATTGGAGCCAAAGTTTTTAGAAAGGAAAGTGAAATGTCTTCAACCGATAATATAATAAATGATTTTAATATTGGTTTTCTTAAAACAGCTGATAGCCTTAGAAGTCGTATTAATTTTCAAGAAAATTCTGAACTTTCAAGTTATGAAGAAACTTTAAATCAAGTAAGTTCTTCACCTATTGACCCATCAAATAACTATCTTCAAGTAAATAATTTTGCACTTGATAAACAGAATATGGTAATTCCTGAAAAAGTGACTTTAGATAATAGTATTTCTCAAGAAATGACGGAAAATGTACAAGAAGAAAATCAATTAAATTATAAAAATGATTGGCTAAAAAATATGGGAGCTGATTTACAAAATAGAGCAGAAATAATGAAAGCATTATTGAGTAACGCAGAATAATTTTCGCTAAATTAAAAATTTATATTAGTAGATTGTATCCATATCTATTGAAGCATTTGCTGAGTTTATAGAGTGTAAAGTTTGAAGTAATGCTTTTACATTGTTTGAACGAAGAATGATTTCATATCTGTATTTGTTTGCTATTTTAAATATAGGACTTTGTCCAAAACCTACAACCTCTATATTTTTATTTTGTTTAAAAAGTTTTACATAAAAATCCATTTCATCTTTTACTTTAAGTCCATTTGTATGAGAAAATGTAACTTTTGCCATTTTTAAATATGGTGGATATAAATCTTTTCTAAACTCTAGTTCGCTTTGTAAAAACTCTTCATAATTTGACTCATTTAAGTAATAATCAAAAAACTCTTGATTTTTTGTTTGAATTATAACTTCTCCAAAACCACTTCTTCCACTTCGTCCTGATATTTGAATAAGTAAAGAAAGTGCTTTTTCTCTTGCTTTATATGAATTCATATTTAAAACAGAATCAATTCCTAAAACAACAGCAAGCTTTACATTATGATAATCATGCCCTTTTGAAAGCATCTGAGTTCCAACTAAAATATCTATTTTTCCACTATTAAAATCATTTAAAATAGTTTTTAGTTGATTTTCTGTTTTTATCTCATCTCTGTCAAATCTTTTGATATTTTTTTGTGGAAAAATCGCTTTTAATTCCTCTTCAATCTGCGCAGTTCCCACTCTTAAATTATGAATAATTCCAGTTTTACAGCTAGGACAAGAGTTTGGAATTTGTTGAGTATAACCACAATAGTGACATTTTAAAGCCAAATCATTTTTATGTAAACTCATAGAAACACTACAATATGGACATTCAACTGATTTCCCACATGTTGTACAAATTTGATATTTAAAATTTGCTCGTGTTGGTAAAAAAACTATAACTTGATTTTGGCTATTTATTGTAGTTTCTATTTTATTTATAATTTTTGGTGATAAATTCATATCACTATCTTCAAAACTATAAATCTTTTCTGTTTTATGGTAAGTTTCATCAAGCCTAAAAAAAGGTATTTTAAAAAATGAACTAGAAGATGGTGTTGCACTTCCAAGAATAAGTTGTAAATTATACTTTTTAGCTATATAAATACTTAAATCTTTTGTATGAAATCGCGGTTTTGAATCACTTTTATAAGAATCATCATTTTCTTCATCTACAACAATCACGCCCAAATCTGAATATGGTAAAAAAAGTGCTGATCTTGCACCTGCAATAAGTTTTATACTTCCTTCTTGTAAACCTTGTAAAATTTGTGCTTTTTTCTTTTTTGTAATTTTAGAATGCCAAATAGCTACACTTTTAGCAAAAACTTTTTCCAATCTTTTTTGCATTTGAGGAGTTAAAGAAATCTCTGGCATAAGTAAAACTGCTTGTTTACCACTATTCAAGCACTCTTCAATAATTTTTATATAAATTTCTGTTTTTCCAGCACCTGTATTTGCAAATAAAAGTGCTTGTTTTTTTTGTTTTAAAAACTCTTTGGCTTTTTCTTGTAGACCTGATAAAACAATTTTACTATCAAATTTTTCTTCATTTAAAATTTGTTTTATAGTTTTATCAAAAGGATTATAAATACTAAGAGCTTCACCTAACGAACAAACATAATATGTAGAGATAAAACTTGCAATTTCAAGCATCTTTTCATCATAAAATTCATTTGTAATTTCACTAATATCTGTACATTTAAAATCTGGTTTTTCAACTATTTTTATGATAACTGCTTCATCTAAAGCTTTTCTTTGTTTTAATTTTATTAAAACTTTTGTTCCAATTTTTATTTCTTCTTCACTTTGGAAAGTAAGATTTTCTAAAGGTGATTTTAATAAAGCAAGTTCATAAAAATACATTAATTAAGCTCTTTGCAAATATCTTCTTGGCTTTTACAAACAAAAGAGTTATTTTCTAAAACAAAATTTATAGGATTTGATTCCAAATAAAAAATATAACTATTTTGCGAAACTTTTGCCCAACTTCCTAATTTTCTATCACTTGTATTTGTAGAAAGAATAGAAAAATCAATAACTTTTTTAAACAACTCTTGATTATTTACATTTGTTGAAGCATCATCTAAAGATGAAATATTTGGAAGATTACTTAAAAGTATATTTTTACTTTTTTGTTCTGCTATTCCTGCTTGAATAAGTGCTAATTGTGATTTTAAAGTTACAAGATGAGTTTTATTAGTAATTTGACTAAATTTAGTCATTGCAAAAGTTGTTATTATAGCTACAATTAAAAGCACTATAATAATCTCAATTAAAGAAAAAGCTTTTATATCAAAACCCTATAAGTTTATTTGTTACATCTTCAACTTCTTTTTGAAATTGTCTATATTCATAAGTTAGTTCAAGATAAGCTTTTAGTAAATCTTTTGTGTCATTATTATTATTCAAATCCAAATATTTTGTTAATACACTTTTTACTTCTTCATCAATATTTAAAGTATAAGCCATATTATTTATATGGAATGTGATCTCTTTTTTTGTCACTTTTGTACCTTCAATAACGTCAATGTACTATCTATTTTTAGAAACATATCTTGATTATTTCTAACTAATTGATCATTTTCATTTTTTAATTTCTCGATTTCTTGCTGTAACGCAATATTCTCAAGTTTTAATTTTTCATAATCATAAAGTAAATTATCAATTCTATTGTTTAATATTTCTAAAATTTCCATAATGAAATTCTATCCAAAATTTCTTGTTAATTAAATTTTAATTAATAATTTAACTAACTTTTTCTTCATTTATAAATATTTTTGCAACCTCATAAAGCATAGCAACTGATTTTCCCCATTGAGAATAGTCGTTTACATCTTTTATATCAATACCAAAACTTTTTGAAATTTTTTCTATTAAAATTTGTTCATTTATATTAAAGTTGTGGTCAATATGTATTAAAATCATTAATTCTAAAATTACAATTCTTTTACTTGCTTCTGATTTAAAATCTTTTAAGATATTTTCTAAACTAAAGTTTTCCATATCAAAAGAATCTAAATTCTCAATTCCCATTTCTGTACAATATTCTAAGATTATTTCTTCTTCTCTTTTACCAAAACTATTATCTATTCTTGCTAGATAATGAGCTAATTGTAAAAAAGAGAATTTTTCTTTTGATTGTAACTTCATCAATAACATTGCAGTTCCTATTTTATGATTTTAGATTAACATTATTATAATATAAATTGATTAATATTTAGTAAATAGTCATTCAATCCATTTCTAATGACATCAAATACATATCTTCCCCATCAGTTACTTTTATATTTACACTTTGACATTTTGGGCAAGAAAACTCATGTTTTTCTAAAGTGGATTTTGTATTACAGTCAAGACATAAAATCTCTATCTTCTGAACATTTATCAAAAACTGTGCATCGTGGCAGACTGTTTGTTCTTTAAAAGTATCAAAAGCCGTTTGAAGAAGTTCTGGTTCAACTCCACTTAAAACTCCAATTTTTACAACTACCTTTGTAACTTTTTTTGCCTCATTTACCCTTGCGTGTTCTTCGCAACTTTCTAATAGTGATTGAACAATACTATATTCGTGCATAATAGTTTCCTTTTTAAATGTCCCATTCAAAAAGGGACCTTTTTCATATAAACTCTTCTTTTTTAACACAGAAATAAATTCTGTTAAAAAGAAGCAAAAACTCTAAAGAGTGCAACGAGTTGCACTTAGTTTATCAACATATTCTTGGAAGTAATTCACCAGTTGGTGTATCTAAAAATCTTTTTGTTCCCCAAGAACTATTTAATATAACTCTTTGTGGATATTGTTGCGTTACTTTTCCAATAATACAAGCATTTTTTGCCTCTTCAAACTTATGTAAAACTTCTATTGCACGAGCTGCATCATCTTTTGATATTGCAAGTACAAAAGTTCCTTCATTTGCTAGATTTGTTGCTTCAAAACCAAGCATTTCACAAATTCCTTTTACCTCATCACTAACTGGAATTTGTTCTTCTTCTACTTCGATACAAATATTTGATTGTTTTGCCCACTCATTTAACACTGCACTTACTCCACCTCTTGTAGCATCTCTTAAAGCTGTTATTTTAATACCAGCATCTATCAAAGCTTTTACTTGAGGATATAAAGAGTTACAATCACTTTTTAAATTTGAGTGCATATCCATACCCTCACGTGCAGTAAATATAGTAGCTCCATGAGCTCCAATATCACGACTAACAAGTATCAAGTCATCTTGCGTAATATTGTTTGAACTAATTCCACTATAAAGTATCTCTCCAATACCAGTTGTATTTATAAAGATTTTATCAACAGCACCACGTGGTACTACTTTTGTATCACCACTTACGATAATCGCTTCATTTTTTGCTAACTCTTCTTTCATAGAGTTTACGATAATTTCAAGTTGTTCTACTTCAAAACCCTCTTCTATGATAACTGAACAAGTGAGATATTTTGGTTTTGCTCCCATCATGGCTAAATCATTACAAGTTCCACAAATGGCAAGTTTTCCTATATTTGCTCCATTAAAAAAAAGAGGACTTACTGTAAAACTATCTGTACTAAATGCTAGTTTGCCATTTTCTATAACTGCTGCATCTTCACTTTTTTCTAGTATTTCATTTTTAAAAGCATTATAAAATACCTTTGTTATAAGCTCATTGTTCTCTGCTCCACCATTTCCTTGAGCTAATGTTATTGTTTTAGTCATTTATCTATTTTCCCTACTCTTACTATATTTTTTACTTCCACCTTGAGATGTTTCGGCTGGATATTTAGCTTCATTTTTTGTCATCTTATTTAATATTGCTTTTTCAAGGTCTATATCAAGCTTCATACAAATTCTTATAAGATAAATAGCAATATCAGCAACCTCTTCTTTTGTATGTTCTTTTACATCATCTGGTAAATTCATCGATTCTTCAAAATTTAGCCATTGGAAAATCTCATTTAACTCACCTACTTCGCCGTTTAATGCCATAACTAGATTTTTTGGATTATGAAAACTTTCCCAATTTCTATCATCACTAAACTTTTGTATTCTTTGTTTTATTTTTTCTATATCCATAAATGACCTTTATTCATAATATTTACAAATAGCTTGAGTTCCTAAATCACCATCACCATTTTCTTCAAGTGTTTCATATATCTCTAACACATCTTTTAATACTTTTAGGTTTGGCATCTCTTCATTTGCTATTTTTAAATCTTTTACCATATGTTTTATATAAAAGCCTGGTTCAAACTCTCTTTTATACATCTTTGGAGCATTGTTTGTAAGATGAAAACTTTGAGCTGCTCCATTACTAATACTTGCTAACATAGTTGGTATATCAAGTCCCATTTTTTTGCCATATGCAATAGCTTCACTAACTCCTGCCATAACTCCTGCAATTGCTATTTGATTTGCCATTTTTGTATGTTGTCCACTACCTGCATTTCCAGCATAAACGATAGTTTTCCCCATCGCTTCAAATAGTTTTTTACAAGCTTCAAAATCTTCTTTTTCTCCTCCAACCATAATAGATAAAGTTGCATTTTTAGCTCCTATATCTCCACCTGAAACTGGAGCATCTAATGCTTTTAGATTTTTCTTTTTAGCCTCTTCGTGGATTTTTACAGATAATGTTGGTGTTGTAGTTGTCATATCTATTAAGTATGAATTTTGTGAAGCAGAGTTTATAATTCCCTCTTGTGAAAGATAAACTTCTTCTACATCTTTTGGATAACCAACTATTGTGATAATCGCATCTTTATTTTGTACACACTCTTTGATACTTTCACAAAAAATAGCACCCTCTTTTATACTATCTTCTACTTTCGATTTATTTCTTGCATAAATACTAACTTCAAATCCATTTTTTAGCAAATTTGAAACCATAAATTTGCCCATAACTCCAACGCCAATAAATGCTATTTTTTTTATCATTATTCTTTTCCTTTCTTTTTTTATTTATGTTAAATAAAATAATCATAATTTTAAATTCTTATTCCAAAATATATCAAGTTTTTTCAAATCTTCATAAACATAATTATCTAAAAATGGTACAGTTAATTTAGGTAATTTTTCACTTTTATAATAATGAACAAAACAAATAAAACTTTCATTTCGAGATAAAAGGGATAAATCTCTATTTTTTGATTTATAAAAAACTTTTAATCTAACAATATCAGCTTCAATTTTACCATGTTTAATTTTTGTAATTGGGTTACTTTTATTTTCTAACAATCTAATTTTTTTCGTAACTTGTAATAGTAAATTATTTATTTCTTGCTTTGTTATATTTCCATTGTCAATAATCAAATTAGCTTCAAATCTTTTATAATTTTCAATACTTATATCTTTTATTGATTTTACCTCCCAATTTTGACCTACTATTTTTGGAAAAATCTGAAATTTATATGAACGATTATCTATATTGATATATTGAATTGTTGGTATTAAAATTAATGAATCTTTAGATAATAATTTATCTAACTCTGAAATATCTTCATTAAATAACATTTTTTCTAATTGTTCTTTCTCAAAAGAAACCATTCCATTTATACTATAAGGATGTGAATAACTTATAAAATATCTTTCATAATTATTAAAACTAATATAAATAATTTTTCCAACTAAAACTAATAAATGAATTATTGAATTTGTATCATTTATATTATTGATAGTTAAATGTATATTAAATTGAGTTGTTCCTATTATTCCTTTTGAAAATGATTTAACTTTTATGTTTTCATTTTGTAAGAATAATCTTAAATATTCATATTGTACTTTTTCATCAATTTTTGATAAATAAGTAGGATTGATAATATTATTATCACTAATAAATTTTATTATTCCTAAAATAGCTCCACTTGAAATATCAAGTAATTTATTTTTCATTTCATTTAATTCATAATACTTTAATTCAATTCCTTTTTCTGTAAGAACAATTTTATCTGTATATAGTTCAATATTACCGTGACTAATAGCATTTCTAAAATCAATATTAATATCAATCAAATATTTATAATCAAATTTATTTAAATTATCTTTCAATTGACCTAATTTTGTCTGTTTAGTATAATCTTTAGTTTCAAAATCATTAATAATATATAAAATTAGTTTATATATATGACTCAAACAAAATTCCATTAACTGTGTAATTATTGGTAAATAATAAACCTTTGTTTTAGTTCCATTATCAAAATCTACATCATCGAGTTCATTATATATCTCTAAAATTTGGTAATAAGAATTTATTGAATGAAAAAGTCTATTCTGATTTTTATAAAATGATTCTATAAACTTATCTTTATCTAGATTATATAAGCTAGTAAGATTTATGTATATTTCTTCTTTAACATCTTTATTAAAATAACATTCTGGTTCATTAATTAATAAATCAGTAATCAATCCAATAAACATTAATGGCACTTCTTTATGAAATTTCAATTCATCATTAATTAGTTTTATTTTTTCTGATAAGTTAAGTTTATTATTTGAGACTTGATAATATTGAATAAATAATTTCTCCAACAAATTCATTTTGATACTTTTAATTCTTCATATTCATATATTGTATTTTGCATTTACTATTTTACAACAAATTCCCATATTTATAATAAGCACTGCAAGCACCTTCACTGCTCACCATACATGAACCAATTGGATTTGTTGGAGTACATACATTTCCAAAGATTTTACAATCAGTTGGTTTTGCAATTCCCATTAAAATTTCAGGACATTTACAAGCTTTATTCTCTTTTACTTCGCTAGTTGGTAATATATCTTTATAAACTATTTTTGCATTGTATTTATCAAACTCATCTTTTAGTTCATAACCACTCTCTTCTACCTCACCTACTCCTCTAAATTTAAAAGGAACTTTTTTGAAGTATTTATTTATAAGTTCTTGAGCTTTTAGATTTCCCTCATATGATACAAGTCTTTTATACTCGATTTCCAAATCAGCTCTTTTTTCTTTAAACTGTTTTACTATCATAGAGATACTTTGCATCACATCAACTGGCTCAAAGCCACTTACAACAACTGGTTTATTATAATCTTTTGGAAACTCATCATATATCTTACTTCCACTTATAACACTAACATGTGATGGTCCTAAAAAAGCATCTATTTTACACTTCTCATTTTGAACCAATACTCTCATAACTTCAGGAACTGTTATATGATTTATATGAAACAAAATATTTTTGATATCTTGTTTTATTACTTGCTCCATTAAAGCACAAGTCATTGGAGTTGTTGTTTCAAATCCTATTGCAAAAAATACTACTATTTTATCTTTATTCTCATCTGCTATTTTTAAACAATCCATAGGAGAATAAACAAATCTTACATCAGCACCTTCACTTCTTGCTTTTTGTAAACTTCCTTTACTTCCTGGAACTTTTATCATATCTCCAAGTGTTACAAGTATCACATCTTTTTGTAAACTTAACTCATAAGCACTATCTATTCTATCTTTTGGCATAACACAAACAGGACAGCCAGGACCATGAATAAAGTTTATTTTTTTATTTAAAAGTTGTGGTATTCCATATTTCATAATAGTATGAGTATGTCCCCCACAAACTTCCATAATATTTATAGTTTTATCATAATCTTTCAAATCTTCATCTATTAATTTTTTATATGCTTTTATAACTTTTGAATCTCTAAAACCATCATATAAATCTTTTAGTTGTAACTCTTTTTCCATAATATTTTACACTTTATCTATTTGGACAGTTTTGCGATTCTTCAATAGCTGCTAAACGGTCATCTTCTTCCATTTTATCTATGATTTCTTGATAAACTTTTAGAGATTCTAAAGCATATTCTTCATCTATTTTATTCATAGCAAAACCTATATGAATTAAAACATAATCTCCTACTTTTACCTCTTGATCTATTAAATCTAAACTAGCACTTCTTTCAACTCCCATAGTATCAACTACGCAAGTATTCATCTGTGTATCTATACTTTTTATTTTCGATGGTATTGATAAACACATCTTGTTATCTCATCTTTCTTTTGAAATTTATCCAATCAATTACATTTTGAAGTGATTGTTTATCTTTGATATTTACTTCTAAAATATCAACATTTGGTTTTAGTTTTCTAGCTTCTGCTTTCTCTTTTTCAATATCATAATCAAAATATGGAAGTAAATCTGTTTTTGTAATAAGTATTAAATCTGCACTTCTAAACATAACTGGATATTTTGCTATCTTATCTTCACCTTCTGGAACTGAAACTAAAACAATATTTAAGTGAGTTCCCACATCATAAGATGCTGGACATACTAGATTTCCTACATTTTCCACAAAACAAACATCAATACCATCTAAAGAGATATCATGTAAACCTTTATGAACCATAAACGCATCTAAGTGACAAGCACTTCCTGTTTGTATTTGAACAGCATTTATTCCTTTTGCTTTAAGTCTATCTGCATCTCTTGAAGTTTCCAAATCACCTTCAACAACTGCAAATTTGAAATTTACCATATCAGCAATATTTTCTAAAAATGTAGTTTTTCCACTTCCTGGACTTGACATCAGATTTATTCCTAAAACTTTATGATTATCAAAATGCGCTCTATTATGAGCTGCTTCGTGGTCATTTTTATCTAAAATCTTTTGAATAACTGAAATTGTTTTTGCATCATTTAGTTGTGGATTATGATGTAGTGTTTCGTGTGCTGCTTGATGAGATGCACTATCATGTGAATTATGATGAGAATGGTCATGATCATGCTCGTGGTCGTGATGATGGTGATTATTTTCTTGTCCTGCTATTACACAGCCGCAATCTTTACACATATTTTTTCCTTTTATCTATAGTTTTTGTGAAGTTTAACCCAAAAACTCTAAATTTTATATAATAACTTTTAAGCACTTATATATTTTTAGAACTAATTTGATAAAATACTTTATGAATTGTCCAAACTGCCAAAATAATACTTTTTATTTGTTAGCAAATGATTATATAAAATGCAAAAAATGTGCAAAAAAACTCTCTTTGAAAAAACTTGAAAAAGATAAACTAATCATAGAAAAATTTTGTGAAGACAAAACTGCACTTGAAACAGCAAAAGAGTTAGATTTAAACTACAAAACTGTAAAAGATAGATTTGATTTACTTAGAAGAAAAATAGCCATTTTTCTAGAAGAAGAATACCAAAATTCTATAAAAGATTACAGTGAATATGAAGAATTTTATTATATAAAAGAGAGAGAAAAACATAAAAAGAAAAAATCTCTAAGTGAAGCTATAAATATAATAGGATTTTACTCAAATGGAAAAGTTTATACTCTACTTATGCCAAAGATTGGAAATCGTGCTTTTGATATAGAAGATGGATTTATTCAATATCTAAATTGGTATAAAATTCACTCACAAAATTCTCACCAAACAAAACTAAATGAATTTTGGAAATATATTGAACTAAATTTGAAAAAATATAAAGGAATAGAAGAAAATAATTTCTTCTATTACTTAAAAGAATATGAATTTAAATTTAACTATAAAAAGTGTAACCAAACGAACATATTAAATAAGATTTTTTTATTATAATTATTATATTTTCTTTTTTTAATCTTCTTATAAGCAACTTATTTATATTTTAAATATAATTTTAAATATCATCAAAAGAGGACTTCATGCTAAAAAATGTTTCTACCAGAAAAAAGTTATTTTTACTACCAATAGTATTTATTGTTGTAATTATTGCCTGTGCTTCAATATTTTTATATTTTGAAAGCAATGCAAGTGGAAGACAAAATATAGTTAAACATACTGATGTACTTATCCAACAAATGTTAAAGGGAAGAATTTCAGTTTATCAATTTTTACAAAACCCAAATGAACAAGCTGCTTTAAAAGTTAGAAGTGACTTTTCGGATCTTCAAGCAAATCTTAGAGATTTGAAAGGTAAATTAGTAGAGCAAAGAAATGTTGATTTAGTTGGTGAACTTTTAGATTTATCTGGAAAATATTTATATCTATTTGATAGAATGTATCCTATAAAAATTGCTGAATATACTGGAACTTTAGAAGATACAGAACAACTTACAAATAGTATAAAAGAACTTGCAAGTGTAGGTCTTAGTTTAGAAGAAAAATTAAATATTATTAGTAAAAATGCTGCTGAACTTAGAGATAAAACAATCAAAGAGATGGATTATGTATTACTTGTAACTTTAATTCTAGCTATTATTTTCTTTGTCTCTTTTTCTCTTTTATTAGCAAATAATTTAATAAAATCTTTAGCTAATTTTGAAAAAGGTTTATTAAGTTTTTTCCATTTTATAAATAATGATAATAGTGGAAAAATCGAACACTTAGATGATAGTTCAAAAGATGAATTTGGAACTATGGCAAAAATTGTAAATGAAAATATCGAAAGAACAAAAATAACTTTAGAATCAGATAAAAAGTTTTTAGGTGAAATCGATGCAATTGCAGAAGATATAAAAAATGGATTTTTAAATAAAAGGCTAAATAATAAAGCTGAATCTAGAAATTTAGAATCTTTAAGAGAGCACCTAAATGATATGTTCCATAGTTTACAAATAAAAATTTGTACAAATATAAATCACGTAACTGAAGCGCTTGAAAGATATGCAAAACTTGATTTTACACACAGAATTCCAAATTGTAGAAGTGGTGTAACAACTGGTTTAAATAACCTTGCCGATATTATAAATGAAATGCTTGTTGAAAATAAATCAAATGGTTTAACTTTAGGTGGAAGTAGTGAGATTTTATTAAAAAATGTTGATGTATTAAATAAAAACTCAAATGAAGCTGCTGCTGCACTTGAAGAAACAGCAGCTGCTGTAGAAGAGATTTCAAGTAATATTTCAAACAACACTGATAATATTATTCAAATGTCAAGACTTGCTTCAAGTGTTACAAGTTCTGTAACAAATGGGCAAACACTAGCAAGTCAAACAACAAGTGCAATGAACGAAATAGACAAAGAAGTAAATGCTATAAATGAAGCGATTACAGTTATTGACCAAATTGCCTTCCAAACAAATATTCTTTCACTAAATGCTGCTGTTGAAGCTGCAACTGCTGGAGAAGCTGGAAAAGGATTTGCTGTTGTTGCACAAGAAGTGCGAAATCTAGCAAGTAGAAGTGCTGAAGCTGCACGTGAAATAAAAAATCTAGTTGAAAGTGCTACACAAAAAGCAGATCAAGGTAAAAAAATATCAGAAGATATGATAAGTGGATATAAAGCATTAAATGAAAATATCATACAAACTATTGAACTTATAAAAGGTGTTGAATCTTCAAGTAAAGAACAACTTGCAGGAATTGAACAAATAAATCATGCCATCAACTCTTTAGACCAACAAACACAAGAAAATGCACAAATTGCTTCGCAAACATATAGTGTTGCTGTTCAAACAGACACTATTGCTAAATTAGTTCTTTCAAATGCAAATGACAAAGAATTTATAGGAAAAGATGAAGTAAAAGCAAAAGCACTTTCAACTAATGAAGATATTGAAACAAAAACAATAACTAAAAAAGAGATAAAAAAAGTAACTTCTTCGAAACCAAAAGATGAAATAAAATGTGCTAAAGTAGATGAAGATGAGTGGACAAGTTTTTAAAACTTGTTCATATCAGCTATTTTAAACCTCTGCCTAAAAACTCTGAAGCTTCTGTTATTATCATAAAAGCATCTGGATCATATTTTGTTATCAAATTTTTTAATAAATCAATTTTACTAGCTTCAACTGTAACATAAATAATAGTTTTATTTTGTCCTTGATGAAGTCCAATTCCTGTTAAAATCGTACCGTGTTCTTCGATTCTTTCTCTTATTTGCTCTTTTAAAACTTCTACATTATTTGAAACAATATTTACTATTTTTTTAGAAGGACGCCCCGTTAAAATCATATCAATAACTCTAATCCCAACATAAACACTAAGCATACTATAAAGGGATTTATTTATATCGTTGTAAACAAAAACCGATGCAAACATAATAGTTGCATCAATAGCAAGTAAAACTTCTGCTGCTTTATATTTTGTTTTTTTTGCAACTATTTCTCCAACAACCGAAGTACTTCCTGTCGATGCTCTTCCTTTTATTACAAAACCAACACCTAAACCTATAAAAATCCCACCAAAAATTGCAGCCAATAAAATATCATTTGTCATCGGTTTTACGTGTAAAACTTCTTTTAAAACGTCTGTAAAAGTTGATAAAAGTATTACTACAATAAATGTTTTAAATAAATAGTATTTCCCAAAATAAACATAAGATAAAATCAAAAATGGAATACTTACCATTGCCATAAAAATACCTAAGGTAATTTGAGGAAAAAGTGCATGTAAAAGTAAAGAAATTCCTACTCCTCCACCTGTAATTATCTGATTTGGAGATAAAAAACATACTGTTCCAAATGCCATTGCCAATGAACCTAATACTATAAATATATAATGTTTTAAATTTATTTTTTTCATATTTTTCCTAATTTTTATTTATTTAATTTTCCTGCTAAAAATCCACTTGAAAAAGACCATTGAAGATTATATCCACCACAAGGTCCATCTATATTTACAACTTCTCCACAAAAGTACAAACCATCAACTATTTTACTTTGCATAGTTTTAGGTTCTATCTCTTTTAGTTCAACTCCACCTCTTGTAATCATGGCATTTTTAAATCCCTCATGACCTATGATTGTAAAAGGTGTCCAAGCTAATGTTTTAACCAATTTTTCTCGCTTAATTCCCTCTATTTGTTTAAATCTCAAATTTAAATCAATTTCACAAATATTTAAAACTTGCGTTGCTACACTTGTTGCAAGTAGAGTTTCTAAATTTTCTAAAATAGTATGTGTTGGATTTTTTGCTATTTCATTTTTTAGATGAGAAAAAATCTCTTCTTCATTTTTACCTTTTAAAAAGTTTATCAAAAGTGGAACTTCACTATGTTTTGCTAAAATAGGAGTAATTTCTCTAGCAAAATCCAAAATAACTGGACCTCTTAACCCCTCTTTTGTGAAAATCAAATCACCAACAAGTTTTAGATTTTTATACTTTGGAATATTTACTTTTAAGATAGCTTTTGCGATTGTATCAGCTTTACAAGAAGCAAAGTTTTTCTCTTTTGTCATTAGTGGCATCATAGCTGGATGAGTTGAAGTAATACTGTGACCAAAATCTTTTGCATAGATATATCCATCACCAGTTGCACCAAGAATTGGATACCCCAAACCTCCTGTCGCTATGATTATATTTTTTGATTTGTAGATTTTATCTTTTGAAGTTATTATAAAAATATCTTCTTCTTTTTTTATAGTTTCAATAGCTACTGAACACTCAACATCAACACCAACTCTTTTTAGTTCATCATCTAATGCACTTAAAATTATACTTGAACTGTGATTTACAGGGAATACTCTAAACCCATCTCTTGCTATTGTTTCAACTCCAATTTTGGCAAAAAAATCTCTTAAATCAGTTGCATTAAAAACTTCCAAAGCATGGCTCATAAAACGACCGTTTTTACCAAACTTTGCCATAAACTCAAAAGTATCTAAAGTATTTGTAAGATTACATTTTCCTCCACCAGTTGCTTTTAGTTTAGCTGCAATTTTTGGAAGTTTTTCAAGAAGTAGTACCTTGTTATTTTCACTAGCACAACTAATACTAGCTAAGATTCCAGATGGACCTCCGCCAAGTACTATACAATCATAAATATCATTCAAATCAATCTCTTTATATTTTTTTCGTATTATATATAAAGCTTTAAGTACATCTTCTTAATACTATGATATTTTTAAGCCTACAATTCCAATCAAAATAAAAAGTATAGAGATGATTTTTTGAAAATTTAAAACACCATTTAAATAAAAATACTCTATTAAAACCAAACTAACTATTCCTATTGCACACCAAATTGCATAAGTAAAACTAACGGGCAATACTTTCATTGCTTTTGAAAGAAGAAAAAAACTTGAAACTACCAAACACAAAGTCAAAATAGTAGGAATTGGTTTTGAAAATCCTTCACTATATTTCAAACCAATTGCCCAAAAAGCTTCAAGTAATCCAGCTATAAAAAGATAAATCCAAGCTACTGTTGTTGTTGACATAAGAAATTTCTCCAACTTCCTAAACTTGTTATCTCTTTTGAATTTTTCACAAAATCTGCTTCACATAAAAAGCCATAAACACTTGACTCATCTTCTAAAAAAACAGTTCCTATTCCAAGTGGACTTGCTATTTGTTTCATAAACTTTCCAAAGTTTTCTACTTTCATAGACCAAACTTCAAGCTCTAATTGGCTTTTAACAGAACTATCATAAATCATACCAGGTCGAATTGGCGTTTTATTTTCAAGTAAAAAAAGTCTATAACCTTTTTTTGTTTTGCACTTTTTTACAAAAGAAGCTTCAAGTTCAGTTAATTGCCAATTTAAAGGCAAACCACTCATATGAGCTCCACAAACACCTATTAAAATCTCATTTTCATTCATCTTAAACTCCTAAGTATTTTGAAGCGTAACTTAATAGTTTTTCTTCTTCAAAGTTTTTTGCTACAACAGTAACTCCAAAAGGTAAACCATTTGCTCTATTTCCAGTAGGAACTGCAATAGCAGATAAATCAAGTAGATTCATATAGTTTGTGTAATATCCAAGATTTGTATTTAACTCTATTGGATTGTTGTTTACTTCTTCTATTTTATAAATCGTTCCCGTTGTTGGTGTTAGCATAAATTCAAACTCATCAAACAACTTCTCAGCTTTTTTTCTATTCTTTTTCAAGATATATTCTGATTCAAAATAGTTGATAGCATTTATATTTTCGCCACCACTTATAATTTTTCTAACTGTTGGCTCAACAATTTGGGGAGTTTTTGTAATAACATCTTTTATAGCTATAAATCTCTCAACTACCCAAGGTCCACTATAAAGTAAATTTGCACTTTCATTAAATGGTTCATAATCAATCTCAAAAGCCTTTCCACCAAGTGATTCAAACTTTTTAACAGCTTCTTCAAATAGTTTTTTTGCTTCCTCATCACCAAAGAATTTTAGTTGCTCTTTTTTTGGAATAGCAAAAGAGAATTTTGCTTTTTCTTCATACTCCACTTTTTCATAAACTCTACTATAAATATCCTCTTCATCATAAGCATTTACTATTTCAAATACCTCTTTGATACTATCAAGTTCTTTTGCAAATACTGTCACACAATCCAAACTTCTACAAGCGGGAACTACACCACTAGTACTAAGAACTCCTTTTGTAGCTTTTAATCCTATTAGATTATTAAAAGCTGCTGGAACTCTTCCACTTCCTGCTGTATCTGTTCCAAGAGAAAAACTAGCCATTTCAAGAGCAACGGCAACAGCACTTCCTGAGCTTGAACCACCTGATATATACTCTTTATTTATTGAGTTTTTACACTCTCCATAAGGACTTCTAGTTCCCACAAGTCCCGTTGCAAATTGGTCAAGATTTGTTTTTCCTATTGGAATTGCACCCGCCTCTATTAACTTTTCAACCACAAAAGCTGATTTTTTTGGGATATAAGAAAACTCAGGACAAGCAGCAGTTGTTGGAATACCAACTAAATCAATATTATCTTTTATAGCAAAAGGAATACCATAAAGTGGCAAATCTTTAGGACTTTTATTTTCCAAATTTTTTAAATATGGGCTTAATTCTTCTTCATTTAAAGTATAAATCCAAATATTATAATCTCTTGTTTGTTCTATTTTTGAAAAAACAGATGAAATTACCTCTTTTACTGTAGTTTCACCACTTAAATATTTTGCTTTTAAATCTTTTATATTTAGATTCATTTTTCATCCTTTTTGATTATTATTAAAACATCTCCAGAATTTATATTATCACCCTCTTTGAAAAGAATTTTCTCTACTGTTCCACTTATATTTGTCTCAATATCTACTTCCATTTTCATTGATTCCAAAATAACTAAAACTTCACCAGCTTTTACCTTATCACCAACTTCTACCTCTATTTTCCAAATATTTCCAGACATGATTGATTCAACTGCTTCTTCATTTTCATTTAGAATGATTTCATCTTTAGCTTCAATAACTTCAGCTTGAACATTAAACTTATCAAGCCCTTTTTCTTTCCACATCAATCTTTCATCTTCAAAGGCTTGTTTTCGCATTGATTGGAAAGTTGTGTGCTCTTTTTTGTTGTTTTCTAAAAACTCTTTATACTCTTTTAATTTGAAAGTTCCATTTTCAATTTTTAAAGGATATTTTCCATATAAAAACTTCTCTCTAATCTCATGTAACTCATCACTTGAAACCAAATAAAATTTAACTTGATCAAAAAATCTTAATAACCAAGGTTTACTAAACTCATTTGTAGTTCTATATGTGTTCCACATTTGTAAAGTTCTTCCAAAAAGTTGATAACCTCCTGGTCCTTCCATACCATAAACACACATATAAGCCCCACCAATTCCAACAGAGTTTTGAGCTGTCCAAGTTCGTGCTGGATTATATTTTGTTGTAACCATTCTATGAGCTGGATTTAGTGGAGTTGCAACTGGAGCTCCTAAATAAACATCACCTAATCCCATAACTAAATAGGAAGCATCTAAGATGATTTTTTGAACTTCATCCACACCTTTTAAACCATTTATTCTTCTAATAAAATCAATATTTGAAGGACACCAAGGTGCATTTGGTCGCACCCCTTGTTGATATTTGTCAATTGCTAGTTGAATTGAAGGGTCATTCCAAGAAAGTGGTAAATAAACTGTTCTTGATTCAACTTCTAAATCTTCAATATTTTTTAAAGATTTTATCGCCTCTTTTACAAGCTCTAAAATCTTGCTTCTACTTATATCTAAAGAGTTAAAATGTATTTGTAAACTTCTAATTCCTGGAGTTAAATCAATAATTGAATTTAAGTTTTTATCTTCAATATAACTCATTAAAGCATGGATAAAAAATCTAAGTTCAATATCTAGTTTTAACTCTCCAGCTTCAACTAAAATAAACTCATTTCCAGCACTTCTAATAACAATATCTAAATCTAACTCTTTATATTTTATAGTTTCAATAATTGGTGTTGCTTTCTCTTCATCAAAATCTATTATAAAATCTTCTAGTTTTGGTAAAACAGAATTTGTTTTAATAGCTTTTTCATAAGCTTTATTCATCAAATCTGCATTTTCTAAACTAACTGGTTTAAATCTTATTTTATCACCAGTTTTAAGCTGACCAATTTTATGTAATTCACAAGAAATTATCGTAGCTGGACAAACAAATCCACCAAGACTTGGACCATCAGGTCCTAAAATAACTGGCATATCTCCTGTAAAATCTATTGTTCCAAAAGCATAAGCATTGTCATGTATATTTGAAGGATGAAGTCCAGCTTCTCCTCCATCATTTCTTGCCCATTTTGGAGTTGGTCCTATTAGTCTAACTCCTGTTCGGCTTGAATTAAAGTGAACTTCCCAAGAAGTAGCAAAAAACTCTTTTATATCTTCATTTGTAAAAAAATCAGGGCTTCCATGTGGTCCATAAACAACACCAATTTCCCACTCATTTACTAAATCGATTTTATTTACTAATTCTTCATAAACCTCATCATTTGTTTCAAAATAGTTTAATACATCCCCTGCTTTTAAAGCTCGACCTCCATGTCCACCAAACTCACCTAAAGTAAATGTTGAAGCACTTCCAAGATATGAAGCCACATCAAATCCACCTTTTATAGCTAGATAAGTTCTATTTCCATTTCCAACAACTTTTTTAAACTCTAAAATATCATTTGCACTTACGTTTATAACTTTATACATCTCTACACTATTTCCATTTAGTGTAACTTGCATATTGGCTCCACCAAAAGCAATAGTTGTAGAGTTTCTAAATTTAAAAGTTGCTCCTATAAAAGTCATCTCTATAAAAGCAGCTTTTTCATCATTTTTTAATAGATGATTTAAAAGTCTTGGTGTTAGATTATCCATTGCACCAGATGGCGGAATACCAACTGCCCAAAAATTTTGACGTGCTGGATAGTCTTGAATAGTAGTTAATGTTCCTGATTTTAAAATATCAACTTTAAAAGGTTTGTATTCTAACTTTTCTAAAACTTTTGTATAAAAGCTTGAATTTACAAAAAAGTCTTGTTTTAAAATAGTTTGCAAGTATGAAAGATTTGATTCAATTCCATAGATTTTTGAAGTTTTTAAAACCTCTTGTAGTTTTGCTAAATTTTCTTCTCTATTTTCTCCATAAGAGATTAATTTTGCTAAAAGTGGGTCATAAAATGGACTAACTTCACATCCATCTTCAATCCAAGTATCAATTCTAAGATTTTTTGGGAACTCTACTTTAGAAATTAGTCCAGTACTTGGTTGGAAATTTTTACTTGCATCTTCTGCATAAACTCTTAGTTGTATTGCATGACCTTTTGGATTATGTACATAATCAAGTAGTGGTTTATTATCGCCATACGCTATTTTTATCATCCACTCAACTAAATCAACTCCACAAACCTCTTCAGTAATTCCATGTTCAACTTGTAATCTTGTATTTACTTCTAAAAAATAAAATTTATTTGTTTTTGTATCATAGATATACTCAACAGTTCCAGCACTTTTATAGTTTACTGCAAGTGCTAATTTTCTTGAAGCTTCAAACAGTTCACTTCTTAACTCATCACTGATATTTGGAGCAGGAGTTTCTTCTATAACTTTTTGGTTTCTTCTTTGAATTGAACAATCTCTCTCACCTAAAGTTTTTACATTTCCATTTCCATCACCAAAAATCTGAACTTCAATATGACGTGCAGTTTCGATATATTTTTCTAAAAAAACTCCACCATTACTAAAGTTTGAAGTAGCTAGTTTTATAACACTTTCATAAGCAGCAACCAGCTCCTCTTCACTAAAGCAAAGTTTCATTCCTATTCCACCACCACCAGCAGTACTTTTTAACATAACTGGATATGAAATAGAGTTTGCAATCTCTTTTGCCATTTCTAAACTAGTAAGAAGTTCACTTCCCTCAAGAAGCGGTACATTATTTGCTTTTGCAATATCTCGTGCAGTATGTTTTAATCCAAAATCCTCTATTTGTTTAGAAGTTGGTCCTATAAAAACAATACCGTTTTTTTCACACTCTTTTACAAAATTTACATTTTCACTTAAAAACCCATATCCTGGATGAATAGCATCAACATTATACTCTTTACAAATCTCAATAATTTTTTTATAGTTTAGATAAGTCTCTTCTAGTGTAGTTCCATGAAGTTGTACACTAATATTTGCATTTCGTACAAATGAAGCATGTTTATCTGCCTCACTATAAATTGCAACTGATTCAATATCCATCTTTTTTAAAGTTCTAATTACTCTATTTGCAATCTCAGCTCTATTTGCAATTAATACTCTTTTAAACACTTTATATCCTTGAAGTATAATTTTGGGCCGTCCCAAATGAATATATCTTATAAGTCGTCTAATAAGATAAAAAGATTAGCTCTTTTGGGCTTTTAACTAAAATTAATCCCAAATGATTAATTGTATTGGAGTTGGGTTATATCCATTGCATGGATTGTTTAATTGGGGGCAATTTGATATTAAAACTAAAGTATCCATGTGTGCCACCATTTCCACATAATCTCCTGGTTTTGAAATACCATCAACTATTGCTAAATGTCCATTTTCCTCTACTGGTACATTCATAAAAAAGTTAATATTATTTGTAATATCTTTTGGACTCATTTCAAGTTGTGCTACAATTGTTAAGTAATTATCTCTACAAGAGTGCATATATTTTTTATCTAAACCAAATCTAACACTATTACTCTCAGCACTACAATGCCCACCTAAAGTATCGTGATTTCCACAAGAATCTTGCGTTATTTCCATTAAAACATTATCATCAGTTGAAATAAGTTTTGTTCCAGTTGTTATAAAAATACTTCCTTGTTCTCTAATAGTATCATTTGCACTATATCTATCATTTAAATTGTCATTATTATAAAAAAGTGTATCAACAGCTTGGCATCCTTCTAAATCAACGATTCTAAAAGTTTGTCCTTTTTTTATAACACCTGCCCATGGAAGTCCTGATGGTAATTTTTCATTATAAATTGCGTTTTTTGTATCTTTTGACATCTTTTAATCCTTAAACAAAATATCTGTTAGTATTTATGAAGCCTCTTTTTGCTTCATCACTATAAGTTTTATAATCTTCATCTTTAAACTCAACTGCATCAAAAATAGTAATTTCAATATCGCTTGGCTCATAAACTCCACTTTTATCCATAGCATGTGGTGTATTTGATAATACAAGTAAAACATCCATGTGTGCTGTTAATTCAATAAAATCATTCTCTTTTGCACATCTATCACTTAATACAAGTTTTGAACCCTCTTTAACATCAACTTTTCTAAATAGATTCAGTGCAGGAATTAAATCTTTTTTTGTCATTCCATATTTTCCAAGTTCAATTAAAAAGTTTTCTTTATCACTTTTATAATAACCATTTCTACAACTTTGATAAGTTGCTTCACCTCCAAAGTTCTCTTTGATAGTTCTTTCATTTGAAATTCCACCTAAAATATCAAATAAACCATCAGTAGAATCTTCTGTAATTGCAAATAAAACTCTTCCCATTTCTGAAAATAGAACTTTTTCTTTTCCTAAAAAAGCATTCCATTGGATTTTTACTGTATCTGCACTATTAAATCTCTCTGCTACATTTGAAGCGTTGTAAAACATTGCACTTAAACTTGCATTGTCACCTTTTGCTTTTAGTTGTATTGTTTGCCCTCTTTTAACGATTTTTGACCATTTCACACTTGAAGGGAAAATTTCGTTTAAAACAACTTTATCACTTTTTATCATCTTTTCATCCTTTAAAAATGTTCCATTTTGAAAAGGAACCTACTCATTTATAAACTACTTTTAACGCTGTAATAAATTACAGCTAAAGTAGCAAACCCTAAAGAGAGATACTCGTATCTCTTTTACTCGAATCTATATCATTTACTATTGTTGACCCATATCTATTTGGAAAATCCTCGTCAACTTTTATTTTGTCAAATACCAAAACTCTTGTTCCTAATTTAAAAGCTTCACTAATATCATGAGTTACCATCACAACTCCAAAGTTTAATTTTGAGTGAATATCCAAAAGTAATTCATGCATATCTTTACTAATTCCAGGATCAAGAGCACCAAATGGCTCATCTAAAAGTAAAAGTTTTGGCTCTTTTACAAGTGATTGAGCAATAGACAATCTTTGTTTCATTCCACCACTTAACTCATGTGGATATTTAGTTCTTGAATGGTATAAACCAACTGCTTTTAAAATCTCATCAGCTTTTTCATAAGCCTCTTTTTTTGCTTTTCCAAAAAGTTTTCCCAAAAATGGAGAGTTTTTAAACTCTAAACCAATAATCACATTATCAATCACATTTAGATGATTTAATGTTGAATATCTTTGAAACACTATTCCTCTATCATCACTTGGCTCTTTTGGATACTCTTTATCTTCAAAAAGTAGCTCACCTCGCGATGGTTCTTCAATTCCAAGTAACATTCTTAAAAATGTACTTTTACCACAACCTGATGGTCCAACCAAAGTACAAAACTCGCCACTATTCATAGAAAAATTTACTCTTTCTAAGATTATATTTTCACCATAATTTTTCCAAATATTTTTTGCTTTAATTAAACTCATTATCACTCCTTACCAAACCAAGGAAATAGTTTTTGATTAAATTTTCTTAAAACAAAATCTATTAAAAATGCTAATAGTGTAATCCATACAACATAAGGTAAAATCACATCCATAGCTAGATATCTTCGTACTAAAAATATTCTATAACCTAAACCTTCAGTTGCAGCAATCGCTTCAGCTGAAATCAAAAATATCCAAGCAGTTCCTAAAGTCAATCTAATTGAATCAATTAATCTTGGAAATATTTGAGGAGTTACAACTCTTGTAATTATTTGCCAAGTATTAGCTCCCAAAGTTTGAACTTTTATGATTTGTTCACTTGGTATCTCTTTTACTCTTTGATAAATATCTCTTATCATAATTGGTGTAATTCCCAAAATAATCAAAACTACTTTTGAAATCTCACCTAAACCAAATACTATAAAAAGTATCGGTAAAATTGCCATTGTAGGTATTAGTGAAAAAAACCAAATAAGTGGTGATAAAGTTGAAGTAATCATAGGAATAACTCCTATAGAAATACCAACAACCAAAGCAATAACTGCACTAATTCCTACACCTAAAGCCAATCTTTTTAAACTTGCAACTGTGTCATCATAAAGGATATAACTTCCAGTTCTTTTATCCTCTTCGAAAGCCAATTTGCTCATACTATCAATACATTTTTCTATTGATGGCAACAATTTATCATTTGGATTTTCAGCAAGTCTAGCATTTGAAAAACTTAAATAAACTATTGCAATTAATAAAAAAGGTAATAATCCCAGAAATAGATTTGCTGTCTTTGATGGGATTTCATTTATTAACCTTTTCATATTCTTTCCCTAAAATTAAAGTTTTCCCTCACTAGCCATTTTCATGAAACTATCATTAAATCTAAGTTTGATGTTTCCTTTATCTCCAATAACTTTTCCATTTGGAAACTCAATTCCTACAAAACCATAATCACTTGCACCTTCGCCATATAAACCATGTTCAAATGAGAATTTAGCAACAAACTCCATAGTTTTTACTATTTCATCACTATTATTAAATTTTACAGCTTCTACTGGTGTGTAATACATATTTGTAGTTTTTAGTTGGTCTTCAAATCCAGCTAAATCAGTTCCAGAAGCTTTTGCCATAATTGTTTTAGCTTCTATTGATTCTTTTGAATTAGAAGTCATTAAACTCATCATTTCATACCAAGCACCAACTAATGCTTTTCCAAACTCTGGATTTTCTTTTAAAGTTTGAGTATTAACTACAGTTAAATCTATAATCTCACCAGGGATTTTTGAACTATCAAAAATAGTATTAGCTTTTGGCATTTTTTGAATTTCACTCACTTGTGGTTTCCAAGTAACTACACTTGAAACATCAGCAGTTGTATAAGCAGAAACCATATCAGCATCACTTGTATTTACAACCTTTATATCTTTTTCACTCAAACCATTTTTCTCTAAAGCTCTTGCTAATAAATAGTGAGAGATTGATAATTCAACAAGATTTATATTTGTTCCTTTTAAATCTTTGATTGATTTTGCAGTTTTAGAAATAACAGCATCATTTCCATTTGAATAATCTCCAATGATTAAAGCAGTTGAATCAACTCCACCAGCAGCAGGAATTCCTAAAGCATCCGTATTTGCCATAGTACAAGCATCAAATTCACCTGAACTATATTGATTGATTGATTCAATATAATCATTTATTTGAACTATTTGCACATTAATTCCATATTTTTTTGCCCATTTATCCATGATTTTTTGAGATTCAATAACATCCCAAGGCATCCAACCAACATAGATACTCCAAGCAACTTTGAAATCTTTTTTTGTTCCAGCAAAAAGTGAAGTTGATGTTAATCCTAAAAATAGAACAGCCAATGACAATAGTTTAAAGATTTTTGAAATCGAAAGTTTCATGTATTACTCCTAAATAAAATTAAACACGTAAGAGGTTTTCACCTCCCGGGCTTTTATCCCTCCGTGTAACTCTTATTTAAGAGTCGATAGCTCTCGGACCAGTCAACTTAAAAAGTTCGGAACCCTAGCCATCTTTGCAGTTCTTTAAGAGGCGAAATTGCCTCTGACATGTTTGATAAATGTATTATAAAAATATTTGAATAAAAGATAAATACTCTTTATGTATATTTTCTATACATTTTTATAATTTAGTTAAGATTTACTATTATTTCATTTTAAAAAATTATAAAAAGGATTTTAATGGCTGGAATATTGGGCTATTTATCTATTTTAGCTGATGATATTGGATCACTTGCTGGAAAAACCATGGCAACAACTGCAAAATCTCTTGCTACTTCACTAGATGATATTGGGCTACTTTTTGATGATATTGCAACTTATACAAAACTTGCAAGCATAAAATCAAGTGGTCTTTTAGTTGATGACCTCGCAGCAATTGCAAATTTTACAAATGAAACAACTTCAGAAATCCTAAAAAAAGAGCTAGAAAAAGCAAAATCAGTTGAAGAATTTGAAGAAAATATAAAAAAACTAGATACAAAAACTCAACAAGAAATTATTTTAGAATTAGAACATATAAGAAATGTAGCAATGCTTGAAGCAAAAAGAAAAGCAGCACTTAGAGAGCTTCCAATTGTTTATAAAATTGCAAAAGGAAGTTTTATAAATAAATTTATCATTATTCCTATTGTTTTACTTTTAAGTTATCTAGCGCCTTGGGCAATAGCTCCCATTTTAATCATCGGAGGAGCATATTTAGCTTATGAAGGAGTTGAGAGTATCTTAGAAAAGTTTTTTCATCATGAAGAACATAAAGAAGATAACAATAAAAAAGAGAGTTCAAATGAAAACTTTGAAGATGAAAAAGTAAAAAGTGCTATAAAAACAGACTTTATTTTATCTTTTGAGATTATTGTAATTAGTTTAAGTTTACTTGATAATAGTGATTTTTTAACTAAACTTTTTGTTCTAATTAGTGTTGGGATTTTGACAACTATTTTTGTATATGGAATAGTTGCATTTATCATAAAACTTGATGATATAGGTTTTTATTTACAAGAAAAAAGAAGTGAAATCTTACAAAAAATTGGAGATGGTTTTGTAAAAGCTATGCCATATATTATAAAAGTTATTGGTGTTTTAGGAACTATTGCTATGCTTGCTGTTGGTGGAGGAATAATAGCACATGAAACACATATTTTAAGCTCATTTAGTGAAACTTTAAAAGCTGTTCCTCTTGGTGGATTTTTTAGTGAAATACTATTGGGAGCAATAGTTGGATATATTGTTGTTTTAGTAGTACCAATATTTTCAAAAGTGGCAAAAAAAGTAAAATTAAGTAAGTAAAAATACTTACTTAATAAAATATGTATTTGCCATATCTGCTAAAATATAAAGCACTAAAAGTGCAAAAATAATCTTGCTGTAATTCAATTTTCTTCCTCTTTAAAATTTAGTTAAAATATATTATTGCTTTTTAAAAATCTATAATCAATGAAGTTAAAAACTTTCTATCAGTATTTTCTTTTTCTGTTTGATTTACATAATCTATTCTATAACTAATTCCTAAAGAGATATTTTCTATCATTTTTAGATTTAGACTAGATTCACTTGTAAAGAAGTATTTTTCACTATCTTCTGAAGATATTAAGAAGCTTAACATTTGTTTGAACTGCATATTGTCATTTATTCTATATCTATAATTTGTCTCTGTTCTTGGAGCGATATATTCATCTTTTTTCCCATTTTCATACTTATCAAAAGCATAATCCAATCCAGCTTGAATATCTAAAGTTTGAATATCATCATTTATAAATTTGTATCCAAATCCAGGACCTATATTTAATCTATAATCATAATCTGATAATTCATCATTTATATAATTTATTCCCATATAAGAATAGAGTTTTTCATTTATCATATGATTATAATCAACTTCAATATCATATTTATTTGCTGATGTTTCATCATTATCTTTACTATATAAAACTGTTGCTTTTGCTTTTAGTTCTTCACCTTCAGCAAGTTTTGTAAGAGTTTCAAGTTTTGCTGAAAAAGTACTTGTGTTGGTATTTCCACTTGTATCAACGTAAGATAGTTCTAAATGTTTAGTAAAATCTAAAGAGTAAGAAAATGTAGTTATAGAAGATATAATAAAAATTTTATTTATAATTTTATTCATATATTTAATCCTTAATTATTTTGCAATTTGATTCATTATTTATAAATAAACCACCAAAAATTGTACAAAAAAACTCTTATATTAACCTTTTATAAACCAAACTGGAATATACTTCATCTTCACAAAAAGGAGTATTTATGAATAATATAAATTTTGACAGATTTAAAACTATCTCGTTTATTGAAGGATTATCATTTTTAATTTTATTATTTATTGCAATGCCATTAAAATATTTTGTAGGATTACCAATAGCTGTTAAGATAGTAGGAATGGCTCATGGTATCTTATTTATTTTATTTTGTATTTTTTTATATAAAGCTATGAGAGAGTATAAATGGAAACTAGGAACTGGAATTTTACTTTTTATATATTCTGTAATTCCTTTTGGTTTTATTGCAATTGAAAAAACTATTATGAAACTACATTCTAAAGAGATTTAATATTAAGGTTTAAAAAACCTTAATATTTTTATTTTTTCTCGAATTTTAAATCAGTTAAATAAATATCCGCTATATTTACAGGATAACTTTGCTGATCAGTTGTGAAACTTTGACTTTCATTTGGAACAATTTCAGAATATTGAGCTGAAGTAGTTGCTACTTTTTCATTTAAAGAACCACCTCTTAAATTTATTTCTAAATACCCATAATTATCTTTTTTAAGTTCTGAAATATCAATATCTAAACTAAACTCTTTTTCTTGTTTTGTATCAGTCCAGTTAGTATCCCAACCTTCAACCATAAGATATTGAGCTTTTACATTTTTTCCTAACATTCCACTATAAATTTCTTGACCTTCTTTATAATAATCGATTTTGTCAAAAGATTTTGTATTGTGTGCTTTTATTTTTGAAGCATCTTTAAATTGAGGGAAAGAGACTGCTAAACCACCAGCTGTAACATTTTTTAAGTTAGTAGTATATTTAAAAGTTACTCTTAAAAGGTTTTTATCTACCAATTCATAAGAACTTACTACTTTTCCATTTTCTGATAAAGCAGCATTACCTAAAGAACTCAATGATGAAAACTCTAAATCTTTTTGATCTAAGAATTTTTTATTGTTAAAATATATTCCATCATCTTTTAACTCAATTTCAAATCTTTTTTGATTATTTTCAATATCTGTTGCTTTAAACTCTTCATCTTTTAATAAATCAGTTAATGATTTAACAGATTCAGCATCTATATCTAAAGTTGCTTTTATAACTTCAAAAACATCTTTTACACTTTTTATATTATTCATTGAATCAAATTTTTGATTTATTTTAAAAGTTGAGTTAAATTTTAATGTATTAAAATATTTATTTTCATCAATTTTAAAATTATTTGATTCTCCATTTATAAGAACTTGGAAACCATTTTGTGCTACTACTTTCATAAAATCATCATATTTTTGTAAAAAATCTTTATCTGAAATAGAATTTAACATTTCTTCATATTTTTTATATGGAATTTTGTCAAAAGCAATATCTAATGATGTTTTGTTTAATCCAATATTTTTTGAACTGCTAGAAAGATATAATTTATCATCTTTTATTAAATTAAACTCATCAAAAGAGATTTTACTATTTCCTGAAATATTATCTTTATCTTGTAAAGATTGAGAATCTAAAATTAGATTTTTGATATTCGCAACATTTGTATAATCTGAAAATTCTAAATTTTCAATATTTAATTTAGAACTTTTTTTATCTTTTTGACTACTATAATCAAAAGCTAAATTATCTATTAATAAACTTCCTTTTGTATAACTATCATCATAAACATCTGCTATTTTTAATAAAGCAATTTTAATACTATTTTCAGTTCCATGAACTCCTCTTATAGTAATAAATGAGTCATTTGGGATAGTAATATTTATATCATCTAATTTGAAATTTTTATTTTCATCTATATTTAAATGGATTTTTTTATTTTCTAAAAGAGTTTTCATCCAATTAGTTTGTGGAGCATAAGAATAATTTTGCTCCAATTTATACATAGTTCTTTGAGATAAATTTGTTAAATATAGATTTAAATCAAGTGTTGAAGAGATATTATTCATAACAAAATCATAATCAAAAGTGATTCCTTCAAAAAGTCTCTCTTTTGTAGCTCTATCAAGTAAACTATACTGTTTTTCTAAAGATTTTTTTGTATCTTCATCTTCTATTTTACTAAATAAATAAGAAGCAACTTTATCAGGATAAATAACTTCTATTTTACCTTTTCCTACTGTCTTATAGTGTTCAAAAGAGTGTTCTTGATTTACAACAAATCCATTTTTATTTAACTCTTCAATTTTTGATTGAATTTTACTATCAACAGTAGATCTCAATCCCAAACATATAGCGCCAATAACTATTATTACAATAGCTATTCCTAAGAATATTTTTTTCATTCTATTTTTCCTTTATTATTTATTTAATTGTCTTAAATGAACCACATAGTTGTCCATTATATCTATATCTATTTGAAAATCCTTTTATGGTCTATAAACTTTTATATTTTTATAACCTTCACTATCTCTTAAATATTGTGCGTGAAGTTGGCTCATAATCCCTTTATCACAATAAAATAGATATGTTTTATCTTGAGGAAGTTTTTTAAACTCTTTTTTCAAATCATAAAAAGGAATTTTCAAAGTTTCAACAGAAGTTTTTACACAATCAGGTGTTTGTCTAATATCAATAACTGTATATTCTCCATCAGTTAAATCAGAAATTATTTCCATTTGCCCTATTTCACTTACATTTTCATCTATTTCATCAACATTTACAAAAGATGTTTTTTTAACTGCTTCATCTAAAATAGAATAATCAAAACCTCTTGCTTCTTTTTCCATTCTTTCATAACTTCCATGAGTTACTGGATTTTTTGAAATTACCCCACAATATTCTGGCATTGCTTCAGCAAATCTTCTTGTTCCTATCTTTTGTGCAATTTCTATAATATCAGGTTTACTCATCATAGAAAGTGGTCTTAAAACTAATTTATTTGTACATTGGTCAATTAAAGCAAGATTTCTTAATGTTTGACTAGAAACTTGTGCAACACTTTCACCTGTTACTAAAGCATCTATTCCTAAACTATCAGCTATTTTTTCACTAGCAAGTAACATAAGTCTTTTTAGCATAACACCCATATAAGGTTGACTTACATCTTTAAAAATTTGAGAAACAACATCTTCAAAAGGAACACTAATAAATGAAACTCTATGAGAACTTCCAAATTTATTCCATAAATAATAAGCTACTTGTTTTACACCTATTTCATGTGCTAATCCACCAAGATTAAAGAAAATAAAGTGAGTTTTTATTCCTCTTTTCATTGTTAAATATGAAGCAACTGTTGAGTCAAATCCACCAGACATCAAAGATATAACACTTCCTTGAGTTCCTATTGGAAATCCACCTAGTCCCATATATTTTTTTGTAATAATATTTAACTGTGCATGTTCAAGTTCAATATTTATAGTAACTTCAGCATTTTTTAGTGTTACACCTTTAGTATCTTTACTATTCATAGCTAACATATATCCACCAACAGTTTTTTCAATATCAGTTGATTTAAACTCTTGGGCACCTGTTCTTTTAGCTCTTACGACAAAAGTTTTATCTTTTATCTCATGGTTCATCATCTCATTTACTTTTACTTTGATATCATCAAGTGTATACATATTATCAAATTGTAAAGCTTCTAAAACTTGTTCAATTCCAGGAGTTTCAAGAAGTTTAGCTCTTACACTATCAACTACTTCAACGGGGCAAACAACTTCGATTTTATCGAAGAATCTTTTTATCTTAATTTCAGGTGATATTTTTGATAAGATTGATACAAGATTGTTATAAACTTGTGCAATCATCTGTCTTTTTGCTGTTTGACCTTTTATCATTATTTCCGTGAAATATTTGATTATAAATTTTTGTGTTTTGATTTGAGAATTATTCATTATTTTTTAAAACCCTATATTTTTTTAAGTCGCGATTATATCATTTTTTGACATAATATATCTTTTATTAAATTCAAAGGTAAAAAGATGGAAATAGATACTTTAGAAGATTTAGCAAAAGAGTTAAAATCAGGCAAAACAACAAATGCTATGAAACTTTTTGAAGATTATGCTAAAGCTAATAATATGGACGAAGAAGAATTAGAACAAATACTTTCTAAAAAACATGATTGTTTCAAATGTGAAAGCTGTGAGAGTTTTTATTGTTATGATGAATATTCATTTTTTGATGAAGAGTGTATCTATTGTTGTGATACAGAAGCAGAAGATGAAGAGGAGTATTAATACTCCTTCTTAAAAATTAGCTTCCAAATCCTCTTTTATAATCTCTTCATCAATTTTTCTTGCTTTTATATTTAAATCTTTTGCTTCACCCGAACAAGTAATATTTATACGACCATTTTCATTTTTAAATAAAACTTCACCTGCACCTTGAATTACAAAACCATTAAACAATCTATTTGCAACTCTTTTAAAACTAAATTTCGTAGGAAAAATAACAAACCTTGATGAAGTTAAAATATATCTTGCATGATTTGTACAAGAGTGTAATAAACTATCTCTTATAAGTTCATTTTTTTTACCATTTACTAAATCACAATAAAGACTCTCTTCTATTAAGTTTATTTTGTCTTTATCTATTTTTATATAACCAAACTCTTTTGGTTTTACTCTTATGTTATAAAATTTTTTAAATGCCTCTACATGATTAAAAGCATTTGAGAAAACAATAAGACTCTTATTTGTTCTTGCATATTTTGCTAAATTAGATGCCATATAAATTTTTTCCTTTTAAATAATCTTACAAAAATAAAAAACATAAAGCTGAAATTATTGTAGGAACTAACGCTCCTAAAAATAAATACCAAGGATCTATTGTACTATCTTCAAAATGACTTTTCAAAATAGTAACTCCAGCTGGATTTGGTGCATTTGCAATAACAGTTAATCCTCCACCACAAACAGCACCAGCAACTAAAGCATATTTGAACTCATCAGTTAATCCTTCAACTAGAGAACCTAAATATGTAATTGCTGCATTATCTGTAACAGAACCAATTGTAATTGCAGCGAAAAATGCTTGTAAATCACTCATTTTCATAATTAAATCTTGAAGCCACCATTGTTGTTGTCCTCCTAGGATAACTAATCCTCCTAAGAAAAATGCAACTAACAATCCTTCTCTTAACATCAATCTATCTTGATATTGTTGATAAGCATGAGTAATTCCTAAAAAAAGTAAAAATATACTCATAAATATAGCTGGATAGTGTCCAAAGAAAACAACTAAAAATAAAAATAAATAGTGAGTCAAGATAATACCAAAAGGGATATTTTCTCTATCTGAAACTGTTGTTCTAATTTTGATATTTACTAACTCTTTATAAAAAATAAGAATCATCAAATTTGTACTTATAAAAATAGCAACCATTGATTTCCAACCAAAAGTTGTAAACATAAAAGTTGTATTCCAATCCCAAGTTCCTGCAACCATTAAAATTGGAGGTGCTGCAAAGTTAGTTAATGTTCCACCTATTGAAACATTTACAAATAAAGTACCCAATGTTGCATATCTAAATTTTTTACTTATCTCTTGAGAAAACAGTTTATCTGATAAAATAAGAGCAGCTAAAGTCATCGAAGCTGGTTCTGTTATAATTGAACCTAAAATTGGAACAAAAAACATAACAATAAAATAAAATCCAGTAGCACCTTTAGTTGGTATAATAGTAGATAGTTTTTTTACAAATAAAACTACTGTTTGCAAAATAGGTCTTGTTGCAGCTATTATCATAATAACAAAAACAAACATTGCTTCGATATAACTTCTTGAATTCATATAATCAACAGTTGCTTGTTTTCCTGATAATATAAACATAAATAGTATTAAAATTAAAGCCCAAGCACCAAAAACAACTTCAATTTCACCCAATAAATGAAAAAGTCCAGAATGTTTTGTACTTCTATGAGCAAGATGCTCAAAATATTTTACAGAAAAGATATGAATAATTGCTAAAGCAAAAATAACTGCAGCAATTATTTGTAAAGTAGTAGGTGGCATGGCGAATCCTTTTTATTAAATTTTATTTTGTAAACATTTACATATTTAAGTTTGAGATATTTAAAAAAACATATGTGAGCGTTTGTTCATTTTACATTATAAAAACTTAATTTTAAAAAAATATCTATCTTTTATATTTTAATTGTATAATTATGCAAACAAATATAATTATACATTACATATAAATATAATCTAGAAATTTTGATTAATATTTTTATATAATTCTAGAAAAAATTATTTTTTTAATAAATATCTATTTTATGGAACTTTATAAATATTTTTATAACATTTTTTATAAATCTTATACTATATTAATAGATATATTTTGTATAACAAATACTCTTTATATAAAGTTGATATTTTTTAGGATTATTGTAAATTTTGTAATTTATTGATATTGATAATAAAGTTGCCCAATACTAATACCCTCATCATTAGTTGGAACATCAATATTGAAATAGAAAACTCTACCCTGCTCTTTGAATTTTTTTATCAAAAGTTCGAGTAAAGTTTTATTTTGAAAAACTCCACCACTAAAAACTACTGGTAAATTTTTATGTTTATTTGAGATTTCTATGATGATATTTACTAAAGTATTTATGAACTTTGAAGAGATGACTTTTTTATCTTTATCTTCGATAATTTGCCTTATCATAGTAGTTATATCTATATTTTCATCTACTATTTTATATTCATAGTTATCTTTTATAGAATTATCATAATTTTCTTCTATTAAAAGCCCTGTTTCTCCCTCAAAAGTTTGAGTATGTAAAATGTTTGCAAATGAAGAAATAGCATCAAATAAACGTCCAATAGAACTACAAAATGGTGCATTTAAGCCTTTTTGCCACATTGTATATAAAGTCTTTATCTCTTCTTTACTAAAAGCTTTTACTACAAAACTATCTAAAGTTAGGATTTCATCTAAAGTAAAAATATCAAATAATAAGCTTAAAGCAACTCTTTTGGGCTCTTTTATAGCCATTTCACCGCCCAAAAGCCTAAAATATTTTATATGATTTATTCGTTTATACTCTTTTCTTGAAGCAATAAAAACTTCTCCACCCCAGATATTTCCATCATCTCCATATCCAGTTCCATCAAAAGCAAAACCTAAAACTTCATCTTCTAAGCCATTTTCAGCCATCACGGAAAGAATATGAGCATAGTGGTGTTGAACTTGAATAAGCTTTATATTTGGGTTATCTTGAAGCAATTTAAAAGCATATTTTGTACTTTCATATTTTGGATGAAGATCACAAACAACAGTATCAGGAACAAAATCATAAAAGTTTTTAAAACTATTTATAGTTCTATTGAAATATTCCATAGAAGAAATAGAGTTTAAATCACCAATATAAGGTGATAAAATAAAATTATTTTTAAAGCCTAAAGCTATTGTTGATTTTTGATTTGCACCAAGACAAAGAACTTTATTTTTTAAATCTTTTTCTATTTTTATATGAGTAGGAGCATATCCTCTAGCATTTCTTAGTTTAATTTTATAATTTTCTACATTTTGTATAATACTATCATCACTAGAATTTACAATATCTCTATTATAATCTAGTACAAAATCTACAATATTCCCCAATTTATCGACGATTTCATCTTTTGACCTTATAATTGGTTCATCTTTTAAATTTGCACTTGTTGCTACGATAGGATTTTGTAAATATTTAAATAAAAGATGATGAATTCCACAATTTGCTATAAAACAACCTAATTTTGAAATATTTGGTGCAATATATGAAGATAGATTTGTATTAAGTCTTTTCTTTACTAAAACTATTGGTTTCTCTTTTGAAGTAAGTATCTCTTCTTCTTGATAATTTGTATTTGTATATTGTTTAATACTATTTATATTATTAAACATAACTGCAAAAGGTTTATTTGGTCTATTTTTAATCTCTCTTAATTTATTAACAACTTTATCATTTGTTGCATCACAAACTATATGAAATCCACCAATACCTTTTACTGCAATTATATATCCATCTTTGATTAAATTAGCTGTTTGTTCTATTGCTTTTATATTGTAAGATAATATACTATTATTTATATTATACAAAGTCATATTTGGACCACAATCTTCGCAAGCAACAGGTTGTGCATGATATCTTCTATTTAAAGGATTTTTATATTCGTCTTCACATTTTTTACATAATTTGAAGTCATTCATAGAAGTATTTGCTCTATCATAAGGAACTGTTTTAATAATTGAGTATCTTGGACCACAATTTGTACAATTTGTTAAACTATAATTGTATCTAAAGTTACCAATATCATCTATATCTTTGATACAATCATCACAAATTGCTATATCAGGAGAGATAATAGTTGTTTTATCTTTTGAGCTTGAACTTTGAATAATTTTAAAGTTTTTATACTCTTTTATTTGGTTATTTTTTTCGATTCTTATGTTAGTGATTTTTGCTAGAACTGGAGGATTTGATTTGATTTCATTTATAAAATTTTCTATATTTTCTTGTGTAGAATAAGCTTCTATTTCTACTCCATTTTCATCATTTTTAACCCAACCTTTTATATCATATTTGATAGCTAGATTATAAATAAATGGACGAAAACCAACGCCTTGAACAATTCCAAAAATAGATATTTTTTTGTTTATCATCACTCTTCTTTTTATATAAGTTTAAAACTATATCTATTTTTGGATGACAAACTCTTTATTGTAATAGATTTTGAAGTTTTTTGTTATGCTTTTTTCAACAAGCTGATTAAACCTAATATTTGCAAACATATCTCCACATAAACTAACTCCTTCTAGTTCATAAGTATTATGTAAAATATCAATCTCATTTGCTATAAAATGAGCAAAACTTTCCATAAATCCTAAACTAATAGTCTCTGCATCAACACCAGCAAGTTTAAAACTCATAGCAGTTTTTATAAGTGGTAAATAGTCAAATTTTCTATTAAATACTTTTTTATTATCAAAGATTTTATAGTCAATTCTAGGTCCTTTTTCAAGTAAAGAATTTGAAGCATTTAAAACTATATCTTCTTTAAAATTTAACACTATTTTTGCTATTTGCCAATAAGTAGAAAATGACTTTTTTGAAAAATCTATTTTTGTATTTAATGCAATTTCATAATCATCTTTGAATTTTTCTTGATAGTTATTTAGAAGTTTTTCTCCTTTTGTATCTTTTTTTATAGTTTCAAAAACTTCTTTTATTGAAGTTGGAAGATATAAATCTTCTAAAATATCAACTAAACCATTTTGTGAGTAATAAGAGATTTTATCATCGTTTAAAGAGCTAATATAAAAGTTAATAATAGATTTATCAAAGAGTTCATTTTCAGCTAAAACAGTCATAAATTGAGCTTTATCTTTTTGTTTAAACTTACTAAAAACAGTATCTAGTTTTTTTGGATAAGAAATCGAGTTTAAAATGAGTTTTTTATTATCAAAACATACTACTTTTGGAATATCTAAAAAGATATTATTAGAACTTTTTACATCTAAAAAGTAATCAAATTTAGCATTTTCATCTTCAATATTTAAAAAATCAATTTTTAATTTTTTAAGCTCTATTGATAAAAGATGTAAAGTCAAATCATTTGCAAATCGCAAATCTATTTTTTCTTTTTTGATACTATGTTTTAGTTTATAAATCTCATTTATTTTAAACTCAATTTGTGGCTTTTCTATACTTGCAAGTGCTACAATAGATGTTGCATTTTCTACAATCAAAGTATTGATATTTTCTAAATTTGTAACCAATAACTCTTTGTGATTTTCTATATCTTTGATTTTAGAAAAAACAAAAGTCCCACTTAAAGTTTTTATTTTGATTCTTTTATCTTCATTTATAAGTTGGCTTAACTTCTCAAAAAGTTTTTTATGTGATTTTATCTCTTCATTTTCAAAAATAAAAGTTGCATTTTCAAAGCTTTTACAAACTTCACAAGATTTAAAGGCATTATAAAAATCTAAACTATTTTCATTTTCGACTTCTTTTAGACAAGTTGGACAAAAAGATATCATTTTATCATCACAAATAGAAGTTGAATCCTCTTTTGGTAAGTTTTCAATTACATCAACTTCAACACCATAATAAAAAATTGACATAGGAACATACAAAGATAGTTTTGAAGAAAACTCTTCTAAAGTCTTTTCATCTGCTTGTATAAATAAAAAAACAAAATCAAGTTCTTGATATATTTTATAACTACAATCAAACTGCTTTGAAGCAAAATCTAAAAATTTCACTAAAGTTTTATCACTTGATTTATAGGTAAATTTAAACTTTAGGACCATTTTTTATATCTCTTTTAAATGAAACCAAAGCTATCTCTTTTATATCAACTTCTTTTATCTGTTTTACTGTAATTTGATGTTTTGTAAGATAATCAACAACAACCTTCTCCATAATTTTTGAAGCTTGTATAATTTCACTGCTTAATTCAAAAGTAGTATCATCTGCAACTCTTTTAGGAATTACTCCTAAAATATGTGTTGTAGGCAAATCTTTATTCATATCAATCATATTTAGTGTTTGAAGCATCTCAACTTCGTGAGCACTTCCTTGCCAGTTTATATTTGAAGGAACTTTTTTAAAATCAAAGAAAAAAACATCACCTGCTTTTGAATTTATTGCATCAATACAATCAATAATCAAAACTTCATCATATTTTATGATTTCAGGAATTAATCTTTGAGCTAAAGTTCCACCATCAACTAAACTTACACTATTTTCTTGTGATATAAACTCATACTTTTCATCTAAATAGTGAATAAAATGTGCACCTATTCCTTCATCTTGGAATAGGATATTTCCTATTCCTAAAATTAAAATATTCATTATTTGTGGTCTTCCCATTTATATCCAGAGATAATAGAATCCATATCTCCTTTTTTTCCATAAACTGAGTTGAAAACAACCAAATAGATATGAATAGGCAAAAATATTATAAAAATCCACATACAAATATGATGAATTTCTCTAACCATAGCTAATCCACCCATTAAAACTTCAATTGGTCTTAAAATACCATATAAAAGTCCACCTATTCCTTCGTGATAAACATGAATATGTAAAATCAATCCTGTTAAAGAAATAAGTATCAAAGATATATAAATTCCAGAATATGCCATAAATTGTAGTGGATTATAAACACCTTTTAAATGAGTATGTTCACCTATTAAAATATAATATTTTATCTGTTTTATCCACATTTTTGGCGAGATAAAATCAAAAAAAGATATTCTCTCTTTTTTACTTTGTCTATCAAAAAAGAATAAATACATTTTTCCAAAAGTTACACAAATCAATAAAAATCCAAAAATTATATGCCAACTTCTCATTAAAGCATTTAAAAAGTTTGTTGGCTCACCTCCATTTAATGATGGAGATATAAATGGATATGCTAAATAAAAACCTGTAAAAGTCAAAACTGTAATAGCAAGCATTCTAAGCCAGTGAGTAATCCTTAGCCATAAAGAGTATTCATAATGTTTTTTTATCATAATTGTATGCTCCAATTTATATTAGCAAGAAAAACCATATAATGGATCCACTTTGTATGTTCCTAAATCATTACCTTTTTTATCCATAACATGAACAGCACAAGCAATACAAGGGTCAAAACTATGAATAATTCTAATAATTTCAAGAGGTTGAGAAATATCTTGCACTTTTAAACCAACTAAATTTGCTTCATAAGGTCCCATTTGTCCTTTTGCATCTATTGGTCCAGCATTCCAAGTTGAAGGAACAACTGCTTGATAGTTTTCAACAACTCCATTTTTTATTCTAATCCAGTGAGATAACATTCCTCTTGGAACATCTCCTATAAATCTTCCTTTATACTCTTTATCTTTATCTATTTTATAAGAAGTAAAAGTTGTCTCATCTACTTTTAGATTTTCAATTAAAGTATGAAAAGCTTCTAAACCATATTTAGTAACAGCTTTTACTTGTAACATTCTAGCTGCTGTTCTTCCTAATGTAGTAAATAATGCACTTTTTGGTAAACCAGTTTTTTGTAAAAACTCATCTACTATTGGAACTATTTTTTTATTTCCTTTTGCATAAGATACTAAAATACAAGCAAGAGGTCCAACTTCCATAGCATTTCCGTCATATCTTGGAGATTTAATCCAAGTATATTTTCCTTTTTCATCTACAACTTTAGAATGAACTTTTTCTCCATCCATTCCAATTGTATCCATATCTCTTAATCCTGTATATAAAGGATTTGTTTTACCATCATAAGGATGAAGTGCTTCATTATTTTCATACCAAGAGTGAGTTGCTTCTTCTGTTATCAAATTTTCATTTATATCGTAAACTTTTGATAAATCTCCATCAAAAATAATTCCAGAATCAAATAAAAATTCTGTTTTATTTAATCTCATCTCTTGATGAGCCATAAAATTCATAACTCCAGCTGGTCTTGTAACAGACAACTCATCTTTAAATACACTTGCTGCCATTATGATATCTGCTTGATAAGCATTTTCTATAAACTCTGCTCCAACTTTAAATAAAGTTAGATATTCTCCCATTCTTGAAGGATCTAATAAATCCATAACACAAGTTACTCCACCAACTGTTAAACTTTGTGGATGTGGTTGTTTTCCTCCAAAAATAGCCATAAGTTTTGCTAAATCTCTTTGAACTTCTAAAGCTTTTAAATAGTGGCTTAATAAAATTAAGTTTTGTTCAGGAGATAATCTATAAGTTTTATGTCCCCAATAAGCATTTGCAAATGGTCCTAATTGTCCTTTTTCTACAAACTCTTTAACTCTTGTTTTTACTTTTTTTAAGTCATTTTCTCCAGTTGCTATTGGAAAATCACTATATTTAAATGCCTCTTTTGAAGCTTTTTGTTCATCTGCATCAAGAGCAGATACAACATCAACCCAATCAAGTCCATGTAAATGGTAAAAATGTACTATATGGTCATGCATAAATAAAGCCATATTCATCAAACTTCTTGTAAGTTTTGCATTTATAGGTGGAACTATTCCTAAAGCATCTTCAACTGCTTCAATTCCTGCCCTATAATGAGAAAATGTACAAACTCCACAAATTCTTTGCATCAAAAACCCAGCATCTCTTGGGTCTCTATTTTTTACTATTGTTTCTAAACCTCTCCATAATGTTGAAGATGAATATGCTTTTTGAATCACATTATTTTCATCAACTTCAACTTCTATTCGCAAGTGCCCTTCAATTCTTGTAATTGGGTCTATTATTACTCTTTTATTCGGCATCATGTTCTCCTTCTTGCGAATCTTTTGGATTTTTAAATTTTGAAATAGCTGCATGTGCTACAATACCAATTCCAGTAAGAGTTAGTAATCCAACTCCTATTTTATCAGCTGTTGCATCAGCTCCTAAACCTTTGAATACTGTACTATAAAGTCTATTTGCAACTGGTTCTTCAAAAGGTCCCATAGTATCCCAAAAATTTGGTTCACTACAACCAATACAGCCATGTCCAGCTTGAATAGGCCAAGAAGTATGAGAATTGAATTTATTTTTTGAACAGTTATTAAAAGTATATGGCCCTTTACAACCTACTTTATATAAACAATATCCTTTTTTTGCACCTTCATCTCCAAACTCTTCTACAAACTCACCTGCGTCAAAATGCCCTCTTCTTTCACATAAATCGTGAATTCTTAATCCATATGCCCATTTTGGTCTATTGTAAACATCAAGCGATGGTAAAGTTCCATAAAGAATATAATGAAGTAAAGTTCCAACTATATTTTTTTCACTTGGAGGACAGCCAGGAACATTTATTACTAATTTATCTGTAACTTTCGATAAAGCTTTTGCTCCAGTTGGATTTGGAATTGCTGCTTGAACTCCACCAAAAGATGAACAAGTTCCTATTGCAAATATTGCTAAAGCATTGTTTGAAGCGTCAATTGCTGATTGTTCTCCTGTTTTTCCATGTCCACCAATAGTTAAAAAAGTAGCATTTTCTCCTGTTGGAATACCACCTTCAACCATTAGGATATATCTTCCTTTATATTTTTCGATAGCTGATTCAAGATTGTGTTCAGCTTGCCAACCAGCTGCTGCCATCAAAGTTTCATGATATTCTAAAGATATATAATCAAAAATTAAAGAATCAATAGTTGGAGCATCTGTTCTAAGTAGTGATTCACTACATCCAGTACACTCGGCCATATGAAGCCAAATAATAGGTAGTCTATCACTCAAAGAGGCTGCTTTTGCAACTAAAGGAGTAAATGTTGCAGGAAGTGCTAACATAGCAGTCATTGCTGTTGCCCATTTCATAAAATCTCTTCTTGAGATACCTTTTTCTTCCAAATGAGAAGTTATTGATTTATCTTCTTTAAACTTTGGTAATTTTTCTAAATCCAATAACCTATTGGCCAATCTATCATAAAGTTTTTTATCTTTCAAAACTTATCCTTCAATTTTTATGAATAATCATTCATTTTTTGCATTTTAGGTATTCTATAATGTTTATCTTTAAATTTTGTTGTTTAAATGGATAATTTTTTATAATTTAATACAAAATAAGTTTTGCATTTACAAAATGTAATTGTTTTGTAATGAAATATTAAAATATAGTTATTTATAATAAATGATATTATATATTTAAATAAGAAATAATTATAATTATTTTCTAATAAATCATAAACTCTATGGCTAGATAAGACTAATCATAATTGCATATAAAATAAGAAACAAATATCAAAAATAAAGATATAAAGGAAAAAATCTTCCTTTATATTTTAGAATTTCATATTCATAGATAATAAAAATGTTCTAGGAGAACCTACAACATTTCCACCAGTTGCCCAACCTACTGATTGATAATATTCTTCATCAAATAAATTATATACGTTTAATAAAACATCAAGATTTTTACTATATTGATACTTTGTATTAACTCCAACTGTATAATATCCGCTTTGTTTTATCTTATCAAAGTCATTTGATTTTATATCATTTTGAGCATATATATTCGCTCCAACAGTCCATTTATTTGAATCAACTGGCAATTTATAAGTAGTTGAAAGTTTAAATTGCTGTTTTGGTAAAGTTAAATCAAAATTTTTACCTATATTACTTTTATTTACATCTTTTGTATATTCTGTTTCTACATAAGTATATCCTGCAACTAATTGCCAACTATCAGTAATTGCTCCACTAATTTCTGTTTCAAAACCTTTACTTTCAACTTCTCCTGATGCTCTTTTACAAAATCCACCAGTAGTTCCAGGGCAAGGATTTGGTCCAGTTAAATCATCAGTTGCTCTATTTTGCTGTTTTATCAGAAATGTTGATAGATTTGCATTTAATGCCCCATCAAAATACTCACCTTTTATACCAGCTTCATAATTTGTTCCAGTAATTGGTTCTAATAAATTTCCACTTTTATCTATACTATTTTGTGGTTGAAAGATTTCTGTCCAACTTGTATAAATAGAGTGATTATCATCTAAATCATAAACTATTCCAGCATAAGGAACAACTTCTGCTGTTGCTTTATATGTAGTATTTGTTCCCAAATTTTCATTTTCATACCAACTCAGTCTTGTTCCTAAAATAAGATTTAATGAGTCAGCTAAATTTAAACGAGTAGCTAAATATGTGCCCTTTTGTGTAATTTCTCTATGCAATGGCCATTTAGTCATATCAATATTTGGTTTTGATACAATAGAAGAGTTCCAATTATATGGATCAACTAAAGGACCATTAGTTGTCCAAGCATAATCAGCCCAACCTCCCCAGTTTTTATTTTCAAATTTTCTATAATCAGCACCAAGCATTAATTCATGATTTCTTCCAAATAAAGAGTATGGTCCACTTAATGATACATCATAAGAGTCTTGTTTATTATCAAGTTTATATCTTTGAGTATTTTGATATAACTCTCCAGAAATTCTACTAAATGCTGAAAACATTATATCTTGTTCTGGTCTTTTCCAATTTCCTGCTAGTTTTGCTTTCCAGTCATTATTAAAGTTATATTCAAGTTGTGAAAAAACTGTTTTATCTGTTTGTTTCCAATAATCAAAGTCATTTGATAGATTTGTTTTTCTACTTACATCTAAGAAACTTCCATCTTCATTTGTTGGTAATCTGTTATATCCACCTGTATTGTCAACTTCTCTATAATGAAAACCAATTGTAGCCATAAGATTATCAGTTATATCAGCTTCTACAACACCATAAAATTGATAATTTTTTTGTTCAGCATTATCATAAAACATATCTGAATCTTGAGCTGTTATAACAGTTCTTGCTCTTATAGTTTTATCTTCATTTAAAGCTCCACCAACGTCAAAAGTTCCTCTAAAGTTATCATAACTACCATAACTTATACTAGCATTTCCTTTTGTCTCTTTTGTTGGTTTTTTTCTAACTAAATTTACAGTAGCTGATGGTGTTCCTGTACCTGTAGTTAGTCCTGTTGCTCCCCTTACTACTTCAACTCTATCATAAATATCTAAAGAATCATTGTCTGCATTAAAAGTTGAATTTGCTCCCGTACTTATAGGTACACCATCTAACATAATATTTGATATTTCAAATCCTCTGGCACTAAAATTCCCAGAATCACCTACTAAATAACCTTTGTCTATAGAAATACCTGTAACATTTCTCATGGCATCATCAAGTGTTGTATAACCAAAATCTTCTATTTGTTGTCTAGTCATAACACTAACTGATTGTGGAGTATCTCTTTGTGACATATTTAGTTTTGTTGCTGTATTCATTCTCTCAGTAGTATATGAACCTGTACCTTCTGTTGTATTTAATGAAACTTCATTAATTGAAATAGATTCTAAAACAGTACCTTGACCTTTTGTTACTTTTTGTTTGATAATAATTGTATTATTTTCAATAGTTGCTTCAAGTCCTGTATCTTCCAAAGCCTTATCAAGTGCATTTTTAGTACCTTCAATATTTTGTATTTTTGAAGATGTTTTGCCTTTTAGAAGTTTTCCATTTACTAAATATGGCATATTTGATTTACTTGCTATTTGTTTGATAGCATCCTCAAGATTTTGTTTTTCTAAGTTAAAGCTATCTTGTCCATATAAACTTAAAGATAAAGCTAAACTTAGAGCGATTTTTGAGTAAGTTGTACTTTTCATAGTCTTCCTTTCATATTATTAATTATGAGAATTAGTTTCTCTGTATAATAAGACGATTGAACTATCAAAAAGTGGATATGTTTTTATAAGAAATTTTAAAATTTCTTATAAATATATGTAAAATCTTCTTTTTTATCAACTTTTAAAGGATATATTTTTGTCAAAGCAAATAAAAACTTATCCATATCATCTATAGGAAAAGAGCCACTAACAGAATACTTTTGAGCCTCTTTTTGAATAACTATATTTACATCTTTATATTTTTTAAATTCATTTATAGCTTTTTCCAAAGAATCATCTTGAAAAAACAAAACGCCATCTTTCCAAGAAGCAATAGTTTTTATATCTATATCTTTTAATCTAACTTTACTATTTTGTTTATCAAATGAGATATGTTTTCCTTCTGTAAGAATTGCTAACTCTTTTATCTCATCATTTTTATTTTGTTCAACTTTTACTTTTCCTCTTATCACATCTACATCTATTTTATCTTTTTCATTTTTTACTTCAAAGTTTGTACCTAAAACTTCTACTTTTATCATATTTGCATTTACAATAAAAGGTTTATCTGGATTCTTTGCTACATCAAAAAGAGCTTTTCCAAAACTCAAATTTACTTCTCTTTTATCTTTGTAGTATTTGATATCCAACTTTGTTTTTGCATCTACCACTACTTTTGAACCATCAGGTAAAACTATATCTTTTATCTCTTTATCTGTTACAAAAGTATGTTTTATACCAAAATTTAGGTATTCATTTACTGTAAATAAACTTGCTCCAATTAGGAGAAGAATCGAAGCTGCTATTTTAAAAATTTTTGCTTTTTTGAAACTTTTTTCACTTTTGATTTCTTGATGAACCTCTTGTGAGATTTTATCTTTTATATTTTTTGATAAAGAAGAGTATAAAAGCTGTAATCTTTCTACTTTTTCAAAAGCTTTTTTATGTTCTATATTTTCATTTATCCAAGTATTAAACTCTAGTTCTTGACTTTTTGTAAAGCCATCTTTTTTACAGGTAAAAAAATAAGCCGCTTTTTCTTGTATATTTTCATTCATTTTTTAATTCCACTCTTTTTCTTCTATATACTCTGTAAGCTTTGTCGTTGCAGCTATAACATATTTTTGTACAGTATTTAAACTAAGATTTAAAATTTTTGCAATTTGTTTTTTATCATATCCATCAAAAATATGTAAAACAAAAACTTGTTTTAGATGTTTTGGTAAAGTTTCTAAAGCTTCTATTAATAACTCTTCTTTGATATTTTCTAAAACAATTTCATCTGGTTGCTCTTCAATAGAACAAAAATGATTTTCTTCTTTGTATTCGATAAATTCTTTATTTTTTACTTTTTTTGAATAATCAAAAGTCAGATTTCTAGCAACTTTATATAAAAAAGCTCTTTCATTTTCTATCTTTATCTCTTTTTGTTTTTCTAAAGTTCTTGCATAAGTTTCTTGTACTATTTCTAAAGCTTGTTCTTTGTCTTTTGTCATTTTTTGAACATACGAGACTAATTCATCATAATATTTCAACATTTATGTTTCTTTGTTATTTTTGATAAATATTATCAAAACTAGTTTTAAGTTTTACTTATTAAAACTAGTTTCAAAATGAATTAGTAGTCTAGAGGATACTCTTTTGGAAGAATGATATTATAATTTTTACTCAAAGTTTTAAGTGTTTTTGACAACAAAATAGAATTTGCAAACATATTTCCACATAAAACAATATCTTTTGCTTTTATCTCTTTTGCAATTTCATCTGAATAATTACAGATAAATTCACTCAAACTCTCATAAAATGAATATGCTAAAGTTTGGTTATCAACATTTGCCATTTTATAAGACATAATTGATTGAACTATTCTTCTATAATCTAAAACATTTAATTTATTAACTTTTATAAGTTTCATATCTATTTGAATACCACTTTTTAGGTTTGTATCAAGTGCTAAATCTTCAAACTCTTTTGCACTATTTAAACCTAAAACTTTTGCACAAATATTTACAATAGATTCAAAACCTTTTGCATTTGTAGGTACAATCGCTGATACAACTTCAGGATATTTTCTAATAAAATTAGTAATCAATCTTGAACAATGTTCATCAATAGCTGAAATTTCATCAAAACAATTTGTAATACTATTTCTAATATTTGGAATAACAATAACTTCTTTTTGTCCTTTTGTAGGAATATTTAAACTAATCGAACTACTTTTAGTAGTTGAAGAAAAATATACTCCAACGCTAGGTTCTAATCTTTTTGCACTTTGAGCTAAAGTTGCTTTGTAAACTCCACCAAATTCATTAAAATACTCTTTTGAAGAGTTAAACTTTTTTCTTGAAACAAAATCATATTTAGGGAAAAGTCCTTTATTTCCTGAGATGATAATATTTTGTTCTTTATTATAAGTAACTCTTAATCCATCTTGGTAAACATCATCATTTACATATAAAATATAGTTAAAACCATTTTCTTTTAATGCTTTTGCAAATAAAACTGTCTCTTTATCATCTGGAATTTTTGCATAAATAAATTTTGTTGAACTAAACTCTTTATTTGCATTTTTTAAAAGTTTAAATTTTAGTTTTATTAGTGGTCTTTCAATAGAACATAAAAGTTGAAAATCTCTCATATTCAAATCAAAAAGTTCATCAAGTTTTGTTACATCAGTTATTAAAAGTTTTACTTGATAACCTTTGTTTTCAAACTCTTCTCTTATTGTTTTATTTGGTAAAAACAGTTTTTTTAAACCATTATGAGTTTCAAATCTTGATATTCCACCACTTTTGATTTTTTCTATATCATTTAAAAAATCTATTTTATTTTCTCTTATTATTTTTACTATTGAATCATTTGTAAGTAAAGTAAGATTTTGTTTGATATTAAAATTTTCTATTTCTTCCAAAGTTTCATCATAACTATCAACTACATAAGAGTTTGATATAAAAATCGACATTGGAAGCTTTTTTTCTAAAAGAAGGAAAAAACTCTCTATATTTTTTTCATCTTCATCAAAAATAATTAGAATAAAATCTTTATACTGTTTACATGAAGCATTTATTTTTACTTCACTTATTAAAGTTTCTATTATATATTTAAAATATAAGTTTGTAGTATTGAACTCTATTTTATAAATTAATTGCATGCGTGAAATCTTCCTCATTTGGAATTCTGTTTAAATGTTCGCCATTATAGCTACCTATTATATTTTTTACAATATCTTTTATAGCTATATTTTTGATTTTTTTTGATTTTATTCCCAAAGATTCAATTTCTTTTATAATATTTAAAACATATTCTTCAAATTTTTCTTCCATTTTTTCTGTAAGACCTATCTCTACACTTATTATATCTTCAGGGATTATTCCCATAATTGTAACGTTTGCATGAGAGTCTAAAACAGAAACTATCTCCAACATTTCAACTATTTCAACTTCATGAGCTGTTTTTCTATAATTTCCAAGTCCTAAAAGAACTTCACTTGGTAGTCTATAGATACTTCCAGCTGTATCTTCAATCGAAACTGTGTCTAAAATAATAACATTATCATACTCTTGAAAATATGCCATTAATTTAAAACCTAAAGTACCACCATCGATTATTTCCAAATTCTCATCATCAAATTCATAATTCTGTCTTATATATTCACTGGCATAAATTCCTATACCCTCATCTTTAAAGAGCATATTTCCTACACCAACAACAATATTTTTTTTCATAAACACACCCTTTTAAAAACTCTCTTATAAATCAACTTTGAAAACTTATAAAAAAGTTTTAAAATTAGGCAAAGCCTAATTTTAAACTATTTTTCTTCTTTTTTATCTTCTTCTTTTACGTATTTGTAACCACCAAATACGATTGCAATATCACTTTCCTGCCAGAAGATTGTTCTCCAGATTTGATAATAAATATGACACATTACCCAAACTAAGATTAAATACATAGATGTATGATGAGCAATTCTAACTCCCATATTTCCACCAAACACATGAAGAGTCCAATCTGTTGCAAAGTGTAACATCCAAGGCCACCAAGCTCCAATAGAACTCTCCCCTGATGCTAATCCATGAACATATAATTGAAGTCCTGTAAATAACATAAATACTAATAGTAAGTGAAAAACTGTAAAAAACATAATATTATAACTATCACTATGTTCTGAACTAAATTTTTTTCTTCTATTAAATGTAATTAAGTTAAAGAAAACTTCACAGAATTCAATAAAATTCTTTTTTGTAGGAAGTATCTTTTTGTATGGTTTTTCAAATCTTGAAAATAGATATAAATAACCAATTAAAATTGCTGTAACATCAAAAATAATTGCAGCAATAAAATGTCCCCATCTATTCCATGCCATCACGTACTTGTCTACTGCTGGGTCAGCTATAAAGCTTTGATAATATGGATGACCTATATATAAACCAGTTATGACTGCAACAAGCATACAAATCGCATTCCCCCAGTGAATCGTTCGCATGATTGGAGTCATTCTCTCAACCTTTTTCATTTTAGGCACGGCTTGTTCCTCCAATTGGATCTACTTTATAAACACCTAATTCTTTGCCATTTGTATCAATAATATGTACCGCACAAGCAATACAAGGGTCAAAACTATGAATAGTTCTTAAAATTTCTAGTGGTTGATCTGGATTTGCTACTTTTGTACCAATTAATGCTGATTCATAAGCACCAAGTCTTCCTTTATAATCTCTTGGAGCAGCATTCCAAGTTGAAGGAACAACAGCTTGATAATTAGCTACTTTTCCATCTTTAATTTTTACCCAATGTCCTAAACCTCCTCTTGGAGCTTCAGCCATACCAAATCCTTGAGTATCTTTTGAAACATTGTCAAAATTAAATTCTGTCCAAGTTGATAAATCTCCATGAGCAACATTTGAAGCTAACTCATCAACCCATTCCATCATAACATCAGCCATAAGTTCAGTTTCAATTGCTCTTGCTGCTGTTCTTCCAACTGTTGAGAATAGAACTTGAACTGGTAAGTTTCCATTTTTTAAGAATGTTGTTACATATTTAGAGATTCTTTCATCTTTAGAAGCAACACCAACTATCATTCTTGCAAGTGGTCCAACTTCCATTCTTTCATCATCATAAAGTGGTGATTTAATCCAAGAATATTTATTATCTGTATCTAAATATGCAATATTATTCTCTTTTTTTCCAAACCCTGTATAATTTGGTTTTGTTACTCCATCAAATGGGTGAAGATTTGTATTTCCTTCATACCAAGCATGAGTTACATCTTCAGTTATTTTTGTTTGGTCAATTTCAAAAACTTTTGATAAATCTCTATTTTTTACAATTCCTGAAGGGAAAAGTTTAGCTGATTCATAAAATGGAGTATCATCAAGTCTAAAATCACCATAAGACATATAGTTTCCTATACCTCCTCCAATTCCTTCTAAAGCTTCACCAGCATACATTGTTCCTGCCATATAAACATCACTTAAATATGCTTCTTTTGTAAACTTTCTTCCTTTTTTAAGGATTTGTTTAAATTCAGCAATTCTTGCAGGATTTTTAATATCTTGAACACATGTAACTCCACCAACAACAAAAGATTGTGGATGTGGATTTTTACCACCAAAAATAGCCATCATTTTTGCTAAATCTCTTTGTAATTCAAGTGCATCTAAATAGTGAGAAAGTCCTATTAAGTTTTGTTCAGGAGTTAGTTTAAATCCTTTACTTCCCCAATAAGCATTTCCAAAAACTCCAAGTCTTCCTTGTTTTACATATTTTGTAACTCTTTCTTGAACTTGAGCATATACATCTTCACTTGCATTCCAAGCTCTTTGACCTGAAACACTTGCCCATTTTTGAGCTTCAGCAACAGTTGCTTTTGGATCTGCTTTAAGTGCTTCAGTAATATCAACCCAGTCAAGTGCATGTAAATGATAGAAGTGAACAATATGGTCATGTAAATATAAAGCACCTTGAATAAGGTTTCTTACTAATCTTGCATTTTTTGGAATTGTGATTTTAAACGCGTGTTCAACTGCTTCAATACTTCTTTGATAGTGAGTTCCTGTACAAACTCCACAAATTCTCATAGCCAATAATCCACAGTCTCTTGGATCTCTTCCTTTTAAAATCTCTTCAATACCTCTGAACATAGTAGAAGAAGAATAAGCATCAGTTACAACATTGTTTTCATCTATTATTGCTTCAATTCTAAGATGTCCCTCAATTCTTGTAATTGGATCTATTACTAAATGTTTTTTTGTCATTATTTTTCTTCTCCTTCATTTGATTTTTTACCTGCTACAACTGATGCTACTGCATGAACTCCAATACCAACAGCAGTTGCTGTTAATAATCCAAGTCCAAATTCATCAACTGTTTTTTCAACTCCACCAGTAGGTGCTTTAATTTTCGCATTTGCCATTGGTCTTTCATAAGCATATTTGTCCCAGAAGTCTGGTTCAGAACATCCAATACATCCTCTTCCAACACCAACTGGCCAGTTTGTACCTTCGTTATATCTAATAATTGAACAGTTATTAAATGTCATTGGTCCTTTACAACCAACTTTATATAAACACCAGTTGTTTTTAGCACCTTCATCTCCCCACTCTTCAACAAACTCTCCAGCATCAAAGTGAGCTCTTCTTTCACAGTTATCATGAATTCTATATCCAAATGCAAATTTAGGTCTTAATAAAGAATCAAGTTCAGGAACTTGACCAGTTAAAACATAATGAAGCACAACTCCAACCATATTTGCTGGGTTTGCAGGACAGGCAGGAATATTAATAACAGGTTTTCCTTTTACTAAATCCATAACTCCAACTGCACCAGTTGGATTTGGAGCAGCTGCTGGAACTCCTCCAAAAGTAGCACATGTTCCGACTGCAACAACAGCAGCTGCATCTTTTGACATTCTCATTAAATGTTCATGGAAAGTCTCTCCCATAGCACCAATTGTTCCATATTGACCATTCATAGCCATAGGAATTGCACCTTCAACAAAAAGTAAATATTTACCTTTAAAATGTTCAACAGCTTCTTCAAGTTGTTTATCAGCATCATGTCCTGCTGCTGCTTGAAGTGTTTCATGGAATTCTAAACTTAATACATCAAACAATAAATCATCAACTGTTGGAGCACTACTTCTTAAAAGTGCTTCAGAGTTTCCAGCACAGTCTTGTAACTCAATCCAAATAACTGGAACTCTATTCATAAGTTCAGTTGCTTCTGCAACAAGTGGAGCAAACATAGGAGGAAGCATAAGTGTAGCAGTTGTAGCACTAACCCACTTCATAAAATCTCTTCTATTTACACCTTCACTCTCAATAACATCCATCATATCGATATCTTTAAGTGGTTCTTGCTCTCTTAAAGCTTTTAATCGTTGTTTTGTTTTTTCAAATAAAGAGTTGTAATAAACTTCACCTTTATTTGTTTCAACTCTACCTGATTTTTGGGTAAAAACTTTCTTTACCATATCTATTGAGTCATTCATTCTCTTATTCCTTAAATAAATATTCATTCACTATTTGTAAATTATCAACTAAGAACTTAAGGTTAACTTAATTATTTTTCATAAAAAGTAGCAGAAAAGTAGCATTAATTTTTTCATAAGTTTATATCTATGATTTTTTAGGATTTAAAAGAGTGTCTTGTTCTATTTTTATATAAGAGTCAAGTGAATTAAGTTTTTTTTAACTTTGTTACAAATATACACTTTTTTTTGTATTTTAGTGAGTTGTACACACAGAACACACATCAAAACTTCTAAGAATTATTTTTGCAATATCTATTGATGATGTTCCAATAATTGCATTTTGTGCAATTCCTTTTTCTTTCTTATTTTGAGGACCCAAATTCCAAACAGTTGGAGTAATAACATCATAAAATTTTATTTTTCCTTTTTCAATATCAATTTTATGGTATAAAGAGCCTCTTGTAGCCTCAACAACAGCAGTTGCTTCTGCTTTATCTACCTTATTTAAAGAAATTTTAGGTTTTATAAAAGAAGCCTCTTTTATATTAACTCTTGATATAAGATTTTTTGTATCTTCAAGTAAAAAAGCTAATTCATCAATCCTTGCTACAACTCTAGTAAATACACTATCATCAAAGTTTTTATGAATATCTTTCATAAATTTTCTATTTGATATTATAGCTCTTGCAAGTGGTCCTGTTTCAAAAAAAGAATCATTATAAGTAACACTTTTACTCCAAGTATGTTTTTGAGTATTATCTCCACTTAAACTAAAAGTAAAATCATTATTTTCCAAAACTTTTGATAAATCAATTTTATTTACTAATTTTGACCTAAATTTTCCTTTTTTAAATATATTGGTATTTCCCAATGATATAAATTTGTTATAAGATTTACCAAAATTTTGTAAATTGTACTTAAATGATAAATCTTTAAAAAGTTTTAAGTCTCCACCTATTTTTTCAAAATTATCAAAACTTCCAAATGAAAGATAATCATCCAAAGGGATACTAACAATATTATCTTCAAAAAAATTTATTGCAATTTGAAGGTAATTTTGCATATTTACTAAATCCATTTTAGTTGGATCACTCATTACACCACCAGGAAGCATATATGAACTGTGAGGCCATTGTCCAGCAATAATTGCTAAAGCTTTAATAGTTTCACTTGCAACTTTACAAGCTTCCAGCCATTTTTTTCCTTTTAAAGGTTCATACACATTCAAATCATTTGTACTTAATTTAATAACATCTGGTAAAATAAACATATAAAACCATTTTATATGAGAATCAATTATTTCAATATTTAAACCTATTTGTCTTAAAAGTTTTGCTTTAGGAGTTATTTCCAACTTTTCATCTATATTTTCATAAGCTTTTTCTAAAACTTCAACAGCAGCATTTAAGTGAGCTTGTCCACAAATACCACAAATTCTAGGTGTGTAAACTAAAGCATCTAAAGGTGATTTATCTTCTAAAATATATTCAAATCCTCTAAAATTTAAAAAATCAATTCTTGAATCTATAATTATTCCATTTTTCCAAGAACAATTAAGTTTTGCTTCACCTTCAATTCTTTCAACTAAGTTTACTGTTTTCATGTTTATTCCATTAACTTTTTATGAAGTCTATCTATTTTAAAAGTTTTTGCAACTCCACTAATACTTAGATATGCTCTTTTTGAAATACCAATAGGTATATCTTGAGGAATTCCTATGTTTTTTTTAGTTTCTAACATATCTGCTCTTGGAAAATCATTTTCAGTACACCCAACACAAGGAACACCTGCTCTTGTTTTAGAACTAACTTCATTCCATAAAATTTTATTACAAGAACTGTGAGTCATAGGAGCACGACACCCTTGATTATAGAATAAACAGCCCTCTTTTTCTCCAAATTCACCTTCAACTTTCCATTCAAAATACTCATTTCTTGTACAACCATGATGAGCTAAAGTGCTATATAACTCTTTTGGTCTTCCAAGTTCATCTAAGGCTATTTTGTTATAAATTTTTAAAGTATTAAGTGTTTGAAATATCCATTCAGGATGAACTGGACAACCAGAAAGATTTATTATTTGATGTTTCATATTTGATAATTTTTTAATATCAAGAGCTGCTTGAACAGAACAAATATCTTCATTTTGAGTAAATTTTGCATGTATTCCACCAAAAGAAGCACAAGAACCAACACAAACAATATATTTTGCTTTAGAAGCAAGTTCTTTTAAAATATTTTTAGTAGAATTATCTGATATTGAAAAAATAAAATCATTAGAAGAAATAGAGCCTTCAACAAGCAAAAAATCTATCTCTTTTGATTCAGTTAAAATATCGTTTAAAGATTTATCAATTGTAAGACTTGGGTGGTAAATAAGATTAAAACTATTTAAAAAAAGTTCAAATTTAGCCGTATTTGAGCTTAAAAAAGAGTGTGTATTACCATTACAAGTAATGGCTTGAAACCAAACAATAGTTGGATTTTTTTCACTCTTCATATTTCAGTGCTCGATAGATATTATCAGCAACAGCATCTGAATAACTCAATATATCTTTATCAAGAACATTTTCACCACTTAAAAAAGCAAAACCGCCCAAACATCCCATAATCATAGCAAAAGCTGGGAAAAATTCTTGTTCTCTAAACTCTTTTTTTTGCGCACCATCATCAAGTAAAATCATAACTTCAGTTACAAATTCTCCAACACATAAAAATCCTTCACAACCTTGTTTAAATACTTCTCTATTTGATAAATAAACCCTTAAAAAATACTCAATTACTTCTGGTGATTTTTGAACATTTTCTAAATATTTTTGAACAAATAGATAAATCTTTTCTTTTGAAGAAATCTCTAAATTATTAATCTTTCTTAATTCATCAGCTAAAATATTTGTTGAATATTTTATTGCAAATTTTGCAAGTTCTTCTTTAGAAGTGAAATAATTATACATATTTCCAACACTCATTTGCATAGCTTTTGCAATATCAGGAATTGTTGTATTATAAAAACCTTTTTGAGAAAAAAGTTTTAATGCATTTTCAATGATAGAATTTTTTTTGTTTTCTTTAGTATTAGAAATGTGTTATCCTTTGGAAAAATTTTTCTACATATTAATACATTTATGATTAATAAAATATGAATTTATATAAATTTTATTCTATTTTTGTTTATCTAAGTATTTTTGTAAAACTATAACAAATGTTGTTCTTCCATTTTGACTTTCAACACTAATACTTCCTTTCATACTATCTTCAATAATCATTTTTGAAATATAAAGTCCCAATCCCGTTCCATTTGAATTTTTTTTTGTACTAAAATATTGATTAAAAATCTTACCTATAATTTCTTCTTTAATTCCACCTGCATTGTCTTCAATTTTAATGATAACTTTATTTTTTTCTTCATTAACATTTATAATAATGTTCTTATTTAAAGTATCATTATTTCTAAATGCATCTTTTGAATTATTTAAGATAGATAACATAACCTGTTTAAACTCATTAACATAATTTTCAATATAAATATTATTAACATTTTTCACAATACAAATATTATCTTGATTTAATGATTGTTGAATAATCTTTAATATCTCATCAATAATCAAATTAATATTAAACTCTTGAATTGTTTTTTCATTAGAATAAAATTTTCTAAAATCATTGATTGTTCTTGCCATATGGATAGTTAAACTTTCAATATTATCTAAATAAGTGTTTATTTCATTGTTTTTTACTTTCAAAGAACTGAGTTCTTCTTCTATTAAAAAAACATTACAGTTTAATTCATTTAAAGGTTGTTTCCATTGATGTGCAATATTTTCAATCATTTCTCCCATTGCAATTAATTTATTTTGATGAAATATCATGTTATCTTTCTGCTTAGATTTTTTTATTTCTAATTCTATTTCATTCTTTAACATTTTTGTAACTTTATATGAAATGTACTGTTTAAACAATAAATACAAAATAATAATTAAAACAATTGCAAAAAAGATTTTTATCCAAAGCAAGTCTTTTTCTTTTTCAATAATAGGAAGAAGATATTTATTCTTTATTCGTTTGTGCTCTTCAGAAGAAATAAGACTCAGTGATTTATTAAATATATCAACTAAAATTTTTTCATCTTCACGAACTGCAAATGAAAAATCCAATTTTTCATCCAATCGTGTAATGATTTTCAACTCTCCTGCATAGTTATTTTGTAAATAATCACTCATAACTGGCAAAGCATTGATATATCCATCAATTTTCTTTTGTTCTAGCAATTCAAATCCTTTAACATAATTTTGTATATCTACAAATTTTATATTTGAATATTTTGCTTTAATTTCATTACTGAGTTTTAGATTTTTACAAATTCCAACTATTTTATTTCCAAAATTCTCTAAATTAGAATGTTCCATGTCTTTTCGTCCAATCATTACTAAATCTGTAGAAAAGTATGAATTACTGTAAAATAAATTTTTTTGCTCCATAAAATTTGGTGTTGCTGTAGAAAGAATATCACACTGTTTATCATCTATAAACTCTAATGATTCTTGCCAACTACTTGTAGGTACTATAATAAACTTCTTACGAATTGACTTTGAAAGAATATCCATATACTCTTTACTAACTCCAATATGTTCTTGATTATAATCCAAACCTTCAAAAGGATACCATTTTGGATGAATACACACTTTTAAATATTTTTTATCATTTAAATAGTTAAACTCCTCTTTTGAAAAAAAAAGTTTAGAATGCTCATAGATAAATTCATCTAAATCTATATTACTTTGTTTGTCTACTAAATCTAAATTTTTAAAATCATCAATAATTAACTTAACTCTATTTTTATCAATTGAACCTATAGGATATAATTTGGGCATCATCAATTTTTCAATTTTTGTGGATTCATATATTAAAGATTCTTTACTTTTGTGTTGAGAATTATATTTTGACAAAATTAAATCTATAATTTCTTCTTTATGTGATAATGCATATTCCCAACCTTTAATACTTGCCTGTTTAAATCGTTCAATTCTATAAGGATGATCATTTAACTCCTTTTTTGATGTAAAAAGATTTAAATCATAATATTCAGCACCAAAAACAGTCGGATTTATTAAATTATAAGGATACTTAATTTTGTCAAGAAGAAAAGTCTCATTTGTTGTAAAAACAGTCATTGCATCAACTTTTTTATTAATAAAGTCTTCAATATTAAAAGTTGGCTTTACAGAAATAAAATCATTTGATTGGATATCAAATCTTTTAAAAATAATTAAAAACATTGAACTATTAATTTGATCAGATACACCCATAATCTTCTTACCTTTCAAATCATTTGGTGAAAAGATCTCTTTTTGTGTGACTAAAGCTAGTGGAGATTGTTTAAAAAAATTGGCGATAAAAACAGATGATTTATTATTAAGATGTTCACTAATTAAATTTGAATATGTCAATCCATACATATTTTCATTAGCAAGTACTTTTTTAATAATATTTATATCATTATCAAACTCAATAAATTCCACATCTAATCCTACATCTTTATAAAAGCCTTTTTCTTTTGCTGCATAAAAGCCTGCAAATTCAAATTGATGTTTCCATTGAAGTTGTAATTTAACTTTTTCCAAAGAATCACTTGCATGAACTTGAAAAAGTATTAATAAAAATATAATTATTATTTTTAAATTTTTCATTTTAAGTTAAACATAAATCCTTCACCATAAGAACTTTTTATTGTACTTGCGGGTAATTTTGAACGAAGATTTTTCACTAAAGTTTTTATTGAAGGTATACTAAAATTTTTATAACTATCTTCAGTCCAAATTCTATCATAAATCATTTCAAAAGGTATAATTTCATTTGGTTTGTTTATAAATAACTCCAAAAGCAAAGCCTCTTTTTTTGTCAATTTTATAATCTCTTTATTTTGTAATAAAATTTTTTTAGTAATATTCCAAGTAAATTCATTTAATTCATCTTTATAAAAAATAATCGTTTTATATAACTCATTTTCATAAAATGTTTCTATCTTATGAAACATACTTTTCAGACTATTTCTTGTCAAAGGTTTTTCTAAATACATAAAAACATCCAATCCAATAGCTTCAATTAAAGTCTCTTTATCATCCCTTGCTGTAAGAAGAATAATTTTAGTATTATTATCAAATTTACGTATTTTTTTAGTGAGTTCTAAACCATTTAATAAAGGTATATTAATATCTAATATCAATAAATCTGGTTTGTATTTTGTATATGTTTCTAAAGCTTTTATTCCATCTCTTGCAGTATAAACAACTTCAAACTTAGACTTAAAATATTTTTCATATAACAACAATGTATTTAATTCATCTTCAACATACAACAGTTTTAGATCACTTATATCATTCATAAAAAAAATCTCCTAATCTTTTTATTATAAATCATAATAAATTTTATTATATTTTATAATAAAAAGAGTTAAAAATATTTTACTTTATTATTTTTAACTACTTTTTACTTTTTTGAACTATCTAATTTTAGAATTTCAATACATATTTTGCAGAGATTAAATGGTCACTATAATCACTACCTTTTCCTTGATAGTTATATGAGAAATTGATATTACTAAATGCAGTAATTTTTCTTTCATAACCTAAACCAATTTCATGAGATAATCTACCATTATCAATTCCATTAGTATCAAAAGATACACCAGATGCACCAGAATAAGCTGAAGTTACTGTTTTATTATCATCAATTAAATCATAATATAAATTTACATTACCAATTAATTTTGAACTATCATCTATTTTATATTGTGCAGCACTTCCTAATCCAACTAAGAATTCATCAGTTGAAAATTTGTCAACATTTAGATTTAAAGAATCTGCTCCACTTTCAGAATAAGAAGGGCTATTAAAATATCTGTAAGTTGTAGAAACCATAGGTTGTAATAAAACTTTTTCATTTAATTCATAATCTCTTACTAATCTTAAATCAACTGTTGCACTTTTTGAAGTATAATCAGCTGTTGCAGTTTGATTAGTAAAAGAAATATCTCTTGTTGAATCTGTTTTTTGTAATGAATAACCTAATTGATATAATAATTGTGTTTTATCATCAATCACAGGTACATTTCCATAAACTGATGCACTAAATACATCTAAATCTGCATCTTGAGAAATATTGTTCATATCTACATTTGCATTTGCATAAAATAGTGCAAATCCTAATTTTTGATTATCAGCATATTCACCTTCAATCCCTAAACCTAATCCATAAGTTTTTGTATCAAATCCGCTTAATCCATCTTTATCTTGTTGAGAACCCATAGAACCAAAAGGTTTAACCCATAAACTTTTTTCTGCAAAAACCATATCACCAGAATTTAATCCATTTCCTAAATATACATTTTGTCTTTGATTTACAATATTTGAAATATTTCTAGAAATTTGTGATGTAGCTTCACTTGCTGCATTTGAAATTTGAGGTGTTGTAGTTTCAACTGCATTTGCAACTGCTTGATTTGAAGATAAGTTATTTAAAGATGTAAATACTGAATTCATTTGAGTATTTCCACTAGTTTGAATAGTTGTTAGTGCTCTTCCTGCATCTCGTGCAGGGCCATTTCCACCACCAGCAATTACAGAGTTTTGAATAGTACTTGCACTTACTACTTGTAAATCCAATGTTTGTCCACTTTGAGAAGCTCTAAAATCTAATAGTGCAGAATTATCATTTATTTCCACGTTGTTTGATACTAGCAATGTACTTGAAGCCGAAATAACTCCCGTTAAAGTTTGATTTGCCAATAGATTTTGATTCAAGACATTTACATATATTTCTCCACCACTTATTTGTAAATTATCCCCTGTTAATCTTGAATATTTTGTAGCATTTCCAGCACTATCGCTATCAACATTTATTTGTAAAGTTCCCTCAAATTGGTAGAAATTTTTGATATTTGAACTTGCTCCACTTGAATAAGTTGGTAAATTGATTTTTCCTCTATTTTCAAAGTTATTTAAATTTACATCTATTGCACCATTAATCGTTCCACTATTAAATACTTGTCCTACACCATTTAGAAGTAATGCATAACCATATTCATCTAATGCTCCATTTAAGGTTGCAGTTATTGTCCCTTCATTATTGATATAACCACTCACAATTCCATTAATAGCATAAGAATCACGAATTGAATCAACTGTAATAGTTCCATAGTTTGTCAACCATCTACCTGAAGCCATTGCATCAATAGAAAATACTCTTGTTTGGTAGTTATTTCCTCCATCCGTAACATTGATTGTTCCTCTGTTGATAATATCACCATTCCAAATTCCAATATTGTCATTTAGATTTCCATTAGTTGTATCAATAAAAATACCAGCAGCTGTATTTGCAGTTGCTGTATAGTTAAGTATTGCACCTGATACAATTTCTAATCCATCGTTATCTGAATCATAGTCATAAGGTAAAACTGCACCTGAGTTGACACTCAATGTTGCTGCCATTATATTTGTAGATACAAGTAAAGCACTTGCATAGAGAGATATTTTACTTTTTTTCATTTCTTTTCCTTAAATTTTTTCATAAGAAATTAAATCAAAACAAAGAAAGGAAATCGAAAGTTTTTCAACAATTTTTATAAATATACAAATTTTTAATAAGGATGAAAGGTATAAAAAATAAGTTTACTTTGAAAGAAGCCAAAATTTAAAAATAAAAGCCTAAGGAAAATCCTTAAGCTTTTTTATTATCTTGAAGAAACTAATGTAGTTAAATATTCAGAAGAAACTTGGTTGAAGTTTAAGTATTTATAAACTCCATCTCTATTTTTATCATTGATTTTTTGTCCAACAATACTTAAATACTCTTCAACAGTTGGTAATTTTCCTAAAAGTGCAGCAACTGCAGCAACTTCTGCAGAACCTAAATAAACTTTAGAATCTTTTCCAAGTCTGTTATCGAAGTTTCTTGTTGATGTAGAGAACACTGTTGAACCTTGTCCAACTTGTGCTTGGTTACCCATACATAATGAACAACCTGGAATCTCTATTCTAGCACCTGCTGCTGCAAATGTAGCATAATATCCTTCTTCAGTTAATTGAGCTTCATCCATTTTTGTAGGAGGGGCAACCCATAGTTTTGCTTTAGCAACACCTTCTCCTTTTAATACTTCTCCTAAAGCTCTAAATAATCCGATATTAGTCATACAAGAACCTACGAATACTTCATCAATATTTTTTGGTCTTGAATCATCAGCTAAAATTTCTGATAAAGTAGCAACATCATCTGGATCATTTGGACAAGCTAAGATTGGTTCTTTAATATCATCTAAATTGATTTCGATTGTAGCTAAATACTCAGCATCTGCATCTGGCTCTAATAATTGAGGATTTTTAATCCACTCTTTCATTTTATCAGCTCTTCTTTGAAGAGTTTTTGCATCTTCATAACCTTCTTCAATCATTTTTTCAATTAAAGCAATGTTTGAAGATAAATATTCAATAATTGGTTCTTTATTTAATTGAACAGAACAAGCTGCAGCTGATCTTTCAGCAGATGCATCTGATAATTCGAATGCTTGCTCAACTTTTAAGTCTGGTAAACCTTGAATTTCAACAATTGTTCCAGCAAAAATATTCTTTTTATTTTTTTTAGGAACTGTTAATAATCCTTGTTTAATTGCATAATATGGAATTGCATTTACTAAATCTCTTAAAGTAATACCTGGTTGCATTTTTCCAGAGAATTTAACTAATACAGATTCTGGCATAGTTAAAGGCATCATTCCTGTAACTCCTGCGAATGCGATTAATCCTGATCCAGCTGGGAATGAGATACCAATTGGGAATCTTGTATGAGAATCTCCACCAGTTCCTACTGTATCTGGTAAACATAATCTATTTAACCACGAGTGAATAACACCGTCACCTGGCTTAAGTGTAACTCCACCTCTTGAATTGATGAAATCTGGTAAAGTGTGTCTTAATTTAATGTCTGCTGGTTTTGGATAAGCAGCAGTATGACAGAATGATTGCATAACCATATCAGCACCAAAAGATAATGCAGCAAGTTCTTTAATCTCATCTCTAGTCATTGGTCCAGTTGTATCTTGTGATCCAACAGTAGTTGCGATTGGTTCAACATACATACCAGGTTTGATACCCTCAACACCACAAGCTTTTCCAACCATTTTTTGTGCTTGAGTATAACCTTTACCGTTGTTAGCTGGTTGTTCAGGAGCAATAAATATAGTTGAAGCACCTAATCCTAATGCAGCTCTAGCTTTTGCAGTTAAACCTTTTCCAATAATTAATGGAATTCTTCCACCTGCTCTCATTTCATCTGTTAATGTATTTGGAGCTAATTTAAATTCAGAAACAACTTTTCCATCTTTTTCAATAACACCAGCGTATGGTTTTAAAGTAATAACATCACCAGTTTCAATTGAATCTACATTAGCTTGAATTGGTAAACAACCTGAATCTTCTGCAGTATTAAAGAAAATTGGAGCAATAATAGAACCAATTACAACTCCACCTGTTCTTTTATTTGGAACACCTGGAATATCTCTTCCCATATGCCATTGAACTGAGTTAATACCTGATTTTCTTGATGAACCTGTTCCAACAACATCACCAACATAAGCTAAAGGGTGACCTTTTTGTTTTAATTCAGCCATTTTTTCTAATGGTTTTTCCATTCTTGATTGTAACATTGCAGTTGCATGTAATGGAATATCTGCTCTTGTAAATGCAACAGTTGCAGGAGATAAATCATCTGTATTTGTTTCACCAGGAATTTTATATACAGTTAGTGTGATTGCTTCTTCAAGTGCAGGTTTATTTGTAAACCACTCAGCATTTGCCCAAGATTCAATAACTTCTTTAGCTTTTGCATTTCCAGCATCCATTAAATCTTTTACATCGTTGAATGAATTATAAACTAAAATTGTATTTTTTAATTGTTCTGCAGCAGCATCAGCAACTTCAGCAATTTTTAAAGCTTCAACTAATGGTGGTACATTATATCCACCCATCATTGTTCCTAAAATTTCAATAGCCTCAACTTTTGAAATAACAGAACAAGAAACTTTACCTTGAACAATATCATTTAAAAATGCAGCTTTAACATAAGCAGCATCATCAACACCTGGATTAATTTTATTTTTAAATAAATCTAAAGCGTATTCAGCATCTACAACTTTACTTGCTTTTAATAACTCTACTAATTCAGCAGTTTGTGCAGCCGTTAAAGGTAAAGCTGGTAATCCACCTTCATTTAATCTTTCTTGTGAATGTGCTTTATAGTTCTCTAATAAACTCATTTACTATCTCCTCTTTAATATATTTTTTAGAAAGTTGGCTTTATTATATCACAAAGAAAACAATAATTATGTACAATTTTTGTAAAGAATTGTACAAGTTTTTATTTGTGTAAATAAAAGTTACAACCCTAGCTAAGCTTTTTACTGATTTTAAAATCCAAAATTAATAAGTTCAGAAATTGTACATATTTTTAATTTTTATTTAACTATGTTTTTGTATATTTAGAATTTAAAAAATTATAAAAAGAGAATTATGATAAAAATATTAGAAGACAAACTACATAATGAGATTCCCCTAACAAAATTTATGGATTTAGAAATTACAAAATATGATGAAAAAGAGTTAATAACAACTGCACCTTTAGATAAAAACATAAATGATAAAGGTACAGCTTTTGGTGGAAGTTTAGCAACATTGACTATTATTTCTGGATGGAGTATTTGTTGGTTGATTTCTCAGGAATTAAATATTGATAGTAAAAATATTGTAGTTATAAAAAATGAACACTCATATAGAAAACCTGTAACAAAAGAGTTGATTTGTCATACATATAAACCAACAAAAGATGAAATTGAGAATTTAAAAAATAAATTACTTTTGAAAAATAGTGCTTCGATAAAAATAAATTCACAGATTATAGAAGATGGTGAAATTTGTGTGGATTTTATAGGATATTATGTAATTAAAATTTAAAAGAGTTTCAAAAGAAACTCTTTATCTAAGCTATATTTGTATAAACAGCTTGAACATCATCATCGTCTTCAAGCTTTTCGATTAATTTTCCAATATCTTCTTGTTGAGCTTCTGTAAACTCTTGAGGATTATTTGGAATTCTTTTTAATTCAGCTTTTGTTAAAGCAATACCAAGTTCTTCAAACTTACTATTCATATTTCCAAAATCTGTATAGTTTGCATAAGCTAAACATAAACCATCTTCTTCTTCAAGTTCTTCAAGTCCAGCATCTATTAATTCCATTTCTAAATCTTCAAGTTCATAATTGCTTGGTTTATTAAATTCAAAAATTGCTTTTCTATCAAAGAAAAATTCTAAAGAACCAGTAGGAACAACTTGTCCATTTGTTTTATTAAAATACATTTTTATGTTTGCAACTGTTCTTGTATTATTATCTGTTGCAGTTTCAACAAATATTAAAACTCCGTGAGGACCTTTACCTTCAAAATTTACTTCACTAAAGTTTGCTGCATCTTTACCACTTGCTCTTTTTATAGCTGCATCAATATTTGCTTTTGGCATATTTTCAGCTTTAGCATTTAATATAGCTGTTCTTAAAGCTGAATTCATTTCTGGATCAGGAACTCCTGTTTTTGCTGCTACTTCAATAGCACGTGCAAGTTTTGGGAAAACTCTTGACATATTTCCCCATCTTTTCATCTTAGCTGCTTTTCTATATTCAAAGGCTCTACCCATTAAATTACTCCAAACTATTTTTAAAAATTTTGGCAATTATACCAATTTTGTAATAATATGTTTATAAAAAACTCTTTTAAAGTTTCTCTCTACAATATTAGAATATAATACACGTTTATTTTTAAGGACTTAAATTTGAAAAAGATTATTTTTATTTTACTATTTACACTTGTTAGTTTTGCAAATGAGGCTAATACAAATGATATTTCAGATGAATTTGATTCAGAGTTTACTTCAAAAACAAAAGAAGTTTTTGATCCTCTTAGTGGATATAATAGAGTTATGACATCATTTAATGACAAATTTTATATATATGTTTTAGCACCAACAGCAAGAGGTTATGCATATGTAGTTCCAGAAACTGCAAGAATAGGAATAGATAACTTTTTTACAAATTTATTTTTTCCAATTAGATTTGCAAATAATTTATTACAACTAAAATTTCAAAATGCAAGTGAAGAATTAGGTAGATTTTTGATGAATACTATCTGGGGACTTGGTGGTTTTATGGATCCGGCAACAAATGAACTTAATATGAAAATTCATAAAGAAGATTTTGGGCAAACTTTAGGTTTTTATGGAATGGGTGAAGGTTTCCATATAGTTTTACCATTTTTAGGACCATCAAATTTAAGAGATTTAACTGGATTAATTGCAGGAGAAATTATATCTCCAACAAGTACATTAGGAGAACATACATTTAAATATAAAATTCCAAATAACACTTTAGAAGAGTTTGGTCTTGTATCTTTATATAAAGTTAATGAGTTCTCATTTAATCCAAACCAATATGAAATGATAAAAAAAGATGCTCTAGATTTATATCCATTTTTAAGAGATATTTATACTCAATCTAGACAAAAACAAATAGAGGAATAAAAGATGATTAAATATAATTTTTCAAAAATTTTATTATTAATTACATTAATATTATCAAATGCTTTTGCTTTAAAAGAAGATGAAATACAAAGTGAAATGACAAAAAAGATTGATAATGTTTTAGAAATTTTACAGCAAAAAGACAAATCAAATACACAAAAAGGTGATGATATCATAAAAATTGTTGATGATGTTTTTGATTATGAATTAATGGCAAAAATAGCTTTAGGAAAAGAAGCTTGGGCTTCAATAACAACTGAAAAACAAAAAGAATTTTCAAAAGTTTTTGAAAATAAATTAAAAAAATCATATATCGAAAAACTTGAACTTTACAATGACCAAAAAGTAAAAATTATCGGTCTAAAACCTTATAATAATACAAGATTACAACTTGAAACTGAGCTTTTAGGAAAAGATGGAACTTATCAAATAAATTATAACTTTTATAATAAATCAAAAGATTCTAATGAATGGTTAATCTACGATGTTGATTTAGTTGGAGTAAGTATTATTCAAACTTATAGACAACAATTTGCTGGTATTTTAAAAGAAAAAACATTTGATGAGATGTTTGAACAATTTAAGAATCAATAATGTTTAAAAAATTCTATGATACTTTTATTTTTAAGTATCCTATTTTAGTTCTATTACTTTCAAGTTTATTTATTTCTATTTTAGGATATTATGCAACAAAAGTAGAAATAGATGCAAGTGCAGAAACTTTACTTTTAGATGATGATAAAGATTTAATGTTTTTTAGAGAAGTAAATAAAAGGTATGAAAATTCAAACTTTTTAATTGTAACTTTTTCACCAAATAAAGATTTACTTTCAAATGAGAGTTTAAATACAATAAAAGAGATTTCAAAAGAGTTTGAAAATGTTTCAAACATCAAAAAAGTTGATTCAATATTGACTGTTCCACTTTTACAATCTCCTATTCGTCCAATATCAGATTTAGTTTCTGGAATTGATTCTCTTTCAACAAAAGAATTTGATAAATCTTTGGTAAAAAATGAATTTTTAACTTCACCAATTTATTCAAATGCTTTAGTGAGTAGCGATTTTAAAACAACTGCTTTAATTTTAGATTTAAAAGATGATAAAAGATATTTTGAACTTTTAGAAAAAAGAAATGCTCTTTTAGCAAAAGAAAAAAATAACACTATTTCCAAACCTGAAAAACAAGAATTAGAAAATGCTATTTTAGAATTTAAAGCTTATAGGGATTTTATAAGACATAACGATAGCCAAAATATTCAAGAAATACGAGCTATTATAAAAAAATATGAAAATCAAGGAAAAATATTTCTTGGTGGTGTAAATATGATAGCAAGCGATGCTATAGGTTTTGTAAAAAAAGATTTAATCATTTATGGTTCAAGCCTAATTATCATTTTTATATTTATTTTATGGTTTATTTTTAAACGAATTAGATGGGTTGTTATTCCTTTATTAATCTGTTTTATTTCTATAATTTCAAATGGTGGTGTTTTAGGTTTTTTTAATTGGGAAGTTACAGTTATATCATCAAACTTTGTAGCACTTCAACTCATCATTACAATGTCAATTGTAATTCACTTAATAGAAAGATATAGAGAATTATATTTTAGATATAAAAATGCAAACCAATACAAACTTGTAATGAATACAGTTTTATCAAAATTAATGCCTTGTTTCTTGGCTATTATTACAACTGTTGTTGGTTTTTCATCTTTAGTTTTATCAAAAATTGAACCAGTTATAAACTTAGGTTTAATGATGAGTATAGGTATTGTCATTTCGTTAATATTATCTTTTATTATTTTTCCTATTATTTTATTGCTTATTGGTAAAAAATATGAATTTAACAATAAAAAAGATCGTGCAATTTCTTTTATAAATAGATGCTCATATATAGTTGAAAATCATGGAAAATCAATCATTATTGTTAGTATTTTTATTACTATTTTTTCAGTAATTGGTACCTCAAAACTTTTTGTTGAAAATAGTTTTATAAACTACTTTAAACAATCAACAGAGATTTATAAAGGAATGAAAGTAATAGACGAAAATTTAGGTGGTACAACTCCTCTTGATATTATCATAAAATTTAAAGATGATGAAAAAACAGATGTAAATAATCAAACTCAACAAAGTGAAATCGATGATTTTGAAAATGAATTTGCACAAAAAGATGATGACAAACAATATTGGTTTTCTCAAGATAAAATGCAAACGATCATGGCTGTTCATGACTATTTAGAAACAATTCCAGAAATTGGAAAAGTTCAATCTCTTGCAACTTTATTAAAAGTAGGACAACTTTTAAATAATGGAAAAGATTTAGATGGTATAACTTTAGCTTTATTTTATACTCAGCTACCAGATGATTATAAAAAGCTAATTTTATCTCCATTTATAAATATTGAAGCAAATGAAGCTAGAATAACAATGAGAATAGTTGATTCAAATCCAAAATTAAGAAGAAATGAACTTCTAACAAAAATTGAAACAGATTTAAGAGAGATTATAAAAAATAAAGAAACAACATATAGATTATCAAACTTGATGGTTTTATATAATAATATGCTCCAATCTTTATTTAATTCGCAAATAGCAACAGCTGGTGCATCACTTTTAGTGTTATCAATAATGTTTTTTTTGATATTTAGATTATCAAAAATTGTTTTTATAGCAATAGTTTCAAACATAATTCCTATTTCTTTGGTTTTTGGAATTATGGGGTGGATTGGAATTCCCCTTGATATTATGACTATTACTATTGCAGCCATTGCTTTAGGAATTGCTGTTGATGATACAATTCACTTTATTCATAGATTTGAAGTAGAATATAAATTTGACCATAACTATATGAATGCAATAAAAAGAGCACACGAAGGTATAGGTCATGCGATGTATTATACAACTATCATAATAGTTATTGGTTTTTCTATTTTGATGTTATCAAATTTAGTTCCTACTATATATTTTGGACTATTAACAGGTATTGTTATGATTAGTGTTTTATTAGCTGATTTATTGCTATTACCAAAAATGATTTTAATGCTAAAACCATATAATAAAAAGGAGAAGTTATAATGAATATAGCAATTTATTGTGGTTCTGCATTTGGAAATAATGAAATTTATGAAAAAGCCACTAAAATTTTGGCACAAAAATTAGCACAAAAAAATATAAATATAGTTTATGGTGGTTCAAAACAAGGACTTATGGGAATAATGTCAAATGAATCTTTAAAGCTAAAAAATACTGTAACGGGTGTTATTACTTATGATTTAGCTTCAAAAGAACTAGAAAATGAAAATATTTCAAAAATTTATAAAGTTGATACAGTAAGTCAAAGAAAAGAAAAGATGGCTGAACTTTCAGATGCTTTTATTGCTATGCCAGGAGGTTATGGAACTTTTGATGAAATATTTGATGTTATTACATCTGCACAAATAGGTTATCATAAAAAACCATGTGCTTTTTATAATATAAATGGCTATTATGACAAATTAATTGAATTTTTAAAAAATTGTGTAAAAGAAGGTTTTATTAAAGAAAGTTTTGTTGAAATGCTGATAGTTTCGGATGATGCAGACAAATTAATAGAACAAATAATGAGCTATAAAGCACCTAAAAATAAGTGGGAGATATAAAAAAATTTTATATTTACTCTTTATTAATTATTTATTTAATAAAGATTAACTGATGTTTTTTATAATTTCTTTATGAGTTAATAGACTTAATTAACTTTCTCCTAACTATATACAAGTCAAAGGGAAGCTTTAAAAAGCTTCCCTTTTTTTATTTTAAATTATTACTAGGAATAAAATGGAAAAAAAATATATACTTTTTGATAATGATGGAGTTTTAGTAGAAACTGAAAACTGGTATTATGAAGCGAATAAAAAGGCATTAAAAAAACTTGGGTTAGATTTAGATTTTGACTTTTACCAAAGCATAATGATAAAAGGTGGTAGCGCTTTTGAATTAGCTCAAATAAATCAAATTGAAAATGATGTTATAGAAAAGCATAGAAAAATTCGTGATGAGTATTATCAAGAATTTTTACAAACAAAAGACCTTGCTATTCCAAATGTAAAAAAAGTTCTAAATAACCTTTCAAAAAAATATAAAATGGCAATAGTTACAACTTCAAGAAGAGTTGATTTTGAGTTAATTCATAAAAATAGAGGAATAAGTGACTTTATGGAGTTTATTCTTTGTGTAGAAGACTATGCAAAAGCTAAACCAAATCCAGAACCATATTTAAAAGGATTAGAAAAGTTTGGTGCAAAGAATGAAGAAACTATTGTAGTTGAAGATTCACAAAGAGGACTTATTTCAGCAGTAAATGCAAAAATAGATTGTGCTATCATAAAAAATAAATTTACAATAACACAAGACTTTTCAAAAGCTAAATATTTTTTAGAAACAATCGAAGAGTTAGAAGCTATTTTGAATTAATTCTCAATAGCTACTTTTATATATCTTTCTAACTCTTCTTGAGATACTTTACCTATAAATTTTTTTACAAATTTTCCATCTTTTGAAAATAAAAACATTTCAGGAATTTTTTTTACATTAAATTCATCTGCTAATTTTTGATTATCTCCACCCATAGTAATTGTATAATTGATTTTATACTCTTCTATGAATTTTTTCATCTCTTCAGCTGTTTTATCATCTTGAAATAAAACTGAAACTATTTCAAAGTTATCTTTGTATTTCTCTTTTACATCTCTTAATTTAGGTATCGATTCAATACAAGGAGGACACCAAGTAGCAAAAATATCAACTAATACAGCTTTTTTTCCTTTAAATTCATCAAAATCCAAACCATTTGGAGTACTTTGAAGACTAATAAATTTTTCATTTGTTGAAATTAAAGTAAAAGATTCTGATTGAAACTTTACATTTGTTTCTTCTTTTTTTGTTTTTGAAATAGCACTTTTGTCTATTGATTCAGAACCACAACCACTAAATAATAATCCTAAAAATATAAAACCAATTACTAAAATATTTTTCATTTTTTCTCTTTCTACTTAAAAATTTCTGCTTCTACTAAATCAAATAAAGCTTTAGTAGATAAAGTTTTTAATTCAACCCCATTTACAAAAATAGTTGGCGTTCCTCTAACCCCTAGTTTTCTAGCATCTGAAGTATCAGTATTTATAATCTCATCGTATTTTGGATTATTCATATCATTTTTTAATTTTTCAATATCAAGATTTGGAATTATCGTTAAAAGTTCCCATAATAATTCTGGTTTTTCATTGTTATGTTGTGCCCATAAAGGTTGTTTTTCAAAAATCACATCTAAAACTTCATCATACTTGTTTTGCTCTCTTGAAGCTTCTAAAAGTTTGATAGCAAATTCTGAATTTTTATGATTTGCTAAATATTTTATAACTATTTGAATATCTTCGTGATACTCTTTATATAATTTTCTAACTACTGGATTAAATATTGCACAAGATTCACATTCAGGATCAAGAAATTCTACTACATAAATATTTTTTTTATTTTCACCATGTTTCATAGAGTAATCTCTTACTAATAATTCATTTATATTTGAAACTGACGATACCGTTTCACTTTGTTTCTCACTTTTATAAAAAAAAGCCAAACTAACAAATATGGCTATAAGAACAACCAAAGAACCTAAAACTAACTTTTTATTTTGCATCTACACTTTTCCTTTTAAATAAAATTAATGAAATAAGGATAACAGTATAACTAAGAAAAGATAACAAAGGAATTGTTATAAAACCAAGCCAATTTAAGTAATCAACAGAGCAAGGAATTCCTTGAACACAAGGAGAAAGAGTTTCTGGAATTATTTTTAATATCAATAGATTATGATAAATAGATATTGCTAGCCCAACAATAACTAATGGTAAACTGTACTTAAAAACTTTATTATCAGGATATAAAAGATTCATCAAAAATATAAAAACTAATGGATACATAAATATTCTTTGGTACCAACACAAAGAGCAAGGGATAAAGTACATAACTTCAGAAAAAAATAAACTTCCAAATGTTGCAACTAAAGAAGTCAAAAATGCCAGAAAAATAAAATTCAAATTCAGTCCTTTTTATGCTATTTAATAAGTTTTATTGTAACTAAAAAATGTTAATATTAGCGATTATTTATAAAAAAAGGAAAATGAGTTGAGATACATTGTCTTAGGTCTTATCATGGCAGGATTATTTCAAGTGTTTTTTTGGTTAACACAAGATAATCTTATTACTTTAAAAGAAGATTCATTTGAAAAAATAGAATCACTTTCTTACTCTCCATATGAAGGGTATAACAAAAATTTGTTATCTAAACAACAAATTTATGATGATGTGACTATGTTGGAAAACTTCACAAATAAACTTAGAACATATGCTACATTAGAAGCAAATGCAGTTTTAGAAGCAACTCCTGATAGCAATATGCCTATTGATTTAGGACTTTGGATAAGTGGTGATCACGAGCAAAACCATTTAGAAATCAAACGAGCTATTAAATTACTTGAAAAGTATCCAAATAGAATAAATAGCGTTATAGTAGGAAATGAGGTTCTTTTAAGAGCTGATTTAGATGACGTTGAGCTGTTTGCTTATGTTGATTTTATGAGACAATTTACAAAAAAACCAATAACAGTAGCTGAAACTTGGGATGTTTGGGAAAGAGTTCCAGATTTAGCAAAACATGTTGATTTTTTAACTATACATATCTTACCTTATTGGGAAAAAATACCTATAGATAGATTCAATGAGTTTGTTATTGAAAAATACTCTCTAGTACATAAAATTCATCCAGATAAAAAGATAGTAATTGGGGAGACTGGTTGGCCAAGTCATGGATATAATAATAGAAGTGCAGTACCAAGTTTGAAAAACCAAGCTATGGCTATTAGAGGTTTTGTAAATCTTGCAAATGAAAATGGTTGGCACTATAATATAATCGAAGCTTTTGACCAACAATGGAAAGGTTATGATGAAGGAAATGTTGGTCAATATTGGGGTATTTTCACTTCAAATAGAGAGTTAAAATTCCAATTAAATGGAGACATTGAATTAAATCAATATTGGTTGTATCAAATGATTGTAGCAACAATCCTTGGAGCAATAATAACTTTATTGGGACTTAGAAATCAAAGAGTAAATATAAGTCATGCACTAGCTTATGCTGTAACTGCACAAGGTATGGCATTTGGTATAGTTATGGCTGCAATTTATCCATTTATTAACTATATGAACTTTGGTATGTGGGTAATGTGGGGAATGGGAACTTTCCTTATGATACCTCTTGTAATTATAACTTTAGCAAAAGCAAATGAGTTATTTAGATCTTCTATAGGAGTGCCACCTTCAAGACTTGTTCCTCTTGATCTAAAATCACAAAATGCACCACTTGTTTCAATACACGTTCCTGCATATAAAGAAGAGCCTCATGTTTTAGAAGAAACTTTAAGAAGTTTATCACAACTAAAATATCCAAACTATGAAGTTTTAGTTATCATAAATAATACTCCTGAAGAGTATTACTGGAAACCTATTGAAAAACTATGTGAAGAGTTAGGTGATAAATTTGTATTTATGAATATTACTTGTACTGGATTTAAAGCTGGTGCACTTAATGCTGCATTAGAAAGAACAAACAAAGATGCTGAAATTGTAGCTGTTATTGATGCAGATTATAAAGTTGAATCACCTTGGCTTGTTGATTTAGTTCCGTTATTTGATGATCCAAAAGTTGCTATCGTTCAAGCTCCACAAGATCATAGAGATGGAAAAGAGTCTATTATGAAAGCTGCTATGAATGCAGAATATGCAGGATTCTTTGATATTGGTATGGTTGATAGAAATGAAGAAAATGCAATAGTTGTTCATGGAACTATGGTTATGGTAAGACTTAGTGCTATGATGGAAGTTGGTGGTTGGGGAACTGATACAATTGTTGAAGATAGTGAATTAGGATTAAGACTATTTGAAGCAGGATATACAGCTCACTATACAAATAGAAGATATGGTTATGGTTTACTTCCTGATACTTTAGAAGCATTTAAAACTCAAAGACACAGATGGGCTTATGGTGCTATTCAAATTCTAAAAAAACACTGGAGAGAGTTTAAACCAAGTGCAAATAGACTTACACCTAGACAAAAAAATAAATTTGTTACAGGTTGGTTCTTCTGGTTAAGTGATGCAATGGGTCCAATAATGGCTGTTATGAATATCATTTGGGTTCCTGTTATTATTTTTGTAGGTGTTACTATTCCTACAATTCCACTTACTATTCCAATTATTACAGCATTTTTAGTAAATATTTTACATACATTTATTTTGTATAGAACAAAAGTAAAAGCAACTTTTAAAGAGATACTTTTAAGTTCAATTGCTTCTATGAGTTTACAGTTGATTATTTTCAAAGCTGTATTTGATGGGTTTATAAAAGATGGTTTACCATTTAAAAGAACTCAAAAAGGTGGAAAAGCTAAAAAAAGTGCAAACCCTATAAAATATGAATCAATCTTAGCTGTATTATTATTGATTGCATTTTTTGCACTAATTTTCACAAATAAAACTGGAATTACAGAAATTTATGTATTTGCAGTAACTATATTTATTCAAAGTATTCCTTACTTATCAGCAATTATCATGAGAATGCTAGAGGTTTACTCTATAAAACATCAGAAATCTTAAAAGATTTCTGATAAGTACTCCTGTTTTAAGTTTTTACTCACTATTTTTTGATTATAATTATCAATTATATAAAATAAGAAAGTGAAAAACTTAAACAAACTATGTTGAAATATTATAAAGAACTACTTTTATATATCAAAGATAAAATTCCAAATAAAGATAATGCACAAGATATAGTTCAAGAAACTTATGAAAAAGTTATATCTATAAAAAATACTCAAGAAATAGAAAATGAAAGAGCCCTACTTTACAAAGTGGCAAAAAATATCATCATAGATAGACTAAGAAAAAACAAAAATTACAAAGAGATTTCTTATGAAGAAGAAAATTTCATATCACAATCGAAAGCACCTGAAGATTTAGCAATAGAACAAAATCAACAAGATATTTTGATGAAAGAACTAAAAAAACTACCACCAAAAAGAAAAGAAGCTTTTGTATTACATATATTAGAAGGCTATACAAAAGAAGAAATAGCAAAAATAATGAATATCTCATATTTAGCAGTAGAAAAACATATTTCAAGAGCAACTATAGAATTAAGAGAAAAACTAAGAAAAAAAGAGGAAATCTAATGTCAAATCAAGATATCCGAGATGAAGAATTAATAACTCAAATAAAAGCCTTACCAAAAGATTTTTTAGAAGAACTAAAAAATGAAGTAAAACTAAATAGAGAAAAAGAAAATAGAAAAAGAAGATTTTTAAGACGAATAATTCCTCTTGTTGCTGCCTGTATTTTAAGTGTTGTATCTGTTTCGCTTTTTGTAGATTTTCCAACTTATTCAAAAGAGTATTTAGCTTCAAACAAAGTACAAAATGATATTTTATTACCTGATAATTCAAAAATATATTTAGATGCAAATACAACTATAAATGTTAAATATTATAAAAATAAAAGAGTAATAAATCTATCAAATGGAAAAGCAATATTTGAAGTAACTTCAAATGAATCTCAGCCTTTTATAGTAAATACAAAACGAATAAATGTAAAAGTTTTAGGTACAAAGTTTGAAGTTGTAAATCTTGAAGATAAATTACAAGTAAATGTTTTAGAAGGGAAAGTTCAAGTTTCAAAAGCGCAAAATGATAAAGAGTTAGCAGTAGTTACAAAAGGGCAATCTTTACAACTTGATAAAAATGCAAATTTAGTTAGTCAAAATAGCGTAAATATCGAGAAAATGCTCCAATGGAAAGATGGAAAATATAGTTTTCAACAAACAAGTTTAAATGAAGTATTAAATGAGTTCTCAAAACATTTAGATATAAATATAGTTTTTGAAAAAGAAAAAGCAAAACTATACCCAATAAGTGGGAATTTTGAAGTCAAACATTTTGATAACTTTTTAAAAGTTTTACCTATAATACATCCAGTTAAAGTTGAAAATAAAGATAATATTATTGTTATAAAATAAAAATTTCAAAATTTGATGTCAGAGATAGTAAACTTTTTCGTCTTCTTTTATAGAGAGTAATTCTCATAATTATATTTATAAGTCAAAGGAGATAGAAAATGAGTCTATTAAAAAAATCATTAATAGCACCAAGCTTAGCCATACTTCTGGCTACAAACTTATATTCAGCAAATTATACTGTTGATACTACAAATGCCACAAAAGCTATTGAAAAAATATCAGAGCTTTCAAATATACCTTTTATTGTGGATACAAATATTTTAAATGGTAAAAATACAAATAAAATACAAAATGTGCAAAATTTAGATGAAGCTTTAAAACTCATGTTTGAAGGAACAGGACTTGAAGCAGTAGTAAAAAACAATACAATTGTTATAAAAAAAATTGAAGGTAAAGGTACAGTTTTAGAGCCAATTTCAGTTAATGATAAATATTTAGGAAATATTACAGAAAATAGTGATTCATATACAACAGGAAGTATGAGAACTGCTACAAAACTTGATTTATCTATAAGAGAAACTCCGCAATCTGTTATGGTAATAAGCCAACAAATGTTAGAAGATAGAAAAACTGATGAATTTTATTCTTTGATAAAAAAAGTAACTGGTGTGTCAGTATCTGAAGGATTTGATGGAAGAGCAACCTATTATTCAAGAGGATTTGACCTTGATTATTATTTACTAGATGGACTTCCTGTAACACAAAATTGGTATACAATAAATAATTATAATATGGATGCTTACGATAGAGTCGAAATTGTAAAAGGTGCAAATGGACTTATGGTAGGTGCAGGAAATCCTGCTGTTTCTATAAATATGGTAAGAAAACATGCAAATAGTAAAGTATTTAAAGGTGATATAGAAGCAAGTGCAGGTTCTTGGGATATGTACAAACTAAAAACAGATATTCAAACTCCTTTAAATGAAGATGGAAGTGTTAGAGCAAGATTAGTAGCAAGTTATAAAGATAAAAACTCTTTTGTAGATAAAACTAGTCAAGAAAATAGTTTAGTTTATGGTGTAGTTGATACTGATATTACAGATAATACTACGATATCAGCTGGTGCAAGCTATGAAGAGAATAATAGAGATGGTATTATGGGTGGAGGTTCTTCTTTACCTGCATTTTATAGTGATGGAACAAAAACTGATTTTAGCCGTTCTAAAAGTTATAACTTCGATTGGAGTGAATGGAATACAAGTATAACTTCATATTTTACAGATATAAAACACTACTTTGATAATGATATTTTATTAAATGCTGCATACTCTCATAATGAAATTTATACAAAAGATAGAAATTTTACAAATATTCAAGGTACTTTAAATAAAGATGGTTCTGGTTTAACTGCTGGTTATGGTAAATATCCTGAAAAGATTAAAAAAGATAGTATAGATATTTATGCTTCTATCCCATTTGAATTAGCAAAAAAAGAACATGAAATAATTGTAGGAACGCAATATAATAGAGAAAATGATAAAAAGTATAAACCAGAATTTACAGGAAAATACAATATTACTAATTATTTCACTCAAGATGGTAGTGAGTTTGTGAATGAGCCAAATTTGGGGAGAAATATTTTAAGACAAGATGCAGATACAGAACAAAAATCGGTTTATCTTACTGGAAAATTTGAATTAGTGGATGATTTAAAACTAATTCTTGGTTCAAGACTTACAACTTGGGAATATGATAGTTATAGTTGGGATACAAATAGCAGAACAAAATATGACCATGACAATGTATTTACACCTTTTGTTGGTTTAGTTTATGATATAGATGAAAATCACTCAGCTTATATGAGTTATACAGATATTTTTCTACCACAAGGTAATGTTAGAGATAAAAGTGGCTCTATCTTAGATCCAAAAGAAGGAAGCAATTATGAAGTTGGTATCAAGGGGGAATATTTTGATAAAAAGTTAAATGCTGGATTAACTCTATTTAGATTAGAGCAAGATAATGTTGCAGAATCAATACCTGGTGAATTTGTAAATGGTTCAGGAGGAACAGAACAAGCTTATAAAAGTATGGAAGGTGTAACTTCAAAAGGAATCGAACTTGAAATTGGTGGAGAAATCACTGATAATTGGGATATTAGCGCAGGATTTACTCATTTTGAAGCAAAAGATGCTAATAAAGAGAAAGTGAATACGACTATACCAAGAAATAATATAAATATCTTTACAAAATATACAATAAATGATTTTAGTTTTGGAGCAGGAATAAACTGGAAAAGTAAAGGATATAGTAAATCTGCTACAAGAGAAATCACTCAAGATGCTTATGCAGTTGTTGATTTGATGGCTTCATATAAATTTAGTAAAAATTTATCAACACAACTAAATATCAATAATTTATTTGATAAAACATATTATATTGGATATAGTACGTCTAGTTATAATTATGGTGATCCTGTTAATGGTATAATAAGCATGAAATATTCATTTTAATTTTTAAAAAAACTTGTAATTATAAAAATATAGTTACAGGTTTTTAATACTCAAATTCTTCTCAAAAATGCATACAATATATACATTTATTAAAAAAAGTTCTATTTTAATTAAGTTTTTTTTATAAAAGAAGAGTGTATCCTAATCTATCTAATTTAAAAGAAAATACATGCTGTTAAAATCAAAATACAAAGTTGTTGTACTAATCACTGTTTTATTAATCTTTTTTTCTATATTACTTTCATTTATAAATTATATAGTTTCATTAAGAAGTGCTCAAAGCCAGTTAAAAGAACAAGCTTTACCCTTATCTTTAGACAATATTTATACAGATATACAAAAAAATATCATTCAACCATACTTAGTTTCTTCTATGATGGCAAATGATACTTTCGTTCAAGAATGGCTTGCAAATGATGAAGAAAATAATCAAAGAATAGAAAGATACCTAGAAGCTATCAAAAATAAATATGATATGTTTAATACATTTTTAGTGTCAGATAAAACAAAAAATTACTATACTCAAAGTGGTTTTGTAGAAAAAGTAGATGAAAATAATCCAACGGATAAGTGGTATTTTAATTTTAAAAATACTCAAAACAAACATGAAATAAATTTAGATTTCAATGAACATTTATCAAATAATCTAATTATGTTTATAAATTACAAAATTTTTGACAAAGAGTATCACTTTTTAGGAGCTACTGGAGTTGCTATCAAAATCTCGTATATTGATGATTTACTAAAATCTTTTAGATCAAAACATAAGTTTATTGTTACTTTTTTTAATGAAGATGGAAAAGTTGTTCTATCTGAAAGACAAATAAATAGTAAAAAAAATTTAGATGAATATGAAGGTTTGAAAGAGTATAAAGATGTTATTTTATCAAAAAAAGCAAATACGATTGAATATTCAAATAAAGGAAATAGATATATTTTAAATACAAAATATATTCCTGAATTAGATTTATATTTAACTATTGAAGCAAATTTAAGTGATTTTACAAAAGATGCTCATGATGTATTTTATTTGAACTTATTAGGTTCAATTTTTGTTACATCTATTATCTCAATTCTTATTTCTTTAATAATAAAAAACTATAGTAAAAAATTAGAGTATCTTTTAGTTTATGACCCTTTAACAAATATTCCAAATAGAAGAGATTTTGAAGAAAAACTAAAAAATCAAATATTATTGAAAAAAAGAAAAGAGACTGAAATATCTTTAATATTTTTAGATGTAGATAACTTCAAAAGAATAAATGATCAATTTGGTCATCAAAAAGGTGATTTAGTTTTAAAAAGAGTTGCTAATATTTTGGCTTCTGGTATTAGAGAAACTGATTTAATCGCAAGATGGGGTGGAGAAGAATTTATCATAGCTTTGATTGATTCACCACTTGAAAATTCAAAAATAATTTGTGAAGACTTAAGAAAAGTCATTGAAGAAGATATGGAATTGGTAGAAATTTGTTCTTTTAATGTTACTGCTAGTTTTGGTTTAACAATGGTGAAAAAACTAGAAACTAAAGAAAGTGCATTAATAAGAGTTGATGAAGCAATGTATAAATCAAAAAATAGTGGGAAAAATAAAATTACAGTATTATAAAGGGAAAAAATGAATATTATCTCATCAGATAAAGAAAAACTAAAAAAAGCTCTAAAACAACAACAAAACGAGATAAATGATTATACTATTTATAAAGCCTTATCTCTTTTTCAAAAAAATGAAGAAAATAAAAAAATATTTGAAAAAATTGCAAATGAAGAAAAAAGTCACTACGATTTTTGGGTAAAAATCACAAATAAACAATTGAAAGCACAAAATATAATAGTATTTTGGTATCTTTTTCTTGTAAAAATTTTTGGTACATCTTTTGCTTTAAAATCTTTAGAAAAAAGAGAAGCTGGAGCAGAAGAGTTTTATAAAGAACTTTTTGAAATATATCCAGAATCACGAAATATTTATAAACAAGAAACTGAACATGAATTTGCTCTTATTGATATGTTGCATGATAAAAAACTTATTTATGCAGGTGCAATAGTTTTAGGTATGAATGATGCTTTAGTTGAGTTAACAGGGACATTAAGTGGTATTGCTTTTGCTTTTGACAAAAGTTTAGTTGTTGGACTTACTGGACTTATCATGGGAATAGCTGCTTCGCTGTCAATGGCCGGTTCAGCATATCTTGAAGCAAAAGAAAATCCAAGTGAACTTATAAAACCTCTAACGTATTCACTTTATACTGGAGTTTCATATATTCTTACAACTGCTATTTTAGTAATTCCATTTTTCATATTTGATTCTATTATCGAATCTTTAATTTTAATGTTTATTTGTGCATTTATTGCTATTGTTTCATATAATTTTTATATAAGTGTTGCAAAAGATTTAAGTTTTACAAAAAGAATTTTACAAATGTCAGCTATAACTTTTGGTGTTGCAATAATCTCATTTTTGATTGGGTATTTAGTAAAATATTACTTTGGAATAGAAATTTAAAAGAGAGAGAAACTCTCTTTTAATCAACAGGAACAGCTGGATTTAAACTAGAGGTATTGTTTAAAAAGTGTCTATGTTTCTCAAATTGATCTATTATATCCGTTATTATAGCATCTACATCATATCCATAAATATCATAAGTTTTATTTCCATCTTGCAAAAATACTTCGGCTCTTGCATACTTCTTTTGCTCATTGGTAGGATTTTCATTTTCTGGATAGGCATAATCTGGCATATCATAATTTCTTGCTCGAACTTCATATATAAAATCAAAATCATTTGAGTGTTCAACTCTTAGTTTTGAAATGGCTTTTCCCTTGTCATTTGAAACTTGAACTATCCAAGAGTGTTTCTCAAGCTCATTTTTAACCGTATTCATAGCTTCAATTATATCTTCATTTATAAATTTCTTTGCCTCTTTAACTTTTGGAAATTCTATAATTCTATTAAGTCTTAAACTCCAATTTCCAATTATACTTCCATGTCTTCCTGCATTCATATGATGTTTTAAGCTTTCACTTCTAATATACTCTAAATTTAAAGCTTTATAAACTCCCCAACAAGCAACAAGCATAACAATAGCAAAAGGTAAAGCTACCACAATAGCAGCTGATTGTAAAGCTTCAAGCCCACCAGCAACAAGCATAGCAATAGCCACAACACCTTGAGAAAGCGCCCAAAAAACTCTTTGCCAAACGGGATTATATATCTTTCCTCCACTTGATATTGTATCAACTACAAGAGCGCCACTATCTGAAGATGTTATAAAAAATATACCAACCAAAATTATTGCAAAAAATGAAGTTATTGTAGAAAAAGGATAGTGTTCTAAAAACTTAAAAAGTGCAATAGTTACATCACTTGAAACAGCTGATGCTAAAGTAGTATATCCTTCATTTATTATAGAATATAAAGCACTATTTCCAAACACAGTCATCCAAAGAAAAGAAAAACCCACAGGTACAAATAAAACTCCAACAACAAACTCTCTTATGGTTCTTCCTCTTGAAATTCGAGATATAAACATTCCTACAAATGGAGCCCAAGAAATCCACCAAGCCCAATAAAATAGTGTCCAAGAACTAATCCAAGATGATTTTTCTTCATAAGCATATAAATTAAAAGTTTTTTCTACAACACTTGATAAATATGTTCCAACATTTTGAACAAAAGCATTTAAAAGATGAAATGTTGGACCAGCAATAAATACAAATAAAAGTAAAAAAAAAGCCAAATATACATTTAGAATAGATAACTTTTTAACTCCACTATCAAGACCTAATACAGCCGAAGCTAAAGCTATTGCACAAATAAGAACAATTAAAATAATTTGTGTATTAAGCCCAACTTCTATGTTAAAAACATAGTTTAATCCAGAATTTATTTGTAAAACTCCAAATCCTAAAGTTGTAGCAACACCAAATATTGTTCCTAAAACTGCAATAATATCAACACTATGTCCAATTTTTCCATATATTTTATCACCAATTAAAGGATAAAGTGCCGAACGAATAGTCAAAGGAAGTCCATGTCTAAAGGAAAAATAAGCTAAAACCAAACCAACTATTGCATAAATAGCCCAAGCGTTTAATCCCCAGTGAAAAAATACTATTCCCATAGCATCTTTTGCAGATTGAATACTTTGTTCACCTACGGGTGGATTTGTATAGTGAACTATTGGTTCAGCAACTCCCCAGAACATTATTCCTATACCCATTCCAGCAGAAAAAAGCATAGAAAACCAAGAAAAATTAGAGTAATCGGGTTTTGATTGATCAGGACCTAGTTTGAATTTACCAAATGGTGAGAAAGCTAAAAATAGAGCGAAAATAGTAAAAATTGCAACACTTAACATATAAAGCCAACCAAATTTATCAGCTATAAAATTTTTGGTGGTGGTAAAAATATCCTTGGATAAAGCAGGATTGATAAAAGTAAATACTACCAATAAGGTAATAAAGACGACTGCGGGTATAAAAACAGGTTTTAAAACTGTTGATTTCATAATTCTCCTTTTTATGTAATGTCTTCTAAAATAACAAAGCTTTTCTTAAGATAGAGTTACTAAAGAGAATAAAACAGGTCTTTGAGATAGTTCAAAGCCCTATTTTATAGAGAGTTTTAAAAGATTCAAAATTTAGGTTATATCTATGTAGATTTAAAAAATGAAAATATTTCACTTCTTACAATTTTCATAATCTATTGCTGCTTCTTCAACCAACAATCGCCCTACTTCAGTGTGAGCATGAACAAATCTTTTTATATTTAAATCTTTTAATTGAAGTTTTTCTTCCACTGATTCAATTTTTAATAAAATACTAGCCTCTTTATGAAAATTCAAAACAGCTTCACAAATCAATCTTTTTCTAGGAGTATCACTAACAGTTACGATAACGCTAGAAGCTTCATCTACTTTTAAAGATTCTAAAACTTGTCTTTTATTTAAGTGTCCAAAATATGAACGATAACCTAGTTTCCTAGCTGTTAAAACTTGTCTTAAATCGTTTGTGATAATTACAAAAGGAATATTTCTTTCCGTTAAATCCATAGCTATTACTTTTCCTAAGATAGAAAATCCACAAACAACAACGTGATTTTTATCTTTTAGAGGTGTGATATTATCTGATTCAAAATAGTCTTCTGCTATAAATGCTGATAATTTATAGATATTATTTACAATAAATGGTGTTAAAATCATAGATAAAACTGAAATCAACATTAAAAAGTCTGCTGTTTGAGCAGGTATTATATTTTTGCTTGAAGCAAGTGTAAATATAACAAATGAAAATTCTCCGACTTGACAAAGAGAAATTGCAGTTTTTACAGAAATACTTCTATCTGATTTTCTTCTAATTATCACATAAACAACTAAAGCTTTTATTATCATAATTCCTACAAAAATAGCCAAAATCAAATGTAAATTATGGAAAAAATACAAAATATCTATTTTTGCACCAACACTGAAAAAGAAAGTCCCTAAAAGTAAATCTTTAAAGCTTGCTATTTCTGATTCAACTTTTATACTAAAGTCTGTATCAGCGATTATCATTCCCGCAATAAATGCACCTAAAGAGTAAGTAAAACCTAACTCTTCAGCTAAAAGTGAAGCACCAACAACAATAGATAAAACTGCTCCTAAAAATATCTCATCCATACTACTATTTGAAGCAAATTTCAAAAGCCAATTTATGACTTTTTTACCAATTACAAACATATATAAAATAATCAAAATAGCAGAAATCAAAGTTTTTGTGATAACTTCCTCAATAGCTAAAGTATCATTTGTCAAAAAAGAGATTAAAAGTAAGATTGGAATTACAGCTAAATCTTGAAATATTAAAATTGCTGTTGCTTTTTCTCCATAAGGAGTATGAATATCTTTTGATTGTTTTAAATATGTTAAAACAATTGCTGTTGAAGATAAAGAAAATGCTAAAGCTACAATTACTGCAACTTCAGCTTCTAACTCGAAGATATAATATCCAACTAAATAAATCAAAATAGCACTAATTGCAACTTGTAAAAAACCATTTAATAAAAGTATTTCTTTCATTCTTTTGATTTTATCAACACTTATTTCAAGTCCAATAGTAAACATCAAAAACACTATTCCAAACTCTGCAATCGCTTCTAGGGAGTCAATATTTACTCCATTAAAATGAAACCAATAACTAAGCAAAGTCCCAGTTAAAATATATCCAATTATTTGAGAAATCCCAAATCTCTTAAAAATTATATTCAAAACTGTAGAAACAAAAATAGCAAGAAATAGCGTAATTAAAAAATGATTCATTGTGTTATGTTTTCCTTGAAAATTGGTCGATTATATCAAAAATTATCTTAGTTATTTTATATCGCTCAAAAATTGATATTTACTTTGATATAATTCCAAGCATAAAGGATAAATTATGAAAAAAACATTTCAATTAAAAGTTACAAATAAAAATGTAGCAAGACAAGTAGATTCAATCAAAAATGAAGTTAGAAAATATATAAAAAGAGAAAAAAGTAAAAAACTTCCAGAAGAGTTTAACATTTGGAAATTCAATTGCAAATTTGGAAAAACTTTAGAAGAAGCAAAAGAGATACCATTTACAGATATTATCAAATCAATAGATTTTGCAGCAGCTCAAGATTATGATAGTTTTTATTTAGAAATTATGGCTTTTGCTGATGTAAAAGTTATAAAAAATAATGACGAAAAAGAAGATTAAAAAAATAGCAATTTTTGGATTGTTTTATTCCTTCACTTTAAGTTACTATTTTAAAAATAAAAAGGAGAAGAAATGAGTTATATAACAGAAGCGAAATTAAAAGAGGCAGATGTAGAAGTATATGATATCATAGAAGAGGAGTTAAAAAGACAAACAACTCACTTAGAGATGATAGCAAGTGAGAATTTCACATCTCCAGCAGTAATGCAAGCAATGGGAAGTGTATTTACAAATAAATATGCAGAAGGTTATCCATATAAAAGATATTATGGAGGATGTGAACAAGCAGATAAAGTAGAACAATTAGCAATTGATAGAGCTTGTAAAATCTTTGGTTGTAAATTTGCAAATGTTCAACCTCATTCAGGAAGCCAAGCTAATGGTGCAGTTTATGCTGCTTTAATTAAAGCTGGTGATAAAATCTTAGGTATGGATTTATCTCATGGTGGACATTTAACTCATGGTTCTAAACCATCATTCTCTGGACAAAACTATCAAGCATTCTATTATGGTGTTGAACTTGATGGAAGAATCAATTATGATAAAGTTCAAGAGATAGCAAAAATTACTCAACCAAAAATAATCGTTTGTGGTGCTAGCGCATATGCAAGAGAGATTGATTTTAAAAGATTTAGAGAAATAGCAGATTCAGTTGGAGCTATTTTATTTGCTGATATTGCACACATTGCAGGTCTTGTAGCAGCTGGTGAACATCCATCTCCATTTCCTCA